>MEEF01000053.1 GCA_001724355.1 Mesorhizobium sp. SCN 65-20 | reverse complement strand
CTTCAGCGTCACCGGCGGCAACTTCACGTCCTGGGTAGCGTAGAAGGCCGAGACCCCCTCGGGATGGAGGATCTCGCCCCGTCCGTACGGCCACAGGCCGTTGATCGCCTTGACCAGCGAGGTCTTGCCGCAGCCGGATTCGCCGGACACGAAGCTCCATTCGCCGCGACGGAAACGCAGATTGGCGACGGTGAGGAAGGGCTGCGCGTCGCTGCCGCGATGCATCAGCTCGAGATTGCGGACAGCGAGCCCGAAGACGGCATGCTGGCTGGCGTAGCGGAACTCGGCCTGGCCGGTGAGGCCGTAGAAGCGCTGTGGCTGCTGCACGTTCTCGATTGCCTCGGCGAGGTCCATGACGCGGCGGGAATCGGCGCGTAGCGAGGCGATCGCCGGCATCACCTGGATGAACCACGAGCACTGGCTGATCAGTGAATTGACCAGCTCGGCGCCGGTGACGTAGCCCTTCAGGTTGATCTGCCCGTGCATGTAGGGAACGAGGCCCGGCGCATAGGCAACGAAGCGCGCCGCGACGAAATTGTAGATCAGCTCGAACGACATGTAGCCGGCGTTCACCGTGTTCAGGCGCGCCCAGGTCTTGTCGATGTCGCCGTAGTGGCGGTCGTGCATCGATTTCTGGACGCCTTCGGCGCGCGACGCCGCGACGTGGAAGCTGCGACGCAGGAGGGTGTTCAATTCGCTGCGGTACGTCCCCTCGGCCTGCTGCAGGCGGACGTTCAACCGCTCCATCAGCCCGCCGAGCCTTATGGCGATCAGCGTGTTCAGCGGCACGTAGGCGGCCACGACCCCCAGCGCCAGCACGAAGCTGCCGTAGTTGCCGAGGAATTCGAGGCCGCGCACCGAGGTCGACGTCTCCCACAGCTTGCGGCCGACGAAGAACAGCGAGGCGGCGACGCTCATGATGCCCATGGCGAGGCCGATCGCGCCGCCGGTCATGCCCTTGATGGAATCCTGGATGCGCTGGTCGATGTTGTCGGGGGCGAGCTGTTGGGTGCCGCCGTCGTTCTGGACGTGGAAATGCGTGTGGTTGGCGTCGAGCAATGCGGCGTTGAAGCGGCTGTCGAGCCAGCCGCGCCACTTACGATGCAATGTGGTGGAGAAGAGATGGCGGACGCCCGTGAAGCCGGCATCCTTGAGCAGCACGAGGAGGAGGAGCGTGCCTGCGGAACTGAGCAGAGATTCGAGCGGCGCGAGACTCGCCGGGTCGTGGAAGAAGGCGATCGAGTTGACCAGTTCGCCTGAGGCCTCGGCCATCCAGACGCTGGCCTTGCTGGAAAGTGCAGTCAGGAGGGCTATTACCAGCGTTAGCCCCCACGCTTCCTTCCAGCGATCCGAGAACCAGTAGGCCCGCATCAGGCCCCAGAAGTTCCGCATCGCCGAAACCGGCGTCCGGGGAGGCGGCCTTGGGGAGCCGCGTCGCCATGTCATCAATAGGTTTCGAGGTCTGCCGACCCGAGTCACAACGTTCCCTACCCCATTGCCCTTTTTAGCAAAAGGTAACATGAGTCGGCGCTTCTCTCACCGCATTATATCGGGTGATGCAGTGGTATCGTCGTTTCCACCGTATCTGTGGCGATACGGGCACAGGCGGCAGGCGCCCGCGCGCTAGACTTGCCGGGTGAGGCAAACTCTGCTCACTGTTGCGACGGATGTGGCGCCGGAGGGGCTATGCGCGGGGAAGTTCTGCATTACGACGAGGCTCAGGGGTTCGGCTTCATCGCCGGCGCCGACGGCAACCGCTACGGTTTCGCGCGCGAGGATTTGCACCAAACGGCCGCGATGGGCAAGGGCACGCAGGTCGAGTTCACGCCGTCGAGCGGGCAGGCCCACGATGTCTTCGCCATCCACGCGCCGGCCGCGAGGCAAGAACCCTCGATCCCGCAGGCCGGGCGAACAGTGCCGCAGTTCGGCCGCCGCGGCGTGGCGGAGAGCCAGCCGGTGCAGGCGCAAGCCGGCCAGGCACGGACATATGCGCCGAGCTATGCGACCGACGGCGAAGCGTCGACCGGGCTATGGTCGTATTTCTGGCGCGGCATCACGACCAACTACGCCACCTTTCGCACCCGCGCGCGGCGCAAGGAGTATTGGGGCTACTACCTATTCTGGACGATCGCCGTTGTGATGGTGGCGCTAGCCGGATTCGCCATCGACGCCGCGATGGGCAATCTGGACTCTGGCATGGAGGAGCCGGTCGCAGGCTTTGCCCTTCCCGGCCTGTTCGTGCTGGCCACCCTGCTCCCCGGCCTCGCGATCACCATCCGCCGCATCCATGATCTCGGCCTGTCCGGCTGGTTCTATCTGCTGATCCTGCTGCCCTATGTCGGCGGGCTGATCATCTTCGTCTTCACCCTGATCCCGTCGCAGAAGCATGAGAACAAGTGGGGGCCGGTACCTGAAGGCGTGAGGGTCCCGCCCCCCTACGTGCCCTCCGCCTAGGGAATTTCCCTCAGCTACGAAAGAAAACGGCGCCGCATGGGCGCCGTTTTCATTCCAATGGCCTGTGATCAGGCGAAGAACTTCGCCACGATGGCATCACCCATTTGGGTGGTGCCGACCTCGATCTTGCCTTCCGACATGATGTCCTTGGTGCGCAGGCCGTCGTCGAGGACGGCGGCGATCGCAGCCTCGAGGCGGTCGGCCTCGGCCACCATGTTGAACGAGTAGCGCAGGCACATGGCAAACGACGCGATCATGGCGATCGGGTTGGCGATGCCCTTGCCGGCGATGTCGGGGGCCGAGCCGTGCACCGGCTCGTAGAGCGCCTTGCGCTTGCCGGTCTTGGCGTCGGGAGCGCCCAGCGAGGCCGAGGGCAGCATGCCGAGCGAGCCGGTCAGCATAGCGGCCACGTCCGACAGCATGTCGCCGAACAGGTTGTCGGTGACGATGACGTCGAACTGCTTGGGCCAACGTACCAACTGCATGCCGCCGGCGTCGGCCAGCATGTGGTCGAGCTTGACGTCGGCATACTTGGCCTTGTGGGTGGCGGTCACCACCTCGTTCCAAAGCACGCCAGACTTCATGACGTTGCGCTTTTCCATCGACGTCACGTGGTTCTTGCGGGTGCGAGCCAGCTCGAAGGCGACGCCCGAGATGCGCTCGATCTCGAAGGTGTCGTAGACCTGGGTGTCGATGCCGCGCTTCTGTCCGTTGCCGAGGTCGATGATCTGCTTGGGCTCGCCGAAATAGACGCCGCCGGTGAGCTCGCGCACGATCAGGATGTCGAGGCCCTCAATGACCTCAGGCTTGAGCGAGGAGGAGGCGGCAAGCGCCGGATAGCAGATCGCCGGACGCAGGTTGGCGAACAGCTCCATGTCCTTGCGCAGGCGCAGCAGGCCGGCCTCGGGACGCACCTCGTAGGGCACGGCGTCCCACTTCGGACCGCCGACGGCGCCGAACAGCACCGCGTCCGCAGCCATCGCCTTGGCCATGTCGGCATCGGAGATCGCCTGGCCGTGGGCGTCGTAGGCCGAGCCGCCGACGAGGCCTTCCTCGGTGACAAAGCCGCTGCCAAGCTTCTCGTTCATGGCCGCGATCAGCTTGCGGACCTCCGCCATGGCCTCGGGGCCGATGCCGTCGCCGGGCAGGAGAAGAAGATTGCGCGTCGCCATGGGAAACCTTTCCAAAAGATGCGTGAACCGCGGCCTTGCTAGCCTTGGCAGGGCCTCGGTGCAAGCGGGAAAGGCGCGGCGGGCGGCATCAAATGTGCGATCGTGCGCCCCAACGCCCCGCGGCCCATCATTGCGCCCCGCTTGACACTCGCCAGCATCGACAACGTATCTTTGTCTTGCCGCTGCGGTCGGGGTTGCGATGCAAACCATGGAGTAAGCGAATGCGCGTGTGGCCGGTACTTGTCGCTCTGACGGCTTCGCTTGCAGCCACTGCCGCGCTCGGTCAGTCGCTGAAGTCGAACGAGGTGTTCAGCTCGATAGCGGTGAAGCCAATCAGCGAGCCGAACCCGGTCCTCGGAGCCGATGGCCGGGTGCATCTCGCCTACGAGCTCCTGGTGGTCAATCCGAGCCGGCTCTTCGTGACTCGACAGGGTCGAGGCACTCAGCCAGAGCGGCGAAAGCCTGTCGTCGCTTGCGGACGACGGCCTTGGCGCGATGATGGCGGTCTATGGCGGCAAGGGTCGCACGCTGCCACCGGGAACGTCCGCCGTCGTGCTGATGGATGTCAGTTTCGGCGCGGCGGACGTGTTGCCGACTGATCTTGTCGCGCGCGTCACTGCGACACGGCAAAGTGCCGGGGCCGACGGCAAGCCCGGGCCGATGCCCAAGGACAGTCCGGTGCCGGCCACATTCAGCTTCGATGGCGCAGTCACGACCGTTGGCAAGCCGGCGGTCATCGTTCAGCCGCCGCTGCGGGGCAAGGGCTGGGTCGCGGTCAATGGCTGCTGCGACAGCCTAACGTCGCATCGTGGGGCGGTGATGGCGGTCAATGGCCAGTTGCGGGTACCGGAGCGGTTCGCCATCGACTGGGTCAAGCTCGACGATCAAGGCCGCGTGTTCACTGGCGACGGCTCGAAACTGGCAAGTTACGCTTATTATGGAACACCCGTCCACGCCGCGGCAGACGGTGTGGTGGTCAACACCTACAACGCCGCCGACGAGCAAGTGCCGAGCGAGGACGCCAAGGGCCTTACCACCGAAAGCATCGGCGGCAACATGCTGGTGGTCGACATCGGCGGCGGCGCCTTCGCCTTCTACGCCCACATGCAGCGTGACAGCCTCAAAGTGCAGCTAGGTGACCACGTTAGGGCTGGCGACGTCATAGGGCTGCTCGGCAACACTGGCAACTCGACGGCACCCCACCTGCACTTCCATGTCATGGATGGGCCGTCGCCGCTCGACGCCAACGGCTTGCCATATGTGTTCTCTCGGTTTTCCAGCCAAGGTGTGCTGCCCCCTGGCGGCGACGACGCCATCGAAAGCGGCGAGCCGGCCAAGATCGAAGCGCGGCTTGCCGGAGAGCATCGGAACCAGTTGCCGCTGAACAACGAGGTCGTTGATTTCGAATAGCTGAGCCGTGCTCGGGACCTCCATCCCATGATTGGGCATCTGGGGGGCAGGTGATCCGAGCGAGACACTGAAAGCCCTACCCAATCTCCAGCAACAATGCACGGTGGTCGGAGACCTCTGGTTCCTCCACCACCTCGAAGCTGCGCACATCGACTTCGCCGCTGACCAGCATGTAGTCGGCGTAGCGCGGCGTCTTGCGGTAGTACGAGGTCCGCGTGTCGGTGAAGCCGCGCGACGTCACCAGCTCGGTGAGCCCGATCTGGCGCAATGCGATCAGCATCCGGCCGTCGGGCAGCACGTTGAAGTCGCCGCAGACGGCCAGCCCATCGCCGTCATCGCGGACCCTGCCGATCAATTCGATCAGCCTGGCCGTCTGGGCGTCGCGGGCGGGCGTGTCGCCCTTGCCGTCGAGGTCGCGCAGGCCGTGCAGATGGACGACGACGACAGTCTTCCCGGTCGCGTAATCATGCAGCCTGACAGCATGGGCGTTGCGCGAGCGCGGATGCTCGCCGAAGCCATCGGCCGAGAAGGCGCCGTGAATGAAGTCCTGTGCCTGCCCGATGATCGGGAGCGAATTCCTGACGAAGGTAGCCAGCCCCCATTCCGACGGGATCGCCCGGTCGCCGTCATGGAGCGGGCCGCGCGCGGCGGGGAAGAAAAAGTGCTGGTGCGCCGGCAGCGCGGCGCCGACCTCGCGGAACAGATTGGCCCGTTGCAAAAGCTCGCCGCCGCCATCGCGATAGATCAGCCATGGTGCCGTCGCCGCTGGAGTATTGGTCGCTTCCTGCAGGCAAAGTACGTCGGGATCGGCCGCCCCGACATATTCGACCAGCTCCTCGCCCAGCCTGCCGCCCCAGCCGTTCAGCGATAGGATGCGCAAGCGATCCCCCTTGAGGTCACGAACGCCTAAGCGCCGTCACCTCGATCTCGATCTTCATCTCGGGCTTGTTGAGCTGGCATACAATCATCGTCGCGGCCGGGCGGATGTCGCCGAATGTCTCGCCGAGGATCGGAAACACCAGGTCCACATGAGCCTGGTCGGTGATGTAGTAGTGCGCGCGCACCACGTCGGCCATGTCGAAGCCGCCATCCCTAAGCGCCTTGGCGATGGTCGCCAGACAGTTGCGCGTCTGCGCTTCCACGCTGTCCGGCATGGTCATGGTTGAATAGTCGTAGCCGGTGGTACCCGAGACGAAGCACCAGTCGCCTTGCACGACAGCGCGCGAATAACCGGCGGTCTTTTCGAAGGGCGAACCGGTGGAGATCAGCTTGCGCATGGCGTCCGCCTCACTGCTGGGAAACCAGGGCCTTGGTCATGGCGTCCTTCACCTCGGCCGGCCACTCGGCCAGCGCCGGCCATGTGCTCGGCTCCGGCGCATCGCCCTCCTGGGCGAAATAGAGCTTCTTGCCGGCGGCATCGACGCCGATGAAGGCGTCGGCGCTGCCGCAGGCGTGGGGCACGCAGCCGCTGGCGACGAAAATGCCCGAGGCCGTCTTCTCCGGCTCGCCCGACACCGACAGCCCGAGCGCCAGCTGCTCGAGCCGGTCGCCCAGCAGCGCCAATGCCGCCGCGTAAAGTTCGGCATTGGCGAAGAAGTCGGACGGGTAGGCGATCTTGTCGGGCGAAATGTCGGCCCAGGTGGTTCCCGGCTGCGGCGTGTAGCTCAGCTCGCCCGCGACCTTGAGGCCTTCCTGCGGCGACCAAATGCGCACCGGCGCCTTCGATCCCGGCCGGAGATAAGGCACGAAGAAGAGAGCGTCGCCGGTGGCGGCCGCCGGCGGCGTGCCGCATTCGTCCTCGCCCACGATGGTCGACTGGATGCCGGCTTCGGCCTTCCAGGCGAGCACGGTCGCCGGCCCGCAGGCATTGCCGCCGTCGCCGACGTCGAAGATCGCCACCTTGGTGCCGGCGAGATCGACCGTACGATCGTAGTAGGCAACGTAGTTGCGGGCGAGTTCCTTGCCGTCATAGGCGAGGATCTTGTCGAGTTCCTCGGTCTCCTTGATGGTGAAGTTGCCGCCCTCGAAGGGGATCATCGAGGATTCGTCCTGCGCATGCGCCAGGGATGGCCAGAGCGCGATCGATGCAGCGACGATGACGGTGGACGGTTTCATGCGGCGCTCCTTGGCCCCTGCGCGAGCGATCTGTGGAGGCGCGTGCGCGCGCCCGAATCTCGAGGCGCGACAATGGCATGGCACAGCATCCCTGTCAGCGGCCCGCCCGGTAGGCCAGCATCACGGAATCGTAACTGCAACCCGGCCCGAAACGAAGAAAGCCCCGTACCTAGCGGGACGGGGCTTTCGGCATTCGAAAACAAGCGGGCGATCAGGCCCAGGGGCGGCTTTCGCCAACCTTCTTCTCGTAGCTGTCGATCGAGCCGGCCTTCTCCATGGTCAGGCCGATGTCGTCGAGGCCGTTGAGCAGGCAGTGGCGGCGGAAGTCGTCGAGGTCGAACTTGACCACGCCACCGTCCGGGCCGCGGATTTCCTTGGCTTCGAGATCAACCGAGATGGTGGCGTTGGCACCGCGCTCGGCATCGTCCATCAGCTTGTCCAGGTCTTCCTGGCTGACGGTGATCGGCAGGATGCCGTTCTTGAAGCAGTTGTTGTAGAAGATGTCGGCAAACGACGTCGAGATCACGCAGCGGATGCCGAAGTCGAGCAGCGCCCAGGGCGCATGCTCGCGGCTCGAGCCGCAGCCGAAATTGTCGCCGGCGACGAGGATCTCGGCCTTGCGGTAGGCTGGCTTGTTGAGCACGAAGTCCGGGTTCTCCGAACCGTCCTCATTGTAGCGCATCTCGGCGAAAAGCCCGGTACCAAGGCCCGTGCGCTTAATCGTCTTGAGATAATCCTTGGGGATGATCATGTCGGTATCGACATTGACGATCGGCAGGGGGGCGGCGACGCCCGTGAGCTTGGTGAATTTTTCCATGGCTTTTGCCCGTCTGGCTGTTGCGGGGATTTTGGCTTGCCCCGCTTTACACAAGCTTGGCCGGGAATCAAAGCGTTTCGACGCTGGGGAAGGAGCCGTGACCTCATACTGCGGTGGCGCGAGGGCTGGCTACTTCGCCGGCGTCACGCCGTAGACACGGGCGATGTCGTCGAGCAAAAGGTTGGCCGCGATCACGCCGCCCGCCGTGTTCCAGACAGCGTCGTCCACGGCGACGGCCTTGCCGGCCTTCACCACCGGCAGGTTCTGCCACAGCGGCTCGGACAGCCACTCTTCCGACTGCTTGCTCGCCTTGCCGTTGCCGGTCTCGTAGACGAAGTAGAACAGCCGGTCGCCGTCGAAGTCGGGGATGCGTTCCTTGGTGACGTCGTCGGCGAAGCCCTGCTTGTCCTGCACGGCCGGGCGCGCGATGCCGATCTGGTCGAAGATCATGCCCGGAAAAGTGTCCTTGAAGTAGATGCGGGTCAGGCCCGGCATGAAGCGGATCAGCGACACCTTCTCCGCCTTCTTGTCGCCCAGCGCCTCGGCGAGCTTCGCTGCCTTGTCGTCGAAGGCCTTGAGGCCCGCCTCGCCCTCGGCATTCTTGCCGAGTGCGTCGGCATAAAGCGCATAGTTCACCTTCCAGTCGCCGCGCAGGCGCTCCGACATGACGGTGGGCGCAATCGCCGAAAGCTGGTCGTAGATCTTCTCCTGGCGCGTCTTGTTGCCGAGGATCAGGTCGGGCTGCAGGCCGGCGATGAGTTCGAGATTGACGGCCGATTCCTCGCCCAGCACCTCGACACCCTCCATCTTGTCGGCGATGTGCCTGTACCAGGGCGAACCGGTCCAGGAGCGCACGGCGCCAACGGGCTTGAAGCCCAGCGCCAGAACCGCCTCGGTCCCCTCGTTGGTCAGCACCACGATGCGCTGCGGGTTCTCGGGCACGTCAGTGACGCCCATGGCGTGCTTGACCTCGTGGGCGGAGGCAGCGCCGAGGCCGAAGGCTGTGAGGGCCAGGCCGAGAGCGGCCTTGACGAAAAGCTTCATGGCAAGTCTCCAAAACTTGACTGGGTCGAGAAGGTTTGGCAAAGGGTCAGAACAAACCCTGACTGTCAAGCTCATATTAAGGCCCGCGCGTGCCCCTCGCTTCGTCGACCACGAGCATCCCTGCGCATTGGCGCATCGGGCACCGCGCACTCTTCGCCGGTCTCGGGCTGCTCCTGTTTGTCCTGATGTATCTGAGCCTGGCGCTGGGCTACCGGCTCTACTCGCCGGCTGAAATCTGGGCGGCGCTGACCGCCTTCGACGGCAGCGAGACCCATGTCGTGATCCGCGACCTGCGCCTGCCGCGCGCCGTGATGGCGCCGATGGTGGGGGCGGCACTCGGCATCGCCGGCGTCATCGTGCAGACGCTGTCGCGAAACCGCATCGCCTCGCCTGACACGCTCGGCCTCAACGCGGGTGCCGCATTCGCCGTAGTGCTGGCGAGCGGCACCCTCGGCATATCCTCGCTGCCCGGCCTTTCGGTGGCAGCCGCATCGGGCGCGCTGCTGACCAGTTTCGTCGTCTTCGGGCTGGCGGCCGCGGCTGGCGGAATGTCGCCGCTGCGCATCGTGCTCGTCGGCGTCACCTTCGCGGGCCTGTTCGACAGCTTCGTCTATGTGGTGCTGACCGCAAACGAAACCATGCTTGACCAGCTCCTGTTCTGGCTGGCCGGTTCCTTCGCCGACCGCAAGCTTGGCCTCGCCCTCAACGGCCTGCCCTTCCTGCTCGTCGGTTCAGTCCTCGCGATCACCTTGGCGCGCCCGCTCGATATCCTGCAGACCGACGATTCGACGGCGCGTGGGCTTGGCGTGCCGCTCGGCGTGGTCAGGGGGATCGCCTTCCTTGCAGTGGCGCTGCTCAGCGGGGCTGCCGTGGCGATGGCCGGTCCGGTGATGTTCGTCGGCCTCGTCGTGCCGCATGCGGCACGCGCGCTGGTCGGGCTCGGCCACCGGTCGCAGATCGTGGCCGCAGCCCTTGTCGGCGCGCTCTACGCCACGCTTGCCGACATCGTCGCGCGCTTCGTCATTTACCCGCGCGAGGCTCCGGTTGGCGCGGTCACGGCCATCGTCGGCGGCCTGCTGCTTCTCGTCCTGCTGAGGAGGCGCGCCGCATGAGCCTCGTCCTCCCACGCAGTTCGGCGCTCGCCCGCCTCAATCGCCGCGCCTGGATCGCGGTGGCCATCATTGCAGCGGCTGCAATGGCGATCGCGCTCTGCGGCATCGGCTTCGGCTCGACCTGGATCGACCCGCGCCGCATCGTCGAGATCCTGCTCGGCGACGGCTCGCGCGGCGAGCGCGTGGTGGTTCTGCAATTGCGCGCGCCGCGCGTTGCCATCGCCATTCTCGCCGGTGGCGCCATGGCGGTGTCGGGCTACCTGCTGCAGAAGGTCACGCGCAACGAACTCGCCTCGCCCGGCGTGCTTGGCGTCATTGGCGGCGCCGGCCTCGGCGTCGTCATCTTCCTCGCGCTGCTGTCCGACGAAAGCAATGCGCTGGTCACCTCCATCGTCTGGCAGCCGGTGGCGGCGATGATCGGCGCCAGCATCGCCATTGCGGCCGTGTTCCTGCTGTCGGGCCAGCAGGCGTCGTCGGCGGTGCGGCTGCTTTTGTTCGGCATCGCGGTGGGTGCGGTCTGCAAGGCCGGAACGCTGATCCTGATGATCGTCGGCCCGATCTACCGCACCACCCAGGCGAGCCGCTGGCTGGCGGGTGCGGTCAACGAGATCAACTGGGGCGAGGTCCAGGTCGTTGCCATTGGCCTCGCCATTGCCATGGTCGGCGTATTCACTGTTGCGCGGCGCCTGCCGCCGACCGACCTCGACGAGGTCTCGGCGCGCGGCATCGGCCTCAACCTGCCGGTCTTCCGCATTCTCGTCTTCGCGCTCGCCTCGGCGCTGACCGCACTTGCCGTAGCCTTTGCCGGCGGCGTCGGTTTCGTCGGCCTGATGGCGCCGCATCTGGCGCGGCTCATCGTCGGCCGGCCGGTCATCCCGGGCATCGTCGCCAGCTTCCTGCTCGGCGCCATCATGCTGGTCGGTGCCGACCTCATCGTGCGCGTGCTGTTCGCCCCGACCGAGGTGCCTGCCGGCACGGTCACGGCAGTCATCGGCACGCCCTATTTCCTCTACCTCGTGCTGCGCAGGGGAAGCACCAATGGATAAAGCCGTCACCGTCACCGCCCTCACCGTCGCCTATGGCGCGGCCACCGCCCTTTCGGCCATCGACCTCGGCATCCCCAAAGGCAAGGTCACCGTGCTTGCCGGCCCCAATGGCTGCGGCAAGTCCACGCTGCTGCGCGCCATCCGCCGGCTGCACCAGCCGAAGTCGGGTGAAATCCGGCTCGGCGACCTGCCGATATCAGGTCTCAAGGAAAAGGAACTCGCCCGCCATATCGGGCTCCTGGCCCAGAACCCGTCGGCCCCCGGCGACATGACCGTCGAGGAACTGGTCCGGCTCGGGCGTTACCCGCACCAGACCATGCTGCAGCCATGGAGTGCAGCCGACGGCGAGGCCATCCAGGCAGCGATGTTCGGCACCGGCGTTTCCCACCTGAACGACCGACGGCTGGGCTCACTGTCGGGCGGCCAGCTGCAGCGCGTCTGGATCGCCATGGTGCTGGCGCAGGAAACCGACATCATCTGCCTCGACGAGCCGGTCAACCATCTCGACATGGCCCACCAGATCGACTGCCTCGATCTGGTCAGGCGCCTCAACCGCGAGCATGGCCGCACCGTCGTGCTCGTCCTGCACGATCTCAACCTCGCCGCCCGTTACGCCGACCGGCTGGTGTTCCTCAAGGGCGGTTCCGTCGTCGCTGAGGGTGAGCCCGTCGAACTGATGAGCGAGGTGCTCATCGAGGACGTGTTCGGCATTTCTTGCCGCGTGATCACCGATCCGGTGCATGAGCGGCCGCTGTGCATCCCGATCCGCAACTCGACCCCGCGCTTCCGCGCCGAAACGGCGGCTTGAACCGCAACGCAAAACGGCCGCGGATCGGGCGATCCACGGCCGTATCTTGCGCGGTAAGCTGCGGACGTCAGGCGCGGGCGAGCGCCATCACGCCGGTCTCGGTGCCGGTCAGGCGGCGCGAGCGGCCATCGGCGCCCACCACCATCTGGATGCGCCGGCGCTCCGACGAGAACAGCTTCGAGGTCGACACGTCCACCGGCGGATTGAAGGCGACGGTAACGCGCCAGAGGTCCGGCTTGATCGTCTCTTCGAGGCCGATGACGCGGCCCTTGGCCGGGTTGCCGTTGAAGGTGCCGGCCACGCTTTCGCCTACGGCAAAGGGTACGGCCCCCTTGGGCTCGTCGGCCGTGCTCGCGACCGGACGTGCGGCAAGCGTGTTCCAGTCGCGGGCGCCATTCTGCTTGGCGACCAGCTCGAGCGCCTTGGCGTGGCTGATGTCGAAGCCCTCGGCGGCGAGTGCGTCGCGCAGCCTGCGGGCATTGGTCTTGTAGTCGGTCTGACCGTTGGTCATGGGTTCGCTCCTTCGCGATTGGCGAACGGCGTCTTTCGAAATCGGGAGCCCGCATTGCCGCTTCGGCCGTCGCATCGACAGGGAAACGAAGTTTTCGAGGGAAGCTTCACCGTGCCTTGCGGCCGCGGGCGGCAGGGGCTTCCCGCCCTTGACCGCCCTCAGATAGGAAGAAGCCGGCGATCCGTCAACGGTCGGGCGCCGGCGGCCGCTCGACCGCATTGCATCGTCCCCGCGAAGACCTATCTTGTGCTTATGAGGGCCGCGATGCGCAGGATGACAAAAACGATTGTGATCGCCGGCGGGTTGATGCTCGCCGCAGCACCCGCATTTGCCGTCGAGTTGCAGGCGTCGCCGTCCATCAACACAATTCCGTCGCCTCAGATCTTGCGCCAGCAGCCGTTCGACGACCTGCTGATCCTGCAGAACCGCCAGCGCCGCTACGATTTCCAGCGCGAGCAGCAGTGGAACCGCGAGCAGGACCGCCAGGCGGTCCCGGTGCCCGGCCGGCAGCCCGAGGTGCCGGTGATGGGGCGCCGCTGTCCCATCCAGGTGTTCGGCAACAGATACGTTCGCGTTTGCCGCTGAGCGGCCTCCGCCAGGCCCCCTATTTGGCGCTGACCCCGGCTGCCAGGATGTCGTCCAGGCGGGCGTAGCCGGCCTCGATGCCGTCGACCATTCCGATGGCGATAGCGCCGTCGCGCGCCTCGCGGGAAGAATACAGGATGGTGTTGACCGAGGTCGTTTTGCCGGCCTCTTCGGTCAGGACCAGCGTCGAGCGCGCCTCGCCGTCGGTCCAGTCCATGTCGAACAGCTCGGTGCTGACGATGCGCTCGGGCCTTGAAATCTCCCGGTAGGTTCCGGTCATGCCCATGTCGCGGCCGTCCACGTGCCGCCAGACGAAGCGGTAGTTGCCGCCGACCCTGAGGTCGACGTCGCAGACCGCGAAGCTCCAGCCGTCCGGGCCGGTCATCCAGCGCCTGAGCAGGGCCGGAACGGTCCAGCAGTCGAAGACCAGTTCCCGCGGCGCTTCGAACACGCGCGAAATGGCTACCTCTCGGTCGCTCGGTGTCGTGACTTCCAGCCTGTGTCGCATCGTCCTCTCCCTCGTCGATCCGTCACGCCTTGCCCTGGTTTGCCTGGAGATCGGCGAGCAGGACATCCAGCCGCTTGAAGTTGCCTTCCCAGACCTGGCGGTACTCCTCGAGCCAGCCCACGGCATCGGCCATGGCCGCACCTTCGATACGGCACGGCCGCCGCTGCGCGTCGCGGCCGCGCGAGATCAGCCCCGCGCGCTCGAGCACCTTGAGATGCTTCGATATGGCCGGCTGGCTCATGTCGAATGGCTCGGCCAGTTCCATCACCGAGGCCTCGCCCTGCATCAGCCGCGCCAGGATCGCCCGTCGCGTCGGATCGGCAAGCGCGGTGAAGGTCGCATCGAGGCGCTCGGACGGCGTCATCGGCCTTTTTTCCAATTCATAACATTTCGGTTATATACAAATCGGACGAACGCGTCCAGCGGCTGATAGCCTCGGCTGGAGCTGGCTTCATCTGAGAGAGGCGCCCCTCTGGATCGAGGGGCGCTCGGCAAAGAGCGAACTACGCCGCCTTGCGCGCCGATTTCGGCTTCAGGTTCTGGTTCAGGCGGAAGAAGTTCTTGGGGTCGTATTTCTGCTTCACCTCGAGCAGCCTGGCGTAGTTGCTGCCATAGGCCGCCTCGACCCGGTCGGACTCGTCGGAAGGCATGAAGTTAACGTAGGCCGTGCCGGCGGAATACGGCTTGGCCGCCTCGTAGATGCCGCGCGCCCAGCCGATGCAGGCATCGTCCATCGATGGTTCGCGCCAGCGCGCATGTACGTTCATCACATAATGCGAGCTGCGCTGCGGGAACGCCGTCGCCTCTGTCGGAACCTGCCCGGCCACGCCGCCGACATGACCGATGAACACCTCGCATTCCGGCCCCGGCAAGTTCCTGATCGCCCCGTCCAGGATGTCGATGGTCTCGTCCGCCAGCGCGATGAAATCGTGGCTCTTCCAGTAGTTCCGCGCGCCTGGCGTGAGCAGCGGATCGAACGCCGCCTGCCAGCCGGTGAACGGGTTCGGCCCGACCACGTCGACGATCGGCTTGCCGATGCCGCGCAGCGGTGCTGTCGCCTTCTCGCCGGAAGCCAGGTCGCCGATGTAGCACATGGCCAGCACCAGCACCTCCTTGCCGTGCCAGTCCGCAGGCAGGAATGGCAGGGGCGGTGCCTGCCGCGCAACGGTCCAGCAGGTCAGCTCGTCGGGCGCGTCCTCGAGCACGGTCCGGTATCCGTCGAGCACAGCCTTGGCGTTGTCGAACGGATGGACCACCAGGCCGGAAAGCACCTGCGGCCCCAGCTTGTGCAGCTTGAACTCGAAGGCGGTCACGACACCGAAATTGCCACCGCCGCCGCGTATCGCCCAAAACAGGTCGGGATGTTCGGCACTGCTTGCCCGCACCAGCTCGCCCGCGGCCGTCACCACGTCGGCCGAAAGGAGATTGTCGATCGTCAGCCCGAGCTTGCGCGCCGTCCAGCCGAAGCCGCCGCCCAGCGTCAGCCCGGCGATGCCGGTGGTCGAGTTGATGCCCGTCGGCACCACCAGCCCGAAGGCTTGCGTCTCCTTGTCGACATCGGCCAGCGTCGCGCCGGGCTCAACCCAGGCACGCCGCGCCACCCTGTCGACCCGCACCGATTTCATCCTGCTGAGGTCTATGACGATGCCGCCGTCGCAGACAGCATTGCCGGCGATGTTGTGTCCGCCGCCCCTGACGGCGACCAGAACGTTGTTCTCGCGTGCGAAGTTGATGGTGGCGATGACGTCGCCCGCACCGGCGCAGCGTACGATGAGACCGGGCCGGCGGTCGATCATGGCGTTCCAGATGGCACGGGCCTCGTCATAGCCAGCGTCGCCGGCGTTGAGCACGTCACCGCGCAGCCCGGCAGCGAAGGCTTCAAGCGTCGGGGCGCTGACCATCGCCAGTCCGCCATCCAAAGTCGTGAGGCTCAAGTCGTTCATGATATGTTCCTCCCGCAAACACGGCGGGCCTACGCTCGCCGCGACGGCCGGCGATTGTGCGCCCCGGCTTGGCCCGGAGCAAGGCGAAGAAGGGGCTGTCGCAGAATGTGATTCGACGCGGATCAGACCAGGCGGCAGGCCGCGATACTCCTCCGGGAGAGAACACCTTGTTCGCCGCGGCAGCTCACTCGGGCAGGCCGGCCAGCCGCAGCGCCTCGGCATATCTGGCGAAATAGTCCGGCCTGATCTTTCCCACCCGGTACTCGAGATTGGCGAGGTTGAGCTGGGGGTCGAGCCGCAGCGACAGGGCGATGTGCCTGCTTGCGGCTTCCTTGCGCCCGGCCATGGCATTGCTGGCCGCGGCGACGCGAAGGCCGGTCAGATAATATGGCTGCGCCCGCGACGCAGCCTCTGCCAGCGGCCAGGCCTCGTCGTAGCGGCCGGCTACGAAATGGGCGAAGGCCGTGAAGCACTGCATGAAGAACGTCATGGGGTCCAGCGGGCTCAGCCGCCTCGCCCGGCCAAGGTGCTCGATCGCGACGTCGGGGTCGTCGTGGCAGGCCTTGAGGCAGCCGCTGGCGCTCCAGGCCGCGGCGCAATTGGGATTGAGGGCGAGCGCGCGGCCGGTGAGCGCGGTGCCGGCTTCGTAGTCTCCAACCACGTAGCCCATGGCAAGGCCGCTGAAGGCAAGAGCGACCGCGTCGTCCTTGCCCGCGATCGTCACGTTTTCGACCAGGCGGGACACCTCGGCGGTCTCCTCGACGCGGTCCGACATCCAGCCGTTCGCCATTCGCCAGAAATAGCACCACGCGGCCGCCCCTTGGGCGGCGGCGAAGTCGGGGTCGAGTTCCATGGCCTTGTAGAAGTGAGGCAGCGCCTCCTCCAGCCCTACCCTCGTCCAGCGATAGAGGCTCGCCATGCCGCGCAAATGGTAGTCGTAGGCGTCGAGGCTCTCCGTCGGCTTGCGCTTGGCGCGGGCGATCTCCGCCTGCTCGAGGCGCGGAGAGATGGCGCCGATGATGCTTGAGGCGACGAGGTCCTGGAGGTCGAACACGTCCGAGACGTCTCCGTCGAAGCGGCCGGCCCACAGGCTCATGCCGGTCGCCGCCTCGACCAGCTGGCCGGCGACACGCAGCCGGCTGCCCGCCTTGCGGACGCTGCCCTCCACGACGTAGCGCACGCCGAGTTCGCGCCCCGCGCGCGTGGCGTCGACGGCCTGTCCCTTGTAGGCGAAGGCGGAGTTGCGCGCGATCACGAACAGCCAGTTCACGTGCGAAAGCGCCGTCGTGATCTCCTCGACGACGCCGTCGGTGAAATAGTCCTGCTCGGCATCGCCGCTCATGTTCTGGAACGGCAGCACGGCGATGGACGGCTTTTCCGGCACGGGTAGCGCCGACCGCGGAGGTTCCGCCACTGTGTCGAACGCAACGACGGGTGCGGCCGGACGGCCGCCGGACATCGGCCCCCGTGGCGCTTCCGATCCCTCCATGTCCGCGACCAGAGCCCGGGTCGCTTCCTCCGGATCGACGCCGAGCACGCGCTTCAGTGCATCCCTGCAGGCGAGGAACTGGCGATACGCATCGTTCCTGGCACCCTTGCTTTGGAAAATGCGGATCAGGGCACGATGGGCCTGCTCGGCGCATGGGTCGATAGCGATCAGCCGCTCGGCGAGGCTCCGGCAGGTCGCCTCCTCGTGCGGTCCCAGCGCCGGCAACAGGCTGAGCCGCTCGGCCAGATCGTGGGCCTTGCGGGCGTAGCTTGCCCGCAGCGGCGACAGCCATTCCTCAACCTCGCCGGAGACGGGCGTCCCGTCGAGCAGGTCTCCCCGATAGAGGTCCGCCGCCATCGCGAGGCTCGCACCATCATCCGCCCGGATCTTCTCGTCGAAGACACGGATGTCGGCCTCATCGGGACCGGTGAGCAGCCAGATGCTGTCGGCGGTGCCATCGATGCGGATGGCCTCGCCGTCCACCGAAGAAAGTAGCCGCCTGATGTCGACCAGCGCCTGACGCAGGCTGTTGCGCGCCTGCTGCTCGCCGCTGTCGGCCCACAGCATCGCGGCGACACGGTCGCGGCGGATGCCTTTGGGAGCCGCAAGGACGAGCGCGGCAAACAGCAGCGACGTTTTGCGCGTCGCAAAGTGCAGAGGCTGTCCGCTTGGGGAAACAGCCTCGAGGCCACCGAACAATCGGATGTGCACCCTCGTCCCCGTCATCAATGCGCGGGCAGAATATCACTTCCCGACCGCGATTTAACGACGATTTTGCGCTCCCGTCGCCGGTTTTACCCCGTGCTTCACGCCAGGATGAACACCCCTCAAGCGCTGAGGTGGGACACTGCTTCCCGTGAGTTTCGGACAAAGGGAGAGCGAAGATGACCTACATCAGCCTCAGGACCTTCCAGCCGACTTATGAGCGCTCCAGCACGGTTGCCACGCGCCTGGCCATTGCCATCGCCGCGGTCCTGCGCTGGTACCAGCTCGCCAGGCAGCGCAGGGCACTGGCAGCCCTGTCGATGCCGGAACTAAAGGACCTCGGCTACCCGGCCGACCAGTCCCCCGCGGACGTGGCATCTCGCGGCCGGCCAATCCGCTAAGGCAGATGCGCTCATCCCCTCCCACTGCTGCGGAGGGGACGCGGTTACACCACAGCCCTGCGATAGAGGTGCCAGGTGGCGTGGCCGAGTATCGGCAGCACCACCAGCAGTCCGAGGAAGAAGGGCAGGCAGGCGGCAAGCACGGCGACCGTCACGATCAGCCCCCAGCCGAGCATGACGATCGGGCTCGCCAGCACGGTGCGGATCGAGGTCAGCATTGCGGTGATGAAATCGACCTCGCGGTCGAGCAGCATCGGGATCGAGATCACCGTGATGGAGAACAGCACCAGCGCCAGGGCTGCGCCCTCGATGTGGCCGATACCGAGGAATATCCAGCCCTCGTTGGTGGTCAGCACGAGATGGGCGAAGCGGTCGATCGTGGCATAGGAGCTCCGCCCGAGGATCAGCGCCATCAGCAGCCTGATCTGGTACATCCACACCCAGAACACGAAGAGCATGACAAAGGCCATCCACGACACCTCGCGGCGGCGCTGGTCCCAGATCACCTTGAGCACCTCGCCCAGCGTCGGCATTTGCCCCTTCTCGAGCCGGCGGCTCACCTCGTAGAGCCCGACGGCGGCAAAGGGTCCGACCAGCGGGAAGCCGATGGCGAAGGGGTAGATGAGCCAGGGCTCGTGCAGCCACAAAAGCGACGTCGTGATCGCCATGCCGATGACGACGAAGACGAGCGCGATGATGAGCCCGATCTGAGGGGCGCGGGCGAAATCCACTACACCTTCTGCAAGGCTTGCGCGTATGTCGGCCACCGAAAGCGCCCGCACCTCCGGCAGCGAGCCCGGCCGCTTGCCCTGCGGGCCGGCCTTGTTTCCAACGTCCACCATTGCTTCCTCCCTCGCCTGGCGCCGTACCGTTCAACCCTGCACGATAGCCTGACGGGAGCCTTGATCGAGATCAAGGCCCACCGGCCGACATGCATTGGCGACGGTCATAGCCAGCCGGACCAGCGGTGGCTACTCCTCCGGCAAACCCGCCATGCGCCAGCCCTCGACGAACTTGTCGAACAGGCGCGGGATGTGCCGGAGCGGGTGGCTTTTCTTGAGCACCGCGATCGAAACGCTTGGATTGGACGCCCTCAGCATGGCGACCGCATGGCGGGCGGTTTCGAGATCCCCCGCGATCGCCGAATAGGAGGCAAGCTGGCGATAGGCCCAGGTCACATGCGGATTCTTGTCGACGACGCTCTGGATGTATCTGGCCGCCTGCGCGTAGTCGCCTTCGAGCGCGCTCGCCACGGCGAGCCCGATGACGAAGTTGTGCTCCAGCGGGTCGAGCGGGCTGAGCGCCATTGCGTGCTCGATATGCTTGCGGGCGGTTTGCGGCTGGTCCCGGTAGAGGGCAACCCATCCGGATCGGGCCCATGCCCAGGCGCTGTTCGGGTCGAGCGCCAGCGCCCTCTCGATATAGGCGCCGGCACGGTCCTGGTCGTTGGTGCACATGCTCAGTGCCGCGCCGATCGCGGTCAGCGCCATCGGATCGTTGCTGGCGAGGGTCGCGGCGCGTTCAGCCTCCGAAAGTGCCTTGGTCCGCTCCAACTCGGGGTCCGGCGCCCAGGTATAGGCGAGGTTCTGGGCGTGCCCCCATGACAGCAGCGCATGCGCCCGCCCGTAGTCGGGATCCGTCGCGATCGCCTGGTGGAGAAGCTCTACACCCCTGCGATTCGCTTCGGCGCTGGCGCTCCAGATGTCGGGATAGGCGCGCAGGACCAGTTCGTAGGCCCGCAGGCTGTCCGGCGGCCTTCGCCTCGCCGCCTCGATCTCGGCCTTGAACAGCGCCGGATGCATCGCCCCCGCCACCTGTCCGGCGATCTCGTCCTGCAGGGCGAAGATGTCGGAGGCAGCGCGGTCATATCTTTCGGACCATATCTGCGCCCGGGTGCGGGTATCACTGAGCTTGACGGCGACGCGGACGCGGTCGTTGGACCGCCGGACCGACCCCTCCACGGCATATTGGATGCTGAGTTCCCGCCCGATCTCGGCGAGGTCGACGAACCTGCCCTTGTAGGCATAGGCCGACTGGCGGGAGATGACGAAGAAATCGCGCACCCGCGACAGCGTCGCGGTGATCTCCTCCACCACGCCCTCGACCAGGAACTCGTCTTCGGGTCCGCTGAGATTCTCAAACGGCAACACGACCACGGACGGCTGGTCGCCACCGTGCAGGGCGACCGTCGTCTTCGGCGGGACCGGCGCCGCCTCCTCGGCGTGATCCCGCTCCTCATGGTTCTCTATCAAGGCGCGGGTCGCGGCCTCGGGCTCGGCCCCGATTTCGCGCCGCAGCGCCTCCTTGCAGAGCATGTATTGCCTGAGCGCCGCATTGGGCTGGCCACGCGCGCGATAGATCCGGATCAGCGCCCTGTGTGCCTCTTCGGCGGCAGGATCGGCAGCGATCAGCCGTTCCGCCAGCCGCTCGCCTGCAGCCGTCCCGTCGGGACCGGACATCTCGCTCAGTCGCTCAACCAGTACCAGGGCGATGCGCCGGTAGCTTCGCTGGTGCGGCGCGAACCAGTCCAGTCCTTCGTGGCTGGCCTCGTCCGCAAGCAAGTCGCCGCGATAGAGATCCGCGGCAATCACCAATCCCGTGGCGTCGGCTCCCTGCGCTGTCTGTTCGAACAGCCGGACATCTGCGTCGCCAGGCTCTGCCCTGAGCGCGACCGTATCCAGGTCGCTTTCGATTTCGATGCCCGCGAGATTGCCAGCCGGAAAACTCCGCCTGATGTCGACCAACGCCTGGCGCAGGCTGCTGCGCGCCTGCGCCTCGCCGCGTCCGGGCCAGAAGGCCTCGCACAGTGCCTCGCGTCGCTGGGCCCTGCCGCCTGCCACCGCGAGTGCGGCAAAGATCAGAGCCGTCTTACGGGTGGCGAAGTGGACCGGCCGGCCGTCCGGCGAAATCACCTCGATGCCACCGAACAACCGAATGCGCACGGGCGGGCTCCAGCAACGGCATTTCGCCGAGAATATCACTCCCGAGCGCTTATTTAACGCGGATTTAGCGGCAAACGGCGGTGCTTTGCACGGGCCGTTCACGCCCAGCGAACGCTGCCATCACACCCAGGTGGCAATCTGTCCCCGTCAAATGTCGAGAACGGAGGCCAAGATGGCTTATCCAGCATTCAGTCGCAGCTTGCCGGCATCCGGCTTCACGGCTCGCTTCATCGAAGCGGCGGCGACGCGTATCGCTGCCATCGAGGGCAAGTATCGTCTCGTCCGCACGCGCAGGGCGCTCGAAGCGCTCGGCCCCGATATGCTCAAGGATATCGGCTATCCGGCCGTCGAGGCGAAGCCGTCGATGGAGATCGAGGCCGGCCTCATGACCAAATTGACGTCGATGCGTTAGGCGCACGCGGCTATCGCACCGGACGGGCAGGAAACCTCATCTAGACCACGATATCAGATTGCAGCGCATCACTCCCAATCCTCCGGCCCCCACGGCCCTACCGATCCCGAGAAGATCGGCGCCGGTTTGTGGGGGCTTCTTTGATCGCCGCGGTTTCCCAATAGCGACCGCATCACGCGGCCGTCAGTGACCTCCCGAGAACACGAGCGTCTGGAACGGCAGCAGCAGCGCGTGGATCCGCAGCACGATCGCGTGGACCACCCCGACCGTGTCGACGACATGGAGGAACAGCCACCGTGGTGTACTCACCTGTTCGTTCGCCAGTATGTCGTGATTGTCGGTATAGGCATTGGCGATGCACGTGCTGCCGAGCGGGACGTCATCGAAGCCACCCTCGTATAGCGGCTCCAGGTAGACCGTGACGGTGCCCGGTACGGTCGCCTGCTGCGCGTCGATTAGCTGGTCGGTTGCGCGCAATTGGCCGGCAGCTATCAGGTCCTGGACATCGGCCACCACCATGGGAATGATGGTCATCGGCTTGGATATGCATGTCGCCTCGGCCAGCATGCCGCGCCTCAGGACCTGCGCCTCGATCTGGTTGAAGCCGGCGATGAGGCGAGCCTGACCTGCTCCTGCCGGGATCAGCACACCTGCCGGGCGCATGAGCGGATTGACGACATCGCCTTTCCGAAGGCCGAACTGCTCGACGATTCCGTCAATGCCGGCACGGACGACGGTCTTGTCGAGCGCGACCTGTGCCTCCTGAAGCTGTGCCTCGGCACTGGCTTTCTGGGCTGGCAGAACCGAAGAGATCTGGGTTGCGATCGTCTGCTTGCTCGCGATGGCTGCGGAAACCCCCGCCTGCCTGCCGTTGGCGAGGTTCTGGAGTCTCTCGACCTCCCGCTCCGACACGGTGGAGGCGTTGCGCTGCCGCAACTCGGTCTTGGTGGCGAGTTCGTCGAGCGCCTGCTGGTAGGCGCTCTGCGCCTCCCCGATCTGCGCATCGGACACGGCGAGCTGGCTCTTCGCCAGCTCGATCGCCGCGTCTGCTTCCGCCAGACGCTTGCGGGCAGTATCCAGCGCGGCCCTCTGCTGGGAACTGTCGAGTTCGAAGAGCGGCTGACCGGCCTTGACCAGGTCCCGACTCTTCACGTGAACCAGTTCGACGCGGCCCGACCCCTCCGGAAGGATGGCCACGGTCCTGAAGAAGGAAACGGCAGCGTTCGTCGAAGGATGGAAGTACAGGATCATCGTGAACAACGCGATGGTGAGCGCGATGCAAAACGTGATGCCGTAGCGGAGCTCGAACCAGACCGAATAGATCGTGATCTCTTTTCCGAGTCGCTTGCCCTGCACGAAGCGGCGGTAGAGAAAATCGGGAAGAATGGTAACGACCGAGCACAGGAGCAGTTCTATCATCGTCTCCTCCTCATTTGTAACGCGACGTCAGCGCTCGCCGGAAACGGTTTCGAACTGATCGGGCACTTTTTCCGGCCTCGGAGTCGACGGGCCGGCCTCCACGTCCCGCATGGCGACCTGCACCGGCGCCTCGCTGGGTGTCGAATGCTTCGGGGCAATTGGCGCTGGCGGCGGTGGCTCGACCGGCCCCCGGTCTCTGCCCCATCCGGCCATCTTGGCCAGCGACTCGGCCATTCCGGCCAACGGTGCATGGAAATCGGGCACCGGCACGAAGGCGAGGATCAAGGCCGCGATCCAGAAGACCGTCTGGTGGGTGAACAGCGCCAGCAGCGCGAGAACGGCCACGAGTTCGAACTGGATCTGGCTCGCCCTGCCGTGGGCAAGCTTTTCGGGCAGCGAGTGCAGCCGGAAATAGAGGGTGCCTACGGCGATGAAGGCCAGTATGAGGAAGATTGCCGCGCCGACGAGAAAGGCGTCTGTCTGTCCGGGAGCTGTAATGAAAACAGGCAGATTGTGAGGCGCAGCCGGATGAATTGCATTCGACATTAACGCTACTCCTGAGCAGCGCGGATGCGCGCCGCGGGCGGATGTTAGCAAAGCCGCCAATGCTTGGCGAGATGCGCCCTCCGGACATGTACGGTCCACGAACTTGTGGCTGCAATGGCCTTGCCAGCAGAAGAAATTAGCCGAGCAAGGCGCTGGAATTGGGGGCGCCAAAGATCAAATTTTCTGAATTCGGGTAGCTTATGGTTAACCGAATTTTAATATACCCGTGGACGCTCGATCGGGCTCGGCCTACGCTTCCCTCGTCATGAACTCGAAGGAGGCGGAAATGGCAAAGCGGCCCTTTGGTCTTTGATCTCGACCACGGCTCTCGCCTCGCTGGCCGTTCTGTTCAGCACGGTCAACGCCGGTAGGAGCCGGAGCTGGGATCGTGTCCGGCGTCCAAGCCGGACCATTTCAGGAGCCGTCCGGCCGCCAAGGCGCCGCGACGGCTCTTTCGTTTGTCCAACAGGGTGACGCGCCGGTCGCGGCTGCCACGCGCTGCAGTCGCGGGCCGACGCCGCGACCTAAGTTGCCGACACAGATGGCCTCAATGTCGCACTGAAAAATCGTCAAGCGCCACCAATAAGCCTGGCTGATCGGTGACAGCGCCCCTGGGGCAGCAACTCGGCACCGTAGGAATAGCCGCGCTGTTCGGTTACACAGCCCTCCCCGCCCCGAAAGAAATCCGGAACATCGAAACTGATCGATTCATGGAATCGCCGCGCCCAACTCTCTTCATCACCTGTGGCCTGCCCGGTTCGGGCAAGTCGACGCTCGCCAAGCAGCTTGAGCAGGAAGTCCCCGCGCTCCGCCTGACCGCCGACGAATGGTTACACGAGCTCTATCCGACCATTACGACGGCGGAGTCGGAGGAAGGCACCACTCGCCGCTTCGTCGAGCGCTTGCAATGGAAGCTCGCCTTGCGTGCCCTGCAACTGGGCTGCGATGTGGTTCTGGACTGGGGCGTTTGGTCGAGAGAGGAGCGTGACTTTTACCGGACCGGTGCTCGCGACGTCGGTGCACGGGTGGTCTTGTGCCTCCTTGACCCCTCGGTCGATGAGCTTTGGGAGCGGCTATCGCGACGCAACGCGGACCGGCCATTTGGCGTGTTTGACATTCCGAAGGACGCGCTGCTGCGATGGACAAAACTCTTTGAGCGCCCCACGGCCGAAGAACTTGCGTTGTACGACCCTTGGCAAGCGGGCTAGGCTCGCTAGCCATTCCCGCCCGCCACGCGCTGCCCCGCTAGATGACGTTCAGCTCGCGGAACGCGCGTCCTTCGGCGATGCGCTGGTAGCCGAAGGCGGAGCAGTCGATCGTGCGGTAGCCGCCATGGACGATCAGTTCGGCCAACGCCCTGCCCACGGCCGGCGCCTGCTGCAGGCCATGGCCGGAGAAGCCGTTGGCGAAGATGAAGTTCTCGACCTCGGGATGCGGCCCGATAACGGCGTTCTGGTCGAGCGCGTTATAGTCGTAGTGACCGACCCAGGCGCGCGTCGCCTTGATCGCCTCGAAGGCCGGTACGCGTGTGGCAAGTGCGGGCCAGATCACTTCTTCGAACAGTCCCCAGTCGGGGTTGAAATCCTGCGGATCGGCGGCCTGCTCGCCGTCTTCGCTCTCGGCCCCGCCGGTGATGTACATGGAACCCTCGGGCCGGACATAGACGCCGCTCGGGTCGACCATCAGCGGCATGTCGTCGAAGCGGTCGCGCGCCTCGAACACGAAGACGTTGCGCTTGCGCGGCTCGACCGGCAGCACCAGCCCGGCCATGGCCGAGACCTTGCCGGCGTTGGGACCGGCGGCGTTGATGATGGTGCCGGCCTCGAGCTTCTCACCGGTGGCGAGGGTAATGGCGGTGACGCGGTTGCCCTGGCGCTCGATGCCCGCCACCTCGGCGGTGATCAGGTCGACGTTTTTGGTCTTCAGCGCCTTGCGGAACAGGCCGAGCATGGCGTGTGCGTCGAACCAGCCCTCGCCCGTGCGGCCATAGGCGCCGGCTGTGATGCCTTCGGTCGAGATCCAGGAGAAGCGCTTGGCAAGCTGGTCGGCGTCTTCGAGCACGATGTCGGCGCCCTCGGCCATCTGCGCCTCGTGGTTTGCCTTGAGGATGGGCAGGCCGTTCTCGCCGGCGAGGATCAGGTATCCGCCCTCGCGGAAGCCGATGTCGGCATCGGCGCCGAACTCCTCCTTCAGCCGCCGGAACAGCGAAAGCGTGAATTGCGACAGGCGGATGTTCTCGGGGATCGAGAACTGCTGGCGGATCGAGGCGCAGGAAAGCGTGGTCGCCGCATTGGCGAATTGCGGGTCGCGCTCGATCAGGGCGATCGAGCCGGTGAAACCCTCGTCGCGCAGGTAGTAGGCGATCGAGCTGCCGACGATCGCGCCGCCGATGATGACCACGTCGTAGCGTGCCATAGATTGGTTCCGTCTGTTTCGG
>MEEF01000052.1 GCA_001724355.1 Mesorhizobium sp. SCN 65-20 | reverse complement strand
CGGCTATTTCGCCGACGGCACCGACCTGATGGAGGCCATCGACGGCCGTTACAGCCGCATCGCCTTCCTCGAGGGTATCGGTTCGCTGCGCGGCCAGCACAACGCCCAGAACGCACTCGCAGCGGTCGTGGCCTGCCTCAAGGTCGGCCTCGAACTCGGCGAGATCCAGGCCGGCCTGGAGAGCTTCCCGGGCCTCGCCCACCGCATGGAGCAGGTCGCGCGCAAGGGGCACGTGCTCTTCGTCAACGATTCCAAGGCGACCAACGCGGATGCCGCGGCTCCGGCCCTGTCGAGTTTCCCGCGCATCTACTGGATCGCCGGGGGGTTGCCCAAGGAAGGCGGCATAGAGCCTTTGCGCAGCTTCTTCCCACGTATCGCGCGCGCCTACCTGATCGGCGAGGCGGCTCCGGCCTTCTCGGCGACGCTGGGCGAGGCGGTACCCTACGAGATCGCCGGCACGCTTGCCGCAGCTGTCGAGCATGCCGCCGAGGACGCGGCAAAGGACGACAGCGGCGAGGCAGTGGTGCTGCTGTCGCCGGCATGCGCAAGTTTCGACCAGTTCAAGAACTTCGAGATTCGCGGCGAAGCCTTCAGGCAAGCCGTGAATGCTATTGATGGCATTACCGCTATCGGAGGGGGAAGGTAATGGCTAGTCGCCTCGACAGAAGTCCCGTCGCCATGTGGTGGTGGACGGTCGACAGATGGTTCCTCGCTGCGTTCCTGATGCTCATGGGACTGGGGATCGTCCTGTCGTTTGCGGCAAGCCCGGCGGTGGCCGAGCGCATTGGCCTCGGCATGTTCCACTTCGCCACGCGCCAGATCATCTTTACCATTCCCGCGCTCTGCGTGATGATCGCCGTCTCGTTCCTCGATGTCCGCCAGATCAGGCGACTGTCGATCGTCATACTCGGCGTGATGCTGCTCCTCATGGTGGCGGTCCTGTTCGTGGGCGTCGAGGTCAAGGGCGCCCGGCGCTGGGTCTCGCTCGCTGGCCTGTCCATCCAGCCGTCCGAATTCCTGAAGCCGGCATTCGTGGTGATTTCCGCCTGGCTGCTCTCCGAAAACGAGCGCAATCCGGACATTCCGGGCAATCTCTTTGCCATGATCCTGCTTGGCGTTGTCCTTGCGCTGCTGATGGCGCAGCCCGACTTCGGCCAGACCATACTGGTGCTCGGGACCTGGGGCGTGATGTTCTTCATGGCCGGCATGTCGTGGTTCTGGATCATCGTGCTCGGTGCCGTCGGCATGGGCGGCGGTTTCGGGGCCTATCTGTTCTTCCCGCACGTCGCCGGCCGTATCGATCGCTTCCTGACCGGCGAGGGCGATACCTTCCAGGTCGACATGGGCCGCGAAGCGATCATCAGCGGCGGCTGGTTCGGCGTCGGGCCGGGTGAGGGCGTGGTCAAGCGCGTCATTCCCGACAGCCATGCCGACTTCATCTTCTCCGTCGCCGGCGAAGAATTCGGCATCATCCTGTTGATCGCCATCATGCTGATCTTCGCCTTCATCGTGCTGCGCGGCCTGCGCATTGCGCTCAAGGAGCATGACGATTTCACCCGCTACGCCGTTGCCGGTCTCGTGGTGGTGTTCGGCTTCCAGTCGATCATCAACATGAGCGTGAACCTGCAACTGATGCCCGCCAAGGGCATGACGTTGCCGTTCATCTCCTATGGCGGCTCGTCGCTGATCGCGATCGCCATGTCTATGGGGATGGTCCTGGCGCTCACGCGCAAGAAGCCGGAGAAACTAAGAAGCACAGGCTTCGCCGGAATGAACCGCTACGTGGCGCCGGCCGAATAGCATGTCCAAAGGAACTGTCATGCTTGCCGCCGGAGGGACCGGCGGCCATCTCTTTCCGGCCGAGGCGCTGGCGCACGAACTGACGGCGCGCGGCTGGCAGGTTCACCTGGCCACCGACGACCGGGCCGAGCGTTTCGCCGGCAAGTTCCCGGCGGCGGCCATCCATCCCATACCCTCGGCGACCATCGGCTCGAAGAACCCCGTCGCCCTGCTGCGGTCGTTCTGGCGCATCTGGCGCGGCGTGCGCGAAGCCTCCAAGGTGATCGCCAAGATCAAGCCGTCGGTGGTGATCGGCTTCGGCGGCTACCCGACCCTGCCGCCGCTCTATGCCGCGACGAGGCGCGGCGTTCCTGCCATGGTGCATGAACAAAACGCCGTAATGGGCCGCGCCAACAAGGCTCTCGCCGGGAAGATGGATGCGATTGCCGGCGGCTTCCTGTCGGAAAGCTCAGGCAGCAACGGAGCCAAGACCGTCGTCACCGGAAACCCGGTGCGACCAGCGGTGATAGCGGCCGCGTCCGCGCCCTATGTCGCTTCCGCCGGATCGGACCGGTTCAACCTGCTGGTGTTCGGTGGCAGCCAGGGCGCACAATATTTCTCGGATGCGGTGCCGGGCGCGATCGCGATGCTGCCGGAAGCGCAGAGGAAGAGGCTGCGGGTCACTCAGCAGGCCCGGGCCGAAGGCGCCGAGAAGGTGAAGGATGCCTATGCCAGGCTCGGCATCGAGGCCGACGTCTCGCCGTTCTTCACCGACATGGCGCAGCGCATGGCTTCGGCGCACCTTGTGATTTCCCGCTCGGGCGCTTCGACGGTTTCCGAAATTTCCGTCATCGGCCGCCCGGCGCTGCTGGTGCCTTATCCGTATGCGCTCGACCACGACCAGGCGGCGAATGCCGCGCGGCTCGCAGCCGCCGGCGGGGGCGAGGTGCATCCGCAGGCCAGCCTTTCGGCCGAGCGCATCGCGGCGCTTCTCGACGGGCTGATGGACGATCCCGAGCGGCTTTCGACCATGGCGGCTGCCGCTAAGTCAGTCGGCAAAGCGGACGCCACGAGGTTGCTCGCCGACCTCGCAGAGGCTATTGCGTCGAAAATACCCGTCGCGGAATTCAAGAAGGGGGTGCGGCCATGAAGATGCCGCAGACGATAGGTCTCGTTCATTTCATCGGCATTGGCGGTATTGGCATGAGCGGCATCGCCGAGGTGCTGCACAACCTCGGCTACAAGGTCCAGGGCTCGGACCAGTCCGACAGCGCCAATGTCCAGCGCCTGCGCGACAAGGGCATCGAGTGCTTCGTCGGCCATGCCGCCGACAATCTCGGCGACGCCGAGGTGGTGGTCGTGTCGACGGCCATCAAGAAGTCCAATCCCGAATTCCAGGCGGCGCGCGAGAAGCTGCTGCCGATCGTGCGCCGCGCGGAAATGCTGGCCGAACTGATGCGCTTCCGCAATGCGGTGGCGATCGGCGGAACGCACGGCAAGACGACGACCACCTCGATGGTGGCGACGCTGCTCGACGCCGGCGGGCTCGACCCGACCGTGATCAACGGCGGCATCATCAATGCCTATGGCACCAACGCCCGCATGGGCGAGGGCGAGTGGATGGTGGTCGAGGCCGACGAGAGCGACGGCACCTTCCTGAAGCTGCCGGCCGACATCGCCGTTGTCACCAACATCGATCCCGAACATCTCGATCACTACGGCACCTTCGACAAGGTGCGCGAGGCTTTCCGCCAGTTCGTCGAGAACGTCCCGTTCTACGGCTTCGGCGTGATGTGCACCGACCACCCCGAGGTGCAGGCGCTGGTCAGCCACATCGAGGACCGCCGCGTCATCACCTATGGCGAGAACGCCCAGGCGGACGTGCGCTTCGCCAATCATCGGATGGACGGCGCCACTTCGGTGTTCGACGTCGTCATCCGCAGCCGCAAGTCCGGATCGTCTTCCACCATCGAGGGCGTCCGGTTGCCGATGCCGGGACGCCACAACGTCTCCAATGCAACGGCGGCGATCGCGGTTGCGACCGAGCTCGGCATCAGCCCGGAGGCGATCAAGCGTGGCCTGTCTGCATTCGGTGGCGTCAAGCGCCGCTTCACCCATACGGGCACGTGGAACGGCGTCGAGGTGTTCGACGACTACGGCCACCATCCGGTCGAGATCAAAGCCGTGCTGAAGGCCGCGCGCGAGGCGACCAAGGGCCGCGTCATCGCGATTGCCCAACCGCACCGCTTCACCCGGCTGCATGACCTGTTCGACGATTTTGCTGCCTGCTTCAACGACGCCGACACCGTCATGGTGGCCCCGGTCTATACGGCCGGCGAAGACCCGATCGAGGGCGCCAATTCGGAGGCGCTGATCGCACGCATCCGCGCCGGCGGCCATCGCGACGCGCGCTACATCGAGGGACCTGCGACGATAGCACCCGCGGTGCGCGATCTCGCCAAGCCGGGCGATTTCGTCGTCTTCCTCGGCGCGGGCAACATCACGCAATGGGCCTATGCGCTTCCGGGCGAACTGTCTGGGGGCGGGAAGTGACGGGCGGCGAGGAACTGATCGCGAAGCTGGGTGACCGGCTTGCCGGCCTGCGCGGGCGCATCACGCCCAGCGCCGAGATGGAGAAGATCACCTGGTTCCGCGCCGGTGGAATGGCCCAGGCGCTGTTCCAGCCGGCCGACGAGGAAGATCTCGCGGCCTTCCTGAAGGCGGTGCCGGAGGAAATTCCGGTGATGGTCGTCGGCATCGGCTCGAACCTGCTCGTTCGCGAGGGTGGCATTCCCGGTTTCGTGGTGCGCCTGTCGGCCAAGGGCTTCGGCGAAGCCGAACGGGTTTCCGAGACGCAGATCAGGGCAGGCGCCGCGACGCCCGACAAGCGTGTGGCGGCACTCGCCCACGACAGCGGCATCGGCGGGTTCCATTTCTACCATGGCATCCCTGGCGCCATCGGCGGGGCGCTGCGGATGAATGCGGGCGCCAACGGCGTCGAGACGCGCGAGCGCGTCGTCGAGGTTAGCGCGCTCGACCGTGCCGGCAATCGGCACGTGCTGTCCAACGCGGACATGGGCTACAGCTATCGCCATTCATCGGCTGCTGCCGACCTGATCTTCACGTCGGCCCTGTTCGAGGGCTACGCCGAGGACAAGGACGCGATCAAGGCGGCCATGGACGACGTCCAGCATCATCGCGAGACCGTTCAGCCGATCCGCGAGAAGACCGGCGGCTCGACCTTCAAGAATCCCGAGGGCACGTCCGCCTGGAAGGAGATCGACAAGGCCGGCTGCCGCGGGCTGATGATCGGGGGCGCGCAGATGTCGCCCATGCACTGCAACTTCATGATCAACACCGGCACGGCCACTGGCTACGACCTGGAGTATCTCGGCGAAACCGTCCGCAGCCGCGTACTCGAGCATTCGGGCATCCGCCTGCAGTGGGAGATCAAGCGCATCGGCCGGTACAAGCCGGGTCACGAGGTGCAGGAGTTCCTCGGCCAGCTGCTGTAGGTCGACGCTAAATAGTTGGCCGGCAAACGGTTTATGGCAGCCCTCGGACACTCCAATCCGGGGGCTTTTTGCTGCCCGAATTCCGCCCTCAGCGACTGCCAGTCCGGTGCACTCGAGATTCGCTTCCGATCACGAAATCGCACTGATCTCCAATCGGCACTTGCCACGGAATCAAGTCTCTGATTCTCTGATCTAAAGCGTTTCCTGATTTGAGTCGCGTGACGCGTACCCCGCGTTTTGCTCCGGAAGTTCAACTTCCGGGACGGAGCGATTCGGTCTTCGGAAACAAGGCGTTGCGTGTAGAGTTTAGAGGGGATTACCAGGGAATGAAGTCGAAGCACGTCGCTGTATTGATGGGCGGATTTTCGTCCGAGCGGCCCGTGTCCCTGTCGTCCGGAAATGCCTGCGCCGATGCGCTCGAGCGGGTGGGTTACAAGGTCACGCGCGTCGATGTCGATCGCGATGTCGGCAGCGTGCTTACTGCGCTCAAGCCGGACGTGGCCTTCAATGCCCTGCATGGCCCGTTCGGCGAGGACGGCACCATTCAGGGCATCCTCGAATTCCTCGCCATTCCTTACACTCACTCAGGTGTTCTGGCCTCGGCGCTTGCCATGGATAAGGAGCAGGCGAAGAAGATCGCCAAGGCGGCCGGGATCCCGGTCGCGGAATCCAGGGTGCTCGATCGCTTCTCGATCCGCAACGAACACCCGATGGCGCCGCCCTACGTGGTGAAGCCGGTCGCCGAGGGGTCCAGCTTCGGTGTCGTCATCGTCAAGGAGGATCAGTCGCATCCGCCCCAGGTGATTTCGTCGTCGGAGTGGCGCTACGGCGACACGGTGATGGTGGAGCGCTACATCCATGGGCGTGAACTCACCTGTGCGGTGATGGGCGACGTGGCGCTCGGGGTCTGCGAGATCATCCCGACCGGGCATGCCTTCTACGACTACGACTCAAAATATGTCGTCGGCGGATCAAGGCACGAATGCCCCGCGAAAGTTTCACCGAATATTTACCAAAAAATACAAAGACTGGCGCTCAAGGCTCATCAAGCGATCGGGTGCCGGGGCGTCTCCCGGTCTGACTTCCGGTACGACGACCGCCATTCGGAAAATGGAGAGGTCGTCTGGCTGGAGGTCAACACGCAACCCGGCATGACGCCGACGTCGCTGGTGCCAGAGATTGCCGCGCAAGCCGGGCATTCGTTTGGTGAGCTGTTGAGTTGGATGGTGGAGGACGCTTCGTGTTTGCGTTGAAGTCGGGATATGACAGGGGGGTGCGCGGCGCGAAGCCGAGTCTCTTCGGGCTGTCCCTGTCCGCGGAACATTTCGTATTGCCGCGGGTCCTGCGCAAGCCTGTTCGCGTTCTGTCTCGTCTGGGGCGGGGAGAGTTCACTCCTCCGCCTTATGCCGCGTCCATGCTGACCGTGTCGTTCCTGGCTGCGAGTTCCCTCTACGGGGCCTATGTCGGCGGCCACTTCCCGACGATCGTCCAGGGGCTGACCGCACGCAGCGGATTTGCCGTCGATCAGGTCAAGGTATCGGGCAATCGCGAAACTTCCGAGATCGACATCCTCGACAAGCTCGAACTCGACGGCTGGACTTCGCTGGTCGGCTTCGATCCCGAGCAGGCGCGCGAGCGCATCGTCGCTCTGCCTTGGGTCCGCGACGCGGCCGTGCGCAAGGTTTATCCCAATTCGATCGAGGTGCGCATCGAGGAGCGCGAGGCCTTCGCCATCTGGCAGCACGGCCGGCAGTTGAGCGTCGTCGAAAAGTCGGGAAATGTCATCGCTCCTTATGCTGGCGGCAGGCAGATGATGCTGCCGCTGGTCGTCGGGTTCGGTGCCGCCGAGGGTGCTGCCGATTTCGTCGCGAAGGTGCAGGCCGTGCCAGAGCTCGCATCGCGGGTGAGAAGCTACGTCCGCGTCGGCGAGCGGCGCTGGGACCTGCGTCTCGACAACGGGATTACGGTCAAGTTGCCCGAATTCGGCGTCGATGCGGCCCTTGCCGAGGTGGCAGCGCTCGATCGCGACAAGGGGCTGTTCAATCGTGACATTTCGGCCGTGGACATGCGTCTCGGCGACAGGCTCGTCGTGCAGCTCACGCCCGAGGCGGCGGAGCGCAGGCAGTCCGAGCTGAGCGCAAAGCCCAAGACCGTCAAGGCGAAGACGGAGAAGAGAACATGAGCTGGCTCGGCGGTCAAAAGGATGCGGCTTCGCGTCGTTCGGGCATCCTCACCGTGCTCGACGTCGGGTCGAACAAGGTCTGCTGCGTGGTTGCCAAGCTCAAGCCGGCGGAAGGCAATCAACTGCTCAAGGGCCGTACCCACCAGGCCCAGGTGATCGGCATCGGCCATCAGAAGTCGCAGGGCGTGAAGTCGGGCGTCGTCATCGAGCTCGACAGGGCCGAGCATGCCATCCGTCTCGCCGTCGACGCGGCCGAGCGTATGGCGGGGCTGACCGCCGATTCCCTGATCGTCAATCTCTCGGCCGGCCGCATCAAGAGCGAGGCCTTCTCCGCCACTGTCAATCTCGGCGGGCATGAGGTCGAGGAATCCGACGTCAAGCGCGTGCTCGCGGCCGGTGCCAAGCAGGCCATGCGCGCAGAGCGCGAGGTCATCCATTCGCTGCCGGTCGCGTTCTCGCTCGACGCCGAGCGGGGTGTGCGCGATCCGCGCGGCATGGTCGGTGAGACGCTCGGCGTCGACATGCATGTTCTGACCGGCGACTCGGCGCCGCTTCGCAATCTCGAACTCTGCATCAACCGCTCGCATCTTTCGGTCGAGCATATGGTGGCGACGCCTTATGCGAGCGGCCTCGCCGCGCTGGTCGACGACGAACTCGAAATGGGCGCCGCCTGCATCGATATGGGTGGCGGCACGACGACGCTCTCGGTGTTCTCGGAGGGCAAGTTCGTCCATGCCGACGCCATTCCGATCGGTGGCAACCACGTGACGATGGACCTGGCAAAGGGGCTGTCCGCCCGGCTGGATGACGCCGAACGGCTCAAGGTCATGCACGGCTCGGCGCTGCCGGGCACCACGGATGACCGCGATCTCGTCAGCATCCACCCGATCGGCGCCGACGAGAGCGACGTGCCGCTGCAGATTCCGCGTTCGGTGATGGCGCGCATCATCCGCGCCCGGATCGACGAGACGCTCGAACTGCTGCGCGACAGGCTGAACAAGTCCGGCTATGGCAATGCGGTCGGCAAGCGAGTCGTGCTGACGGGCGGCGCGAGCCAGTTGGTGGGGCTGCCCGAGGCGGCGCGCCGGATCCTCGGCCGCAACGTCCGCATCGGCCGCCCGCTCGGGGTGGCTGGTCTTCCGGAGGCTGCCAAGGGGCCGGCCTTCGCGACGGCGGTCGGGCTGCTCATCTACCCGCAGGTGGCTGGCATCGAGAGCCAGGCGACGAAAGGGATTTCCCGTTACAGGGCGACGGGAACAGGCGGAAAACTGCATCGCATGAGTCAGTGGTTGAGAGACAGTTTTTAGGGAATCGACGGGGTTAGCCCCACAGAGGCCGCACGGCGAAGCGGCTGCGAAAGGCAAAAAGGACGAGGACAATGACGATCAATCTCAAAAAGCCGGACATCACCGAGCTCAAGCCACGCATCACGGTGTTCGGTGTCGGTGGTGGCGGCGGCAACGCCGTCAACAACATGATCACCGCAGGCCTGCGCGGCGTCGAGTTCGTCGTGGCGAACACCGATGCCCAGGCGCTGACCATGTCCAAGGCAGAGCGCCTGATCCAGCTCGGCGCGCATGTCACCGAAGGCCTCGGCGCGGGTTCGCAGCCGGAAGTCGGCCGCGCGGCGGCTGAAGAGTGCATCGACGAACTCATCGACCATTTGTCGAACACCCACATGTGCTTCGTCACCGCCGGCATGGGCGGCGGTACCGGCACCGGTGCTGCTCCGGTCGTCGCCCGCGCTGCACGCGAAAAGGGGATCCTCACCGTCGGCGTCGTCACCAAGCCGTTCCACTTCGAAGGCCAGCGCCGTATGAAGACGGCCGATCAGGGCATCGAAGAGCTGCAGAAGTGCGTCGACACCCTCATCGTCATCCCGAACCAGAACCTCTTCCGCCTGGCTAACGACAAGACGACGTTCGCCGACGCCTTCGCTATGGCCGACCAGGTGCTCTACTCGGGTGTCGCCTGCATCACCGACCTGATGGTCAAGGAAGGCCTCATCAACCTCGACTTCGCCGACGTCCGCTCGGTGATGCGCGAGATGGGCAAGGCGATGATGGGCACAGGCGAAGCTTCGGGCGAGGGCCGTGCGATGGCCGCCGCCGAGGCTGCGATCGCCAACCCGCTGCTCGACGAAACCTCGATGAAGGGTGCGAAGGGCCTGCTGATCTCGATCACTGGCGGTCGCGACCTGACGCTGTTCGAAGTCGACGAAGCTGCGACCCGCATCCGTGAGGAAGTCGACCAGGACGCCAACATCATCCTGGGCGCGACCTTCGACGAGGATCTCGAGGGCGTCATCCGCGTTTCGGTTGTCGCCACCGGCATCGACAAGTCCGCGGCCGACATCGCCGCAGCTCCGCTGACCATCCGTCAGGCTCCGAAGCCTGCCCAGCGTCCGGCTGCCGAGGTTCGCCCGGCCCAGCCGCAGGCCGCTCCGGTCGAGCAGCCGCGCGTCGAAGCGCGCACCAACGACCCGGTCGCCGATGCCATCCGCCTGGCAGAGGCCAATGCGGCGGCCATGGCGCAGCCGCGTCCGGCCGCCCCGGCCGACGACTTCCGTCCGCAGAGCAAGCTGTTCCAGGCACCGCCGGCCCAGCCGCAGCAGTTCCAGCCGGCCCCGCAGCCGCAGCAGTACCACCAGCCTGCTCCCCAGCCGGCTCCGCAACAGGTGGCACCCCAACAGGTGATGCAGCAGGCTCCCGCGCCGCGCATGCCGCGCGTCGAGGACTTTCCGCCGATGGTGAAGGCCGAGGTCGCAGCAAAGACTCAGCCGGTCGACCACGAGGAGCGCGGTCCGATGGGCCTGCTCAAGCGCCTGACCAGCGGCCTGACCCGTCGCGAGGAAGAGCCGGCGCGTCTCCAGCCGGCCCAGCCGCGCGAGCCGCGCCTGCGTCAGCCGGCCCCCGAGCAGCGCCGCGTGAACAACCAGGAGTCGCAGCTCTACGCACCGCGTCGCGGCCAGCTTGACGAACACGGCCGACTCGCCCCGCAGGCACGGCCCCAAGAAGACGATCAGTTGGAGATTCCCGCGTTCCTTCGCCGCCAGGCAAACTAATCTGTGAAGGACGGTAACACGGTTTGAAAGGCGGGCGTCTCGACGCCCGCCTTTAGTTCTGAAAAGATCATTGAAAACATGAACTTGGTGCGGCGAGTCCCAGGGCCCCGCGGTTACACAGAGTAAAAAACCGTGATTTGGAGTCTAACATCCGGAAGACTATGTTCGCCGCCGACTAAGGTCGCTCGGGCGGGTATTGTGGGGATGAGATCCCGTCTTTCGAGCAGCAGAAGAGCCGCACGCCACATAGTGGCAGAGCGGTCCTGACGTGGACGGGCATATGGGGATCGAATTGCAGGACTATCAGACAACGCTCAAGTCGCGTGTGACGCTGTCAGGAATTGGCGTCCACAGTGGCATGCCCGTGTCTATCCATTTCGTGCCGGCGGACGCCGACACGGGTGTGACTTTCCAAGTTGCCGGGCGAGAGTTCCGCGCAATTGTGTCAGAAGTGGGTGCAACGGACCTTTGCACTTTGCTTGGTGACCCGCACGGCGTCCATGTGGCGACCATCGAGCACCTGATGGCCGCTCTGTTCGGCCTCGGGATCGACAATGTGTCCATCGAGGTCGAAGGCGCGGAAGTGCCGATCCTGGACGGCAGTGCCGCGCAGTTCGTCGAGGCGTTCGACCAGGCCGGCATCGAGATTCTTGGCGTAAAGCGCCGCTACATCCGCGTCCTGAAGCCCGTGCGAATCGAAAGCGGCGCCTCCTGGGCCGAGTTCCGCCCGTACGGCGGCACCCGTTTCGAGGTCGAGATCGATTTCGAAAGCCCCGCTATCGGACGCCAGTCGTTCGCGTCGGACATCAACGCCGATATCTTCCGCCGCGAGATTTCGCGGGCCCGCACCTTCGGCTTCATGAAGGACGTCGAACGCCTGTGGGCCGCTGGATACGCGCTGGGCTCGTCGCTCGAGAACTCCGTGGTCATCGGCGACGACAACCACATCATCAACATGGAAGGCCTGCGCTTCTCGAACGAATTCGTTCGCCACAAGACGCTGGACGCCATGGGCGACCTGGCGCTTGCAGGCGCGCGCTTCATCGGCTGCTTCCGTTCCTACCGTGGTGGCCACAGGCTGAACGCGAACGCGCTGCGTCGCCTGCTTTCGGATCGATCCGCCTTCGAGATCGTCGAGACGTCGCGCCGCGAACGAGGGCGTTCGGCTGAACTCATCGCCGTCAGCGCCGCCGTCCACGCTCCCTGGACGCTCTGACGCAGCAGTGCTTGTGAAGAGGTGTGGCCAGGCTGCACCACTCCACAGGTTAAATCGCATAGGCGATCACGCGCCACAAAATTGCGCGATTGGCGGCTGATAGCGTTGCCCGGCACGGTTAGTTGTGATCTATGCCGGTTGCCTAAAAGCGAAATGGCGCCGAAGGGGCGGAAGTCTGTGATGTCATTGATACGAGCCGATCGATCGAAGCTGCGCGCGAAGCCTCTTGCCGTTGCGCTGTCGCTCGTCATTCCGGCGATTGCACTCTCGGGTTGCATGTCGGGTGAGGCCGATGTCGATCTCGCCAGCTATGTCGAGCAGACCGAGCCGGCGGACGTTCTGTACAATCAGGGCCTCGCCAACCTCAATGCCGGCCGCCTCAAGGAGGCAAGCCGCAAGTTCGAGGCCGTCGATCGCCAGCACCCGTATTCGGAGTATGCGCGCAAGTCGATGGTGATGGGCGCTTTCGCCAGCTATCGCCAGGGCGCCTACGAGGAAGCCATCAACTCGGCCAAGCGCTATCTTGCGCTGTACCCCTCGACCGAGGATGCCGCCTACGCCCAGTACATCATCGGCCTGAGCTACTTCCGCCAGATCCGCGACGTGACGCAGGACCAGAAGGAAGCCCGCCGGACCATCGAGGCGATGCAGGAAGTCGTGCAGCGCTGGCCCGAGTCGGAATATGTCGACGATGCCAACGCCAAGATCCGCTTCGCCCGCGACCAGCTCGCCGGCAAGGAGATGCAGATCGGCCGCTACTATCTCGAGCGTCGCGAATACATCGCTGCGGCCAAGCGCTTCCGCAGCGTGGTCGAGAATTACTCGAACACGCGCCACATCGAGGAAGCCCTCGCGCGCCTGACCGAGACCTATTACGCGATGGGCCTGACGTCGGAAGCGCAGACGGCGGCTGCCGTGCTCGGCCAGAACTATCCCGACAGCCAGTGGTACAAGGACTCCTACAAGCTGTTGCAGACCAACGGCCTGGAGCCGCGTGAAAACGCCGGCTCGTGGATGTCCAAGGCCGGGAAGCTGTTCTCCGGCGACGCCTGATCCCGATCGATGCTCTCGCGACTGTCGATCCGCGATATCGTCCTGATCGAGCGGCTGGACATCGACTTTACTCCCGGTCTCTCCGTGCTCACGGGTGAGACCGGTGCCGGCAAATCCATTCTTCTCGACGCATTGTCGCTCGCGCTTGGCGCGCGCGGCGATGCGTCGCTCGTCCGCCACGGTGCCAACCAGGGGCAGGTGACGGCCGTCTTCGACGTGCCGTCCAACCATCCGGTGCGTGTGCTCCTGGCCGACAACGCCATCGATGACGACGGCGACGTGATCCTCCGTCGCGTCCAGACTGCGGACGGCCGCACCCGCGTGTTCGTCAACGACCAGCCATCCAGCGTGACGCTGATGCGCGACATCGGCCGCGCGCTGGTGGAGATCCACGGCCAGCACGACGACCGGGCGCTTGTCGACGGCGGCGCTCACCGGGAAGTGCTCGATTCCTTCGGCGGTCATGTCGGCGAGGCGCGCGCGACCGCTGAGGCCTGGCGCGCCTGGCGCGCGGCCGAGCAGGAACTGTCCCGGCATCGCGCCCGCGTCGAGGCGGCCGCCCGCGAGGCCGAGTATCTCCGTGCATCGGTCGCCGAACTCGGGAAGCTGGACCCGCAGCCCGGCGAGGAGAGCGAACTCGCCGAACTGCGCGCGTCGATGATGCGGGTCGAGAAGATCGCGTCCGAAATCCAGGATGCGCAGGACGTGCTGTCAGGGTCCTCGTCGCCGCTGCCGCAGCTTGCGAGCCTATTGCGCCGCCTGCAGCGCAAAGCGGCGGAAGTGCCAGGCCTTCTGGACGAAGTGGTCAAGTCCCTCGACGAGGCGATGATCTCGCTGGATGCGGCGCAGTCCGGCGTGGACGCAGCGCTGCGCGCGACGGAATACGATCCGCAGCGGCTTGAGAAGGCGGAGGAGCGGCTGTTCGCCCTGCGCGCGGCGGGCCGCAAGCACAATGTCGCGGTGGACGACCTGGCGCAGCTGCGCGACGGCATGGTTGCAGACCTTGCCGATCTCGACGCGGGGGAGGAACGGCTCCACGCGCTGGAACAGCAGGCGGCCGCCAATCGCGACGCCTACGACCGCATCGCGGCGAGTCTGGCGGAGCTGCGCAAGGCAGCAGCCGAGGGCCTGCGAAAGACAGTCATGGCGGAGTTGCCCGCGCTCAAGCTGGAGCGGGCCGAGTTCATCGTCGAGATAACGAGCGACGCCACCAACCGCATGCAGGAAGGCATCGACGAGGTCGAGTTCTGGGTCCGGACCAATCCCGGCACGCGCCCCGGACCGATGATGAAGGTGGCGTCGGGCGGCGAGCTGTCGCGCTTCCTGCTGGCGCTCAAGGTGGCGCTGGCCGACCGCGGCTCTGCCCCGACGCTGGTCTTCGACGAAATCGACACCGGCGTTGGTGGTGCGGTCGCCGACGCCATCGGCCAACGGTTGGCGCGTCTCGCCCATCGCGTCCAGGTGCTCTCGGTCACGCATGCGCCGCAGGTGGCCGCGCGCGCCGGAACGCATTTCCTGATCTCGAAGTCCGGCAGCACCGACCGCGTAGCCACCGGCATCCACGAGATGGACCGCCCGGCCCGGCAGGAAGAGATCGCCCGCATGCTCTCGGGCGCGACCATCACCGAAGAGGCGAGGGCCGCGGCCGAGCGGCTGCTGCGCGAGAACACCGCCGCGGTGATGTGAACTCCACGCATCTGCGCGACCGTTGTCAGGAGCCTGTGCGATCCCGCTGATTTGACGTGGAATTCGCTCCGGCTGCCTCCCACGTCCCGGCATCCTGATCTATGTTGGCGCGCCTATTGCGACGGAGCCGCACCATGTCCGAAAAAAGCGTCGATTCGCTGAGCGAAGCGGAAGCCGCAGCCGAGCTTGCGCGGCTTGCCGAGGAGATCGCCGGCCACGACCGGCGCTATCACGCCGAAGACGCGCCGACGATCTCGGACGCCGACTATGATGCGTTGCGACGGCGCAACCTGGCGATCGAGCAGCGGTTCCCGCATCTGGTTCGGGAGGATTCGCCGTCGAAGGCGGTCGGCGCGGCCGTCTCGGAGAAGTTCGGCAAGGTCACGCATGTCGTGCCCATGCTGTCGCTCGACAATGCCTTCGCCGACGAGGACGTGACCGAGTTCGTCGGGCGCATCAGGCGCTTCCTGAGGCTCGCCGCCCACGAGCCGGTCGCGATCACGGCGGAGCCCAAGATCGACGGCCTTTCGCTTTCGATTCGCTACGAGAACGGCCGGCTGGTGACGGCGGCGACGCGCGGCGACGGGCAGGTGGGCGAGAACGTGACGGCCAACGCGCGTACCATCGCCGACATTCCAAACGTGCTCCATGGCGACTTCCCCGAAGTGCTCGAGGTGCGCGGCGAGGTCTATATGAGCCATGCCGATTTCGCCGAGCTCAACCGGCGTAACGACGAGGCCGGCAAGCAGATATTCGCCAATCCGCGCAATGCGGCGGCGGGTTCGCTGCGCCAGCTCGACACCTCCATCACCGCCAGCCGTCCGCTGCGCTTCTTTGCTTATGCCTGGGGTGAGGTGAGCCGGATGCCTGCCGACACCCAGATGGGCATGGTCGCGGCTTTCGGTCGCTTTGGCTTCAAGACCAACCCGCTGATGAAGTCGTTCGACAGCGTCGAGGGCCTGCTTTCGCAATACAGGCTGATCGAGGCAGACCGGGCGACGCTCGGCTACGACATCGACGGCGTAGTCTACAAGGTCGACCGGCTCGACCTGCAGCAGCGGCTAGGCTTCGTGTCGCGTTCGCCGCGCTGGGCGATCGCGCACAAGTTCCCGGCCGAGAAGGCGACGACCATCCTGACCGGCATCGACATTCAGGTCGGCCGCACCGGCGCACTGACGCCCGTGGCACGCCTGCAGCCGGTGACGGTGGGCGGTGTGGTGGTCACCAACGCCACGCTGCACAACGAGGACTACATCAGGGGCATCGGCAACAGCGGGCAGCCGATCCGCGACGGACGCGACATCCGCGTCGGCGACACGGTGATCGTGCAGCGTGCGGGCGACGTCATCCCCCAGATCCTCGACGTGGTGCTGGAAAAGCGCCCTATGGGCGCGCAGCCATATCAGTTCCCGACGCTGTGCCCGGCCTGCGGCAGCCACGCCGTCCGCGAGGAAGGGGAGGCGGTGCGGCGCTGCACCGGCGGCCTGATCTGCCCGGCGCAGGCGGTGGAACGGCTCCGGCACTTCGTGTCGCGCAACGCGTTCGACATCGAGGGTTTGGGGGAAAAGCAGATCGAGTTCTTCTTCCAGTCGCGGGATCCGGCGCTGCATGTCGGCTCGCCGGCCGATATCTTCACGCTGAAGCCGCGGCAGGAGGCCTCGCTGACGAAGCTCGAGAACATCGAAGGGTTCGGGGCGACGTCGGCGCGCAAGCTGTTCGCGGCGATCGACGACCGCCGGAAGGTGGAGTTCTCGCGCTTCCTGTTTGCGCTGGGCATCCGTCACATCGGCGAGACCAACGCCAAGCGGCTGGCGCGCCATTACATCAGCTTCGAGGCCTTCCAGCAGGCAGGCGTGGCCGCCCAGATGCCGGAGGGCAAGGGCGACAAGGGAAATGCCGCCTGGCAGGAACTGACGGCGATCAACGGCATCGGCGGGACCGTCGCCGAGGCCGTCGTCGAGTTCTTCGCCGAGGAGCACAACAGGCAGGTGGTCGATGCACTGCTCGCCGAGGTGACGCCGCTCGACGAGGAGCGCATCGGGGACGTGTCGTCGCCCGTCTCGGGCAAGACGGTCGTGTTCACGGGGGCGCTCGAGAAAATGTCACGCGACGAAGCCAAGGCCATGGCTGAGAAGCTCGGCGCAAAGGTCTCAGGCTCGGTCTCCAAGAAGACCGACCTTGTCGTGGCGGGGCCGGGTGCCGGGTCGAAACTGAAAACAGCGACCGAGCTCGGCATCGAGGTCATTACCGAGGACCAGTGGTTCGAGCGGGTCGGGCAGGCGGGCTGACTGAAGAGATGCGTGCAATTGCGATCGATTTTGAAACTGCCAACGAGCAGCGCGGCAGCCCGTGCTCCGTCGGCCTGGCCTGGATCGAGGACGGCGCGGTCATCCGCGTCGAGGAGCGGCTGATCCGTCCTAGGGACATGCGCTTCTCGCGCTTCAACATCGCCGTCCATGGCATCCGCCCGGAGGATGTGGAGGACGCGCCCGAGTTCCCCGAAGTCATGGAGGAATTCGAGGACGATCTCGGCGAGATGCTGGTCCTCGCCCACAACGCGTCGTTCGACATGAGCGTCATCCGTGCGTCCTACGCGCTGTACGGCATCGATTGCCCGAGCATCGACTATGCCTGCACGCTCAAGATGGCAAAGATGGTGTGGCAGGACCTTGCCTCGCACCGGCTCAACGAGGTGTCGCGCCATATCGACTTTTCGTTCAAGCACCACAACGCGGCCGAGGATGCGCATGCCTGCGGGGAGGTGGCCTTGGCGGCTGCGCGCAAGTTGAATGTCTCGACAATGCGCGACCTGCCCATCAGGCTCGAGATGACGACGGGGCGTCTCCATGCCGGTGGCTACACGCCCTGTTCGGTGAAGCGGGTCGCCAAGAGGGGCTGAGTTCCGCTGAAGCGTTGGCTCAAGCGAATTGATGTGACAGCGACAGCCGGCTGACCTATTCAGGGCCTCTTTTTTCAGGAGGCTGGCAGAGTGAGCGACGGTCTGGCGCAATTTTCGCGCGGTGCCCGGATGAGCGTGCCGGTGGTGGTCGCCTCGGCACCGTTCGCCGTCCTGTTCGGCGCGCTCGCGGTGGACAATGGCTTTACCGTCGCAGAGGCGACGCTGATGAGCGCCACCATTTTCGGCGGCGCCAGCCAACTGGTGGGCATCGAGCTGTTCGGCCAGCACGTTGCGCCTTGGCTGGTGGTGCTGTCGATCTTCGCGGTCAATTTCCGCCACGTGCTCTATTCGGCCGCCATCGGCCCGCACATCGCCCATTGGCCGTGGCTGCAGCAGGCCGTGGCCTATTTCTTCCTCACCGACCCGCAATATGCCGAGGCGGAGCGCATCCGCGAGCAGGGCAGAAAGATCGGCTTTGCCTGGTATATGGGCATGGCACTGACGCTCTACGTGTGCTGGGTGGTCGAGAGCGGGCTCGGCGCGCTGTTCGGCAAGCTCATCCCCAATCCGCACGCACTCGGCCTCGACTTCCTGCTGCCGATCTACTTCCTCGGCATCGTCATGAGCTTCCGCAACCGACCGCGCTGGTTGCCGATCGTGATTGCCAGCGCCGCCGCCTCGATGATCGCCTACAAGACGGTGGGGTCGCCCTGGCATGTGTCGCTTGGGGCGCTCGCCGGCGTGCTGCTGGCAGCCGCCCTGCCTGTACGGGAAAGCAAGCCCGTCGAGGCAAGCGCATGAGCACAACGGTCTGGATCATCCTTGCCGGCGCCGTCGCGACCTACCTGACCCGGGTTGGCGGGCATCTGGTGCTCTCGCGCTTCCAACGGTTGCATCCGCGGGTCGAGGCCGGCTTGAATGCCGTGCCTGCGGCAGTGCTGACGACGCTGGTTGCGCCGGCGACGCTGACGGCGGGGCCTTCCGAACTGGCCGCGCTCGCGGTTGCGGCCATCGTTGCGTTGCGCGGCGGCATGATGACGATGTTCCTCGCCGGCGCAGCAACCCTGATCGTGCTCCGGCATTTCATCGGCTGACAGAACGGCCCCCGATTACAGCGCCGCGCGCCCTCTTGGGTGCGCTAAGGACGCTGTAACACTTTGAATTTGTGCATGATCCTTTCGAAAATCGGTTCCGATTTTCGGGTCATGCACTAGACGATCGGGGCCGTCGCCTTTTCCAGCCAGGCAAGCGTCTCGCCGTCCAGCATCGGGCCGATCTCGGACAGGACGCGCGCGTGATAGGCGTTGAGCCAGTCGAGCTCCTCGCGCGTCAGCAGGTCCGTCCGCAGCAGGCGCTGGTCGAATGGCGCGAGCGTCAGCGTCTCGAAACCATGCATGGCAATGTCGCCGCCCGGCAATGTGTCGGGGCGGGTGACAAGGATCAGGTTCTCGAGGCGGATGCCGTAGTGGTCCTGCTTGTAGTAGCCTGGCTCGTTGGACAGGATCATGCCCGACAGCAGCTTCTCGGTGCCGGTCTTGGCGATGCGCTGCGGACCTTCGTGCACTGCAAGATAGGAGCCGACGCCATGGCCCGTGCCGTGTGCGTAATCCAGGCCGTGCTTCCACAGCGCGATGCGGGCGAGCGCATCGATGTCGGCGCCGCGGGTCCCTGCGGGGAAGCGGGCGGTGGAAATGGCGATCATGCCCTTGAGCACCAGCGTGAAGCGCTCGCGCATCTCATCGTTCGGCTTGCCGACCGGCATGGTGCGGGTGATGTCGGTGGTGCCGTCCTCGTACTGCGCGCCCGAATCGAGCAGGAAGAGTTCGCCGTCGCCGAGCACGCGGTTGGTCGCGTTCGAGACGCGATAGTGCATGATCGCGCCATGCGGGCCGGAACCCGAGATCGTGGCGAAGGAAACGTCGCGCAGCGGCATCTGCGTCTCCTCTCCGGTGGCGCGCCTGCACTCTTCGAGCCTGGTCACGACCGTGACCTCGTCGAGGCTGCCGGGCGCCTGGCGGTCGAGCCAGCACAAAAGCTTCGCGACCGCGGCACCGTCGCGGCGGTGGGCGGCTCGGGCACCTGCGACCTCGGCGCTGTTCTTGGTGGCGCGCGGAAGGCGCGCCGGGTCCGGCGCGGCAATGGCCGTGCCGCCATTCTCCTCGATCAGCGCGCGGAGCCTGTCGGCCGCCAGCACCGGATCGAGCGCGATCCTGGCATCGTTCCTGGCGAGGTCGGCGATGAAGCCTTCGAGATCGGCGGGCGCCTTCACGTCGGCCAGCTGGTTGAGGTAGGCGTTCTCGGTGCGGCCGAGCTTGCGCATGTCGAGGAACACGGAGTGCCTGCCGTCGGCCGCAAGTACGGCGAAGCCGAGGGCAAGCGGCGTGTGGGGCACGTCGCCACCGCGGATGTTGAAGGTCCAGGCCAGCGACGACGGGTCGGTCAGGACGGCATGGGTGGCGCCGTCGGCGGCAATTGCCGAGGTGAGGCGCTTGAGCTTGTCCTTGGCGAGTTCGCCGGCATAGGCCTCGGGATGGATGTTCACCTTCGCCAGTGGCGGTTCCGGCTGGTCCTGCCAGATGGCGTCGATCGGGTTTTGGGGCAGGGGCACCAGCGTCGCGCCGACCTTTTCGGCAGATGCCTTGAGCGCCTTCACGTCCGCGATGGTGTGCAGCCAGGGATCGAAACCGAGCTTCGTGCCCTTGGCCAGGTTCTCCCGGATCCATGTGGCCGGCGGATTGTCGATGAGGCTTTCGATCGCAAAGATGTCGAGGTCGACCTGGTCGCGCACCTGCAGCGTGTAGCGGCCGTCAACGAAGACGAAGGCGCTGTCGGCAAGCACGATCGCCACGCCGGCGGAGCCGCTGAAGCCGGTCAGCCAGCACAGGCGTTCCGATCGCTCGGCGACATATTCGCCCTGGTGTTCGTCCGCACGCGGCACAATGAAGCCGTCGATGCCATTGTCCGAGAGCCATTTCCTCAGAAGGGCGACGCGGGGCTTTCCCACCGAGGGGTCGCCGGCGGATTCGAAGGACTGGAACATGAGGACTACCCGTATGCTTAATCTTCGGTAAACGTATCTTTGCAGGCATCGACTGGCAACGCCGGCGGAATGGGCCAGATGCAGGCAAGGCCGGAGAGCGGAACGACGTGCAGCCGCGAGCCGGTTGTTCGCGACCGTACGCTGCCCAGTCCGGATGCGTCAGCGCTTCAGGTGAATAGTGACCCAGCCTTCGCGGTAGAAGGTCTCCACGTGGCGGAAGCCCGCGCCGGTATAGGCCTCGAGAACCGCATCGTGCTGCCGATCGAGGATGCCGGATAGGACCAGCGAGCCCGTTGGCGAGAGGTGGCCGGCCATGTCCGGCGCCATCTGCATCAGCGGCTGGGCGAGGATGTTGGCGACGATCAGGTCGAACGGGCCGCGGGCGGCGAAGATCGGATCGTCGAAACCCTCGGCGGTCACCGCCTCGACATGTTCGTCGACCTCATTGAGCCTCGCATTGGCCGCGGCCACCTCGGTCGCCACCGGGTCGATGTCGGTGGCCAGCACCGGAATCGGCGCGAGCTTGGCGACGGCTATGGCCAGCACTGCGCTGCCGGTGCCGAGGTCGAGCGCGTTGCGCGGTTTCTCGGCCGTCATGACCTTCTCGATCATCTCGAGGCAGCCGGCCGTGGTGCCGTGGTGGCCGGTGCCGAAGGCGAGGCCGGCCTCGATCTCGATGCCGATCTGGCCTGCGGCCAGTTCGTCGCGATCATGCGAGCCGTGAACCACAAAGCGCCCGGCCTGCACCGGCTTCAGACCTTCGAGGGACTTCGCCACCCAGTCGACATCCGGCAGCACCTCGCGTCCGATCGGGCCCTTGTGGCCTGCTTCGGCGAGGATCGCCGCCATGCGGCGCTCGATGTCCTCGACGTCGCCGTCGGTGTAGAGCGAGACTTCCTGGATGTCGCGGTCCTCGTCGACCTCCAGCACGGCGATCGGCCAACCTTCTTCTTCGAAGGCGGCGTCAAGTGCTGCGAAGATGCGTGCGGCAGCCTCGCGGCCGGTGGTGATGTGCAGGCGGGTCTGGGTCATGTCCTGTCCGGGCGATCTTTCTGGCGTCAGCCTTCGGCGGCCAGGCGCTTGAGCTTGCCCAGCGCCGCCGTCGGGTTTTCCTCATAGGCGATGGTGCCGAAGAAATCACCCTTGCTGTCGAGCAGAATGATCGAAGCCGTGTGGTCCATCGTGTAGTCGCCGCCTTCGGTCTCGACCTTCTTGAGATAGATGCCGAAGGCCTTGGCCATGGCGCGCACCTTGTCCGGATCGCCGGTTATGCCGGTGATGCGGTCCGACACGTTGCTCACATAGGTGTTCATGATGTCGGCCGTGTCGCGCTCTGGGTCGACGGTGACGAAATAGGCACGGATGTCCTTGCCCTCGTCGCCGAGCTGCTTCAGCAAGCCGTCGAGTTCGAACAGCGTGGTCGGGCAGACTTCGGGGCAATGGGTGAAGCCGAAGAACACCGCGCTCGGCTGGCCTCGGAACGCCTGTTCGGTGATTTCCGCGCCCTTCTGGTCGACGAGGACGAAAGGCGCGCCGAAAGCCTGGCCGCTGTTCTGGCCGCGATACCAGTCGAAGGTCAGCCAGCCGACCCCGGCAGCCATGAGGATCAGAATGCCGGCGAGTATCGTGCGCATCATCGGTCGAAGGTTCCGTGGAATGAGTGTCGGGCGGGTCAGAAGCACCAGGACATGCCGGCCTCGACGAGCGACATGAAGATTCCAGCCCCCTGGTCCATCCAGGACGCGAAGACGAGGCCGGTGGCGGCCGCAAAGGCCGTCACGGCCAGCGCAATCCCCGCCGTCCGGGAAAGCGAAATGGGCTGTGCCTGTTTCATCGTCCTTACATAGCGCGCCGCGAGCCTTCCCAAAAGAGACATGTTGACGCCGACGGCGGCCATCGCACCACGCAGCCGTCCCTTGCAAGCGGAACACTGCTGCCCCAAGTGAAGGCGGCAAGTTGAACTCCAGGAGGTTTCCATGCGGCCCAGCCTTTCCGTCCTCGCCACCGCGCTCGCCCTCGGCACCACGGCTCCGGCCGTCGCACAGCAGGTGGGGGAGGTGGGCGTCGACTGGTTCGGCAACGACATCGTCGTCGAGGCGATCAAGGATCCGAAGGTGGAGGGGGTGACCTGTCACGTCTCCTATTTCGACCGCGGCATGATCGACCGGCTGCAGAAGGGCAACTGGTTCGAGAATCCGTCCGACACGGCGATCTCCTGCCAGCAGACGGGGCCGATCTCCATCGGCGACATCGACCTCGGACAGGGTGGCGAGGAGGTGTTCAAGCAGGGCATAAGCCTGATCTGGAAGGAGCAGGTGGTGAACCGCATCTACGACAAGCAGAATCAGACGCTCATCTATCTTGCCCATTCGCGCCAGGTTCAGGACGGCTCGGCGAAGATGTCGATGACGACCGTGCCGCTCTACGGCCAGGAAGTCGTCTGGACAAAGGGCAAGCCCGAGTAGCTTGCGGGCAGGGCGCCGGCGGCGTAAAGGCGCTTCATGGAAACGCCCGCCGACCTGCGCTTCAAGGATGACGAACCGCGCATCCATCCGACAGCCGAACTGAAGGGTTGCCGGCTTGGCCGCCATGTCGCCATCGGCGAGCGCGTTGTGTTGCGCGAGGTCACAGTTGGCGACTATTCCTATTTCGAGCGCCATGCCGAGGCCATCTACACGACCATCGGCAAGTTCTGCTCGATCGCTTCGAACACCCGCATCAACGCGCTGGAGCACCCGGTGGAGCGGCTGACCACCCACAAGGTCAGCTACCGGCCGAACGAGTATTTCCGCTATCTCGGCGTCGACGGCGAATTCCGCGAACGCCGGCGCGGGAAAGCGGTGACGATCGGCAACGATGTCTGGATCGGCCACGGCGCGGTGATCATGCCGGGCGTGACCGTCGGCAACGGCGCGGTGATCGGCGCCAATTCCGTGGTGACCAGGGACGTGGACCCGTTCGAGATCGTGGCGGGGGTGCCAGCACGCCGGCTGCGGCCACGATTTCCTCGCGAGATCATCGACCGGATCGAAGCGCTAGCCTGGTGGGACTGGCCGCAAGAGCGGCTGTTCGAGGCCATTCCGGACATGCAGCGCCTGCCGATCGAGGAGTTCCTCGATCGCTGGAGCTAGCAGGAGACTCGCGACCGCGAGGGGGCGCCATTGCCGGAGATCAGCATCAAGCGCGTCTATGAGGCTCCCTCGGCGGAGGATGGCTTTCGTGTGCTGGTCGACCGTGTCTGGCCGCGCGGGATAACCAGGGACACCGCCGCCGTCGACCTCTGGATGAAGGACATCGCGCCTTCGACCGAACTGCGAAAATGGTTCGGCCACGACCCGGAGAGATGGGCAGAATTCCGCCGGCGCTATTGCGGCGAACTGGAGCAACGGCCCGAACTGGTCGAGCAGTTGCGCGGGCAGGCCAGGAAGGGTCGCCTGACGTTGGTCTACTCGGCCCGCGACGAGACGCATAACCAGGCCGTCGTGCTCAAGCAGGCGCTCGAGGCCTGACCGCCGGCCCGGCCCTCAAGGAACCGCTACCGCACCTTGGCTGTTTTTCCCGCACCAACGAGGAAAACCGCGATGTTCGAGCGCCTCTTCACCCGCATTGCCAACAAGGTCGCCTACGCCGCCGGCACGCCGCTTTCTTTCATGTTCTGCTGCGCGGTGATCGTCGTGTGGGCCGTGACCGGGCCGCTCTTCGGCTTCTCCGACACCTGGCAGCTCATCATCAACACCGGCACGACGATCGTGACCTTCCTGATGGTGTTTCTGATCCAGAACACCCAGAACCGCGACGGCGCGGCGATCCAGGCCAAGCTCGACGAGCTGATCCGCGTCGGGCGCGCCAGCAACGCGCTGATCGGCATCGAGCACCTGACAGAGGCGGAGGTTGAGAAGATTCGAAGGAAATGCGAGGAGGCGGCCAAGCGACACGACCGGATGGCGGATCACCCTGCAAGCAGGGGCTCCTCCGGTTGACGGGCCACCGGCCCAAGGCCAAGATCGCTAGGGGTGAGGCGCGTGACTGACTGGTTGAACATCCTCGAGGAACAGGCTCGGACCGGCGCCGAGATGGCGCGCGAGGTGCCCGCAACGCTTGCCAATCCCGACATCAGCCGCGACCAGGTGAAGAAGCTCTTCGCAGCCCTCGAACAACAGGCCGAGTTCGTCGAACAGCTGCGGCAGGTGCTGGAGGCAAACGACTTCGAGCCCGAGGTCATTGTCGCCGCCGAGGCGCTGGAGGAGCAATATGCGGAACTCGCCGCCTCGGCCGCTGAACGGCTGAAGCAGATGCGACGGGTAAGCAGCGCGGGAGCGTAAGTCCGGTCGGGTCTTGCGTGCCGGAGTCCGGGTATTTCAAGTTAGGGAAGGCGGCGCCGGCGCTTCCTCGCGAATGCCGGCGCCTGGGTGAAATCAGGCGGGCGGCGTGCCGCTGTGAATGGCTTTCTTGACTTCCGCACGGAACGCCGGGGTGTCCTTTTCGCCATGCACCGCTACCGCGTGCTGGACGGCGGCGTCGATGAGTTCCTTCTCAGTGTCGGCCGCGATGGCCACAGTGCACTTCATTTCGCTCGGGAATTCACGGCAATCGATATACTGACGCATCGTCTTCGCCTCCCTGCGATAGAACATTAGCGCACGCTGATTTTATGCCCGGGAAGGGAAAGCGGCAATCGGCATGTGATGCCGCACGATGCCGCGCGCATCGCGATCGACATGGCAAGGCGGAGGGGTGGAGCCCTCAAACCGCGTTCACAAACCCGTCCAGCACCTTCTTCTGGCCGGCCTTGTCGAAGTCGATGGTCAGCTTGTTGCCGTCGATGGCCGATATGTTGCCGTTGCCGAACTTCTGGTGGAAGACGCGGTCGCCGACCTTGAAGCGCGAGGGTTCGGTGGCGACTGACTTTGCCACCAGTTCGCCCTCGATGGTGCGGCCCTTCACCGAGCCGCGGCCGGCGCCGAAGCCGGAGTCCGTCTCGCCGTAGCCGATGCGTTCGACCGAATGGCCGGAGCGCGAGCCCCAGTTGCGGTCGGTGGCTTCGGTGCGGTTCTGCTGTGCCCGCTGCCAGCCCGGGGTGGCGTAGCTGTTGGAGAAGGATTTCTGGCCGACGTCGTCGAAGCGCGAGGCACCGTAGGGATTGCGCCCGCCGCCGTAGCCGCCATAGGAATTGCCGGCCTCGGCCACCTCGACATGCGCCTCGGGAAGCTCGTCGAGGAAACGCGACGGAATGGTCGACTGCCACAGGCCGTGGATACGGCGGTTGGAGACGAACCAGATGTGCAGGTTCTTCTTGGCGCGGGTGACGCCGACGTAAGCCAGGCGGCGCTCTTCCTCGAGGCCGGAGCGGCCGCCTTCGTCAAGCGCGCGCTGGTGCGGGAACAGACCTTCCTCCCAGCCGGGCAGGAAGACGGTCTCGAATTCGAGGCCCTTGGCCGAATGCAGCGTCATGATCGAGACGGCGTCGAGCTGCTCGTCCTGCTCGGCGTCCATGACAAGCGCGACATGT
>MEEF01000051.1 GCA_001724355.1 Mesorhizobium sp. SCN 65-20 | reverse complement strand
GGGCGCCGCAGGAGCGGGCGATGGGGATGCGGACGTGGCGAGCGCAGCCCGCCGCTGGCGCGCCTCATCGGCGCGTTGCCGAGCCGTGGTCGGCGGCCGCCCATATGTGGAGGCGGCGTCGGCGTTGGGCGGCTCGCTGAAAATATCCTCAGCTGGGGTGCCCGGCTCGTCGGGGACCGCGCCCGGGCTGGCAGGCTGATAGGTCGGCTGTTGCGCCTGAGCGTCTGCCGCCGGTTGGACGGCCGGCCGCTTGCGCCAGAGCAGCGCGTCCCTCGCCGCCGTCTCGCTTACGGAGCCGCGCAGGCCCGCTTCCTGTGCATGCAGGGGAATGGCGTAGCTGAGCGCCGCCGCGCTCGCCGTTGCCAGCAAGACGCAGATTCGCGCACCGTTCAGGTGTCTCTTTTGCTCCGGCCGGACCCGTGCCATCATCACCACTGCTTCGCCGGCGCGTGGGCGCCCCGCTTTCCAACTCGTAAATGCGCATGGTTAACGGAGCGTTTCGAGCGGATGCGGCACCACCCGTCGTAGCACCGATAGTATGGACAGGCGGCGCACTAAGCGCTAACGCATCGCCATGCATGCTGGAACTCTGAAAAAAGCGCCCAATCGGGAACAGTCGATCGCCTCCGCGCTGCGCACGGTGACCACCGAACAGGCGGGCATCGCCGCGCTTGCAGCAGCCCTCGAAGGACCGCTCGCGGAACCCTTCGCCGAAGCCGTCTCCGTGCTTGCACGGCTGAACGGCCGGGCGATCATCACCGGCGTCGGCAAGAGCGGCCATATCGGCAAGAAGATCGCCGCCACCCTGGCCTCGACCGGCACGCCGGCCTATTTCGTCCATCCCGCCGAAGCGATCCATGGCGATCTCGGCATGATCACCAAGGACGATGCCATCGTCGCCATTTCCTGGTCGGGCGAGACCGCCGAGCTCAAGGGCATCGTCGGCTATTCCCGCCGCTTCTCGATCCCTCTGATCGCGATCACCGCCGGCGAGACCTCGGCGCTTGCCAGGCAGTCGGATGTGGCGCTCCTGTTGCCGCGGTGTCCCGAGGCCTGCCCACATGGCCTCGCACCGACGACGTCGACGCTGCTGCAACTGGCCATCGGCGATGCGCTGGCAGTGGCGTTGCTCGAGGCACGGGGCTTCACCGCGGACCACTTCCGCACTTTCCACCCCGGCGGCCAGTTGGGCGCGAGCCTGATGCCTGTCGGAGACCTGATGCACACGGGTGACGAAATGCCCGTTGTAACGATCGGCACCAAGATGCCGGAAGCGGTCAGGGTGTTGTCCAAGAAGCGCTTCGGCTGTGTCTGTGTCATCGACGAGGATGGCAGGCTTGCCGGCATCGTCACCGACGGCGATCTGGCGCGCAATCTCGACCGCAATCTTGCCGAGACCAATGTCGAAGACATCATGACCAGGCGGCCCAAGACGGTTCCGCGCCAGATGCTCGCGGGCGCCGCGATCGCCCTGCTCAACGATCACAACATCAGCGCGATTCCTGTGGTCGAGGGCGACCGCCCGGTCGGCCTCGTGCACTTCCACGACCTGCTCAGGATCGGCGCGGCCTGAGCCGCGCCAGGCCGGCCGGCCTCACACGGCTTCCACGACCAGCTCGAGGTCGGCGTCACCGGCGGCGGTGACGCGCACCCGGGTGCCCGCCGGCAGGTCGGGCCCGGAGACCCGCCACATCGTGTCGCCGAGCCTGATGCGTCCGCGACCCTCGGTGATCGGTTCGGTCAGCGTTGCGGTGCGGCCGATCATCTGTGCGCCACGCCGGTTGAGCAACGGCTGGTCGCTCTGGTCGACCTCGCTGCCGATCATCTTCTTGCCGGCATAGGCCGCGACCAGCGACAGGGCGAGGAACACCACCACCTGCACATGCCAGGTCCAGGCCGCCCAGTCCCACAATTGCAGTGACATCGCACCCGTCAGCAGGGCGGCGATGCCTATCCAGAGCAGGAAGAAGCCCGGCAACACGATCTCAAGCGCGAGCAGCACGAAGCCCAGCACTAGCCAGTTCCAGGGCCCGAGTTCCGCAAAGATACCCGACAGCATGCCTGCCTCCCGTCAGTTCTGCTCCGGCGGGATCCTCGGCGTCCTGGACGCCGGGCGCTGGCCGCCTGATGTGCCGCCGTCACGGAACACTTCCTTGGCGATCTCGCCGATGCCGCCGAGCGTGCCGATCAGCGACGACGCCTCCATCGGCATCAGGACGAGCTTGCTGTTGTTGGCCGTGCCGACCTTGGCAAGCGCTTCGGTGTATTTCAGCGCGACGAAGTAGTTGATCGCCTGGACGTCGCCCTTGGCGATGGCGTCCGACACCACCTGGGTGGCGCGTGCCTCGGCCTCGGCGGAGCGTTCGCGTGCCTCGGCGTCGCGGAAGGCAGCTTCCTTGCGGCCTTCTGCTTCCAGCACCTGCGCCTGTTTCATGCCCTCGGCTTCGAGGATCTGAGCACGCTTGTTGCGTTCCGCCATCATCTGGCGACCCATCGATTCGATGAGGTTCGCCGGCGGATTGATGTCCTTGATCTCGACGCGGGTGATCTTGATGCCCCAAGGATGGGCCGCTTCGTCGACGACGCGCAGCAGGCGCTCGTTGATGGCGTCGCGGTTCGACAGAAGCTCGTCGAGATCCATCGAACCCATCACGGTGCGGATGTTGGTCATGGTCAGGTTGAGGATGGCGTTCTGCAGGCCGGCGACCTGATAGGCGGCCTGCGGCGCGTTCAGCACCTGGTAGAAGGCGACGCCGTCGACGGCGACCATCGCGTTGTCCTTGGTGATGATCTCCTGCGTCGGCACGTCGAGCACCTGCTCCATCATGTTCATCTTGGCGCCTATGCGGTCGATGAACGGGATGATCAGGTTGAGGCCCGGCGTCAAGGTGCGGGTGTATCGGCCGAAGCGCTCGACCGTGTAGTTGTAGCCCTGCGGAATGGTCTTGATGCCCGCGAACAGCAGCAAGAGAACCAGGACGACGAGAACCGGAATGACGATGTCGAAACCATTGAAGTCCATCGGCGCTCCCCCGACTGTTGATCGCTGCGATTCACGATGCCGCAGCGCATGCCGATGAATGACTTAAGGAGCTTTCCGCACCGTTACAATCGGTGGGCCGGGGAATCTTGGCCGATAGGGCAAGGCCGGGCTCAGACCCAGCCCATCAGTTCGCGCCTGACGATCGTCTCGATGACCGCCATGCCTTCCGGGCTGTCGTTCAGGCACGGGATATGGAAGAAGTTCTTGCCGCCGGCGTGGTGGAATATCTCGGCATTCTCTCCGGCGATCTCCTCGAGTGTTTCGATGCAGTCGGATGAGAAGCCCGGATTGACGATCGCGATCGACTTCACGCCTTCCTTGGCCAGCCGCTCGACGGTCTTGTCGGTGTAGGGCTGCAGCCATTCCTGCGCGCCGAAGCGCGACTGGAAGGTGGTGATGAGCTTACCCTCGCTCCAGCCGAGCCGCTCGCGCAGGAGCCGCGTCGTCTTCACGCAATGGCAGTGATAGGGGTCGCCCCTTTCGAAATAGGGCTTGGGGATGCCGTGGTAGGAGGCGAGCACGACCTCAGGCTCGAAGTCGAGCTTGGACAGTTGCTGCTCGATGGAGCGTGCCAGCGCCTCGATGTAGACCGGCTCGTCATAGTAGGCAGGCACCGTGCGGATCGAAGGCATGGCGCGGATCTTCATCAGCGCGCGGAAGAGCTGGTCGCTGGCCGTCGCAGTGGTGGTTGCTGAGAACTGTGGATAGAGCGGGAACATGACGATGCGGTCGCAGCCCTGGGCGATCAGCTTCTCGACCGCGCTCGCGGTCGAGGGAGTGCCGTAGCGCATGCCCCAGTCGACCACGACGTCCGGCAGGTCGACCAGTGCGGCGGAGAGCTTTTCGCTCTGGGCGCGGGTGTAGGTGCGCAGAGGCGACTCGTCGAGTTCCGTGTTCCAGATCTTCTTGTAGTTCTCGCCCGACTTCTTCGGCCTGGTGTTGAGCACGATGCCGTAGAGGATCGGGTACCAGAGCACCTTGGGCATCTCGATGACGCGCGGGTCGGAGAGGAATTCGCGCAGGTAGCGCCACATCGACTTGGAGTCGGTGCCGTCCGGGGTGCCGAGATTGATGAGAAGGACGCCGACCTTGCCCTTGCGCACGGAAGGATGGCCGCCCGGAAGCGGGCCCAGCGCCTTGGCCGATTTTTCGTCGATGGTCGTCGTCATGTCCATTCGGTGTCTCCGTTAGGCGGGATACCTAGTCGTTGCTGGCGGCCATTCAATGTCGCCTCTGGCCGCACCCGCAAATGCAAAACCCGCCCGGCGTGCCGGGCGGGCTTGTCAGGTCGGGTCCGACCTATCAGTTGGCCGCCGGGATTTCCAGCGTGCTGCCGATGTGCAGTGCCCTTGCCTTGGCCGACGGGTTGGTGTCGGCGATCGCCTTCCACTTCATCGGGTCGCTGTAATATTTCTGGGCGAGATCCCAGAAGGTGTCGCCGGCAGCGATGGTGTGCTGCTGGGCACCGCCTGCAGCAGCCGGCGCGGCCTGCTGGGCGGCCGATGCGGTTTCGGCAGGCTTGGCCGCGGCCGGCGCCTCAGCAGCGGCGGGCGCCGCTTCCGCCGTAGGGGCTGCGGCCATCGTTGCCGCGATCTCGGTGATGCGGCCGTCGAGCTTCGGCGTGACCGGACGGTTCTTGGCCATGTAGTCGGCCACGACCTGTTCGAGGCTCGGGCCGAAGTCATAGGCATTCGTGGCCTTCTCGGCGAAGAGCTTGTAGCCGTCGCCGCCGCCGCGCACGAAGTTGTTGGTGGCGACGAGGTAGGTCTTGGCGTCGTCGAGCGGAACCCACGCGCCGCCTTCCATCACCTCGATCGACTTCAGGCGTCCGCCGTTCGGCGCGACCGACTTGTCGAAGGAGTATTTCAGGCCCGCGACCTGCGGGAATTTGCCCTTGCCTTCCTCGATTTCGGAGAGGCCGCCTTCGATCGAGGTGCGCAGGTCGGCGCCCGTGAGCTGGAAGGTGGCGAGCGTATTCTGGAAGGGCAGAACGGTCAGCACCTCGCCCATGGTGACCACGCCCCCGTCGATGGAGGCGCGGATGCCGCCGCCGTTCTGGATGGCGATGGTGACGCCCTGGTCCTTGGTGCGGTCGAGCATCGCGTCGGCGATCAGGTTGCCCATCTCGCATTCCTTGGCTCGGCAGGTTTCGCGGCTGCCGTCGATCGGAGCGGTCGTCTCGGAGACCTCCTTGCCCTTGAGTTCCTCGATCGGTCCGCCGAGTTCCTTGACGCGTGCGAGCACCGCCTCGTCTGGCTTGACCGAGTTGTCGAGGAAGATCGGGTCGCCCTTGGCTTCCTTGATCACCCCGTTGTCGTCGAAGGTCACGGTGAACGAGCCGAGATACTTGGAGTAGGACGCAGCCTGCGTCACCGGCACCTTGTAGCCCTCGGGGTTGTCGATCATCGTCGGATAGGGCCCTTCGGCCTTGGGGTCGGTGTTCGACAGCAGCGAGTGCGAATGGCCGCCAACCACCACGTCGACGCCCGGGATCCTGGCGATGGCTTCCTTGTCGCGCGGATAGCCGACATGGGTGAGCGCGATGATCTTGTTGACACCCTCTGCCTTCAGCCTCTCGACCTCGGCGGTGATGTTCTTGACGTCCTCGTCGATCGCGATGTTCGGGCCGGGCGACGCCAGTTCGGGCGTGTCGTTGGTAACCGCGCCGACGATACCGATCTTCTGGCCGCCGACCTCGACCACGATCGAAGGCTTGATGCGGTCGCCGACCTTGGACTGGGCGTTCGGATGCACGTTGGCCGACAGCACCGGGAACTGGATCTTCTCCAGGAACGGCACCAGGGCGTCCTCGCCGTCGTCGAACTCGTGGTTGCCGACGGTCATGGCGTCGAACTTCATCAGGTTCAGGAACTCGGCTTCGGCTGCACCCTTGTAGGTGGTGTAGAACAGCGAGCCCTGGAAATTGTCGCCGCCGTTGAGCAGCAGCACGTTCTGGCCTTCGAGCTTCTTGCGCTGGTCGGCAATCGCCGTCACCAGGCGCGCCGCACCGCCGATGCACTCGCCCTTGCCCTCTTCTTCGGCCGAACAGGTGGACTCGAACTTGTTGTTGCTTTCGATACGGCTGTGCCAGTCGTTGATGTGGAGAATGGTCAATGTGTAGTCGGCGAACGACGGCAGGGCTGAATAGCCCAGTGCCGAGGCCGACAATGCGGCAATGGCAGCAAACTTCTTCATGCTGAAATCTCCCGAATGACCCCCGCGAGGCATTTAACGCCTTCGCTTGACCGGAATGTTACACATTCCTTGCAGCCATGTTCACACCCGGAATTTGCGGATGCAAGGAGAATCGGATGCTCCGCGCCGGCTTACTTCGAGTAGTCGCGCTCGTCCGAGATGACCTTTCCGTCGTTGGGCAAGGCGCCCTTCGGCAAGACCTGGACCTTGCCGCCCAGCTTGGTGATTTCGCGCAGCGTGGCCTCGACCCGGTCCGGAGCCGGAGCTTCGTCGCCGGCCGGTTCTACCTGCAGCGCCATGGCGTCGCGGTCGCCGTCGCGGCTCACCACCAGCCGCGCCTTGCCGATCTCGTCATGCCGGCTAACGAGTTCGGCGATCTGCTTGGGGTCGACGAACATGCCCTTGACCTTGGTGCGCTGGTCGGCCCTGCCCATCCATCCCTTGATGCGCAGGTTGGTGCGGCCGCAGGGCGAGGTTCCGGGCAAGACGGCGGACAGGTCCCCGGTGCCGAAGCGCACGAGCGGATAGGCCGCATTGAAGCAGGTGACCACCACCTCGCCGACCTCGCCTTCAGTCACTGGATCGCCGGTGCCGGGCCGCACGATCTCAACGATCAGGTCCTCGTTCACGATCATGCCGGGATTGGGCGTGCCGTCGGTAGCAGTACTCTCATAGGCGATGACGCCGAACTCGGCGGTCGCATAACACTGCAGCACGGAGATGCCGCGCGCGGCGTATTCCGCCCGGAGCGACGGGAACAGTGCTCCGCCCGAAACCAGGCCCATGCGGAAGGACGAAAGGTCCTTGCCGGCCTCGCTCGCGCGCTCGAGCATAAGCTTGAGGAAGTCGGGGGTGCCGCAGAACACGTTGGGCCGCAGGCTGGCGGCGGCCTCCACCTGCATGTCGGTGTTGCCGGTGCCGGCTGGGAAGACGGTGCAGCCGAGGGCGCGGGCTCCCTCGTCGAGCACGAAGCCGCCGGGGGTCATGTGATAGGCGAAGGCATTGTGGACGACGTCACCGGGACGCGCGCCGGCGGCAAAGAATGCGCGCGCCGAGGCCCATGGGTCGGGGCCGACGCCCTGGGGTTCCCAGAGCGGTCCGGGCGACTGGAAGATGCGGCTTCCTCTCAACGCGGTGGGATCGACGAAGCCGCCGAAGGGCGGATTTGCCGCCTGGAACTCCATCAGTTCGGGCTTGCGGAGTACGGGCAGGCGCGCCAGCGCAGCCCTGTCCGTCACAGCAGTGAGATCGACGCCTTCGAGCCAGCGCGCAAGGCCGGGGGCTGCGGAGGTCGCCTTGGTGAGAAACGCTGGAAGGGCTGCGAACAGCGCGCTCTCGCGCGCCTCGGGGTCACGGACTTCGCGGTCGTCGAAATGCTCGGCCATGGAACCTCCCGTACGTGACAGGAGGGTTATCGCAACAGGCCTGTGCCCGCGCAAGCGGGCACAAAGTAGATGTGAGCTGCCCGCGCGAGCGGGCAGTTAGCCCGCCCATGCGGGCACGAAGTCTGGATCAGGCGGTACGTCTGGTCAGCGTGAACTGCTGGCCGGCCGAACTCGTGCAGTTGAGCTGGTTCGCGGAGATCAGCAGGCAGTTGAAGCTGATCGGAGACTGGCGAATCAGCGAGGTGCCGTTGATCTGCACGGCATTGGCGCCGGTCATGATGTAGGTGCCGTCGGACAGCTTCTGTCCGGTGTCGGTCGCGACCGTCTGGAATGTGCCGGCCTGGAACGTCGAAAGGCCAGTGCCCTTGGCATCGAGCCAGGCGCCTTCCACGCCGGTCGGCGAAGAACGGCCGGGGCCGCCGCCGGGGCCGCTGGTGGAGCAGGCGGCAACCGTGACCGCGAGCAGGGCGAGCATGCCGGCCGAATAGAGTTTGCGCGAAGTCGTCATCAAGTAATCCTCTCCTCAGTCCGCAAGCCTTCAATCGCCCGATTTGGCGATGAAGGCAAGACGTCGGCGAGGGGGCGGAACGATCAAACAGAATTGACCGGAACGACGGCGCTCCCCGGTTGCCTCGTCCCCGGAAGCCCGAAGCTGATTGACATGATCATGAATCCGGATAACTTTCGTACATTGTGAAACACAAATGTTCTGCGGCGGGGCCGGGAATCGTTTCGGGGGGAGAATCAATGGATGCGTTTTTGACCGGCCTCAAGTCGGCCGTGGACACGCTTGGGGCGACGGTGCTGTTGCCCATCGTCATTTTCATCATCGCCGTGGTACTGGGGGCCAAGGTGGGCCGCGCGTTCCGCGCCGCCATCACCATCGGCGTCGCCTTCATCGGCATCAATCTCGTGCTCGGGCTCATGCTCGGCTCCATCGGCGACGTGGCCAAGGCCATCGTCACCAACACCGGAATCCAGCGCGACATCGTCGACGTGGGCTGGCCGTCGGCTGCGGCGATCGCCTTCGGCTCGTCGGTCGGCCTGTGGGTCATCCCCATCGGCATCGCCGTCAACGTCGCGCTGCTCCTCCTGCGCTGGACGCGCACGCTCAATGTCGATGTCTGGAATTTCTGGCACTTCGCCTTCGTCGGCTCGCTTGCGACAGCCGCGACCGACAGCCTGGCCTACGGCCTCGTCGTCGCCGCTCTGGTGGCCGCACTTGCGCTGCTCTTCGCCGACTGGTCGGCACGCGCCGTCCAGCAGTTCTACGGCATCCCCGGCGTCTCGGTGCCGCATCTCGCCTCGGCGCAGATCCTGCCCATCGCCATCGTGCTGAACTGGGTCATGGACCGCATTCCCGGCATCAACAAGATCAACATCTCGACCGAAACCATCGAGAAGCGCTTCGGCGTCTTCGGCGAGCCAGTGGTGCTGGGCCTGATCATCGGCCTCGTGCTGGGCTTGATCGCCTACTACAACGCAGGCGACTTCGGCACCGTGCTGTCGAAGGTCCTGGGCACCGGCATGACGCTTGCCGCCGTGATGCTGCTTTTGCCACGCATGGTGAAGGTGCTGATGGAAGGCCTGCTGCCGGTGTCCGACGCGGCCCAGGAATTCGTGCGCAAGCGCACTGGCGACCGCGAACTGCTGGTCGGCCTCGACTCGGCGATCCTGATCGGCCATCCGGCTGCGATCTCGTCGTCGCTGATCCTGGTCCCGATCGCGATCGTGCTGTCGGTGATCCTGCCGGGCAACCGCGTCATCCTGTTCGCCGATCTCGCCGTCATTCCGTTCATTGTGGCCATGACTGCGCCGCTGCTCAAGGGCAACGTCTTCCGCATGGTCGTGGTCGGCACCATAACGTTGGCGGTCGGTTTCTATGTCGCCAACGCTCTGGCGCCGCTGTTCACGAGTGCTGCCGTGTCGTCCGGATTCGCCATGCCGGAGAACGCAGTGCAGATCACCTCGGTGGTCGACGGCTTCCTCTGGGTGCCTTACGTCGTCATCGAAGCCATCCAGTGGCTCGGCATCGCCGGCCTGGTGCTCGTCGCGCTGGTGATCGCGGTGCTCTTCGGGCTCTACCGCCGCAACACCGTTGGCTGGGAGCGGGCGGCGGGCGCCGAGGACGAGGGCGAGGAGGCTGCTTCGTCCGGCACGGCGCGGCTCGCCACGGCTGGCTGACCGCAATCAGGAGCCGGCCGCAACGGCCGGCTCCGCGCATATGGAGACATTGATGACGCGAACTCTCATGAGCCACATCGATCCGCGGGCGATCGCCCTCGGCGTCGAGGCAGGCACCAGCGAGGAGGTGATCCGGCTCCTGGCCGGAAAGCTGGAGGCGCTCGGTTGCGTCAAGCCCAGCTATGCCGATGCCGTCGTCCGCCGCGAGGCCACCATGCCGACTGGCCTGCCGCTCGGGCGGAGCGAGAATGTCGCCATCCCCCACACCGATCCCGAGCACGTGCTCAGGCCCGGCATCGCGCTCGGGGTGCTTTCGAGCCCGGTGGACTTCGCCAACATGGAGGATCCGGACGAGGCGGTTCCGGTGGGCGTCGTGTTCCTGCTTGCGATCAACGACAAGGACAAGCAGATAGACATGCTTCAGGAAATCATGGACACGATCCAGAGCGAAGAGGCGCTCGTGGCCTCAAGAACGCCATGACAATCGAAGACGTCAGCTCCATTCTGAACTGACCAGTGCATGACCCCGAAAATCGGAATCGATTTTCGGAAAGGATCATGCACAAACTCAAAGTGTTACAGCGTCCTTTGCGCGTCCAATAGGACGCGCGGCGCTGTAGGAAACGGGATACTCTCAATGGCCAAACAGAAGACCATACTCTTTGCATGCGGCACCGGCGTCGCGACTTCGACGGCGGTCAACTCTACCGTCACCGAGGCTATGAAGGCGAGGGGGCTTACCTTCAACGCGATGCAGTGCAAGGCGACCGAGGTGGCGAGCCTCGCAGAGAGCGCCGACCTGATCGTGTCGACCACGCCGATCTCGGCGTCGGTGACGGTTCCGGTGATCAAGGGGCTCGCCTTCCTCACCGGCATCGGCAAGGACAAGGCGCTCGATGACATCGAGGCCGAGCTGCGCAAGTAGCTCAGTCTTTTCCATCAAGCAAAAAGGGCGCCTCGCGGAGCGCCCTTTTTTTACGTTCAGCCCGGGTGTCAGCGCACCAGGATGTTGCGGAACTGCCAGGGGTCTTCGAGGTCGAGGTCTTCCTCGAACAGGCCCGGGCGGCCTTCCAGCGGGGTCCAGTCGGTGTAGTAGCCCTTGACCGGGCCGAGATACTGCTGCTGCACTTCGAGGCAGCGCTTGAAGTCCATCTCGTCGGCCTCGACGATGCCCGCCTCCGGGTTCTCCAGCGCCCACACCATGCCGGCGAGGACCGCCGAAGACACCTGCAGGCCGGTGGCGTTCTGGTAGGGGGCGAGCTTGCGCGCCTGTTCGAGGCTCAGCTGCGACCCGAACCAATAGGCGTTCTTGTCGTGGCCGTAGAGCAGCACGCCGAGTTCGTCCTTGCCGTCGACCAGTTCGTCCTCGTCGAGAACGTGATGCACGGGCTGCGGCTTGCCGGCAGCGCCGAACATCTCATGCATCGACAGCACCGCGTCGTTGCAGGGATGATAGGCATAGTGGCAGGTCGGCCTGTAGCTCACCTTTCCCTTCTTCGAGCGCACCGTGAAGAAGTCGGCGATCGAGATCGCTTCGTTGTGGGTGACGAGGAAGCCGTACTGCGCGCCCGGCGTCGGGCACCATGTGCGGACGCGAGTGTTGGCGCCCGGCTGCTCGAGATAGATCGCGGCCTTGTTGCCCTTCTTGAACTTCTTGGCGTTCTTGGGCTTCCACGTCTCGTGCGTGCCCCAGCCGAGTTCCGCCGGCTGCAGGCCTTCGGAAATGAAGCCTTCGACCGACCAGGTGTTCCAGAACACGTTCATCGGCTTCGGATTCTTGGTGCGCTGGGTGTCGCGCTCGGCGATGTGGATGCCCTTGACGCCGGCCTTCTTCATCAGCGCCGCCCAGCCTTCGCGGTCGTGCTGCTCGGGCTCGTCGAATTCGATGCCGAGATCCTTGGCGAGGTTCACCAGCGCCTGCTTGACGAACCACGAGACCATGCCCGGGTTGGCGCCGCAGGTGGAGACGGCGGTGCTGCCGCCGGGATGCTTGCGCCGCTCGGCAAGGAGCGTCTCGCGCAGGGCGTAATTGGTGCGCTCGTCATTGCCGGCCTTGCTGTCGAAATAGAAGCCGAGCCAGGGTTCGATGACGGTGTCGACGTAGAGGACGCCAAGCTTGCGGCACAGGTGCATCAGATCGACCGAACCGGTGTCGACCGAGAGGTTGACGCAGAAGCCCTGGCCGCCGTCCTTGGTCAGGAGCGGCGTGAGGACGTCCTTGTAGTTGTCCTTGGTGATTGCCTGCTGAATGAAGGTGATGCCACGCTCGTCCGCGATTTTGCGGTTGGCGTCGCTGGGATCGATAATCACCATACGGGATTTGTCGAACTTGAAATGGCGTTCGATGAGGGGGAGGGTTCCGCGGCCGATCGAGCCGAAGCCGATCATCACGATTGGACCAGTAATCTCACCGTATACGGACCATTTTTCATTCACCATTTTCTGCGGCACTCCTTTCATCACAGAAACAGCCGGGCCATGGGTGACCCGGCTTCAACGGCTAAACCATACATGCTTGTCACAATAAAGCGAATCCGGGCTCCCATATGCAGTGGGAAGCGGACGTTATGCCGCTATGGTTAGCCGGCGCGGGCCATGCCGCCCAGGAACCCGACCAGCCTGTCGCGGTCGGCAGCAAGGCCCTTGTAGTCGAGCTGGTCGCGGTCGAGGCCCATCAGCTGATCGGCGAAGGAGGCTGCCAGCGCGGCCCGGTTGGGGTGTCGCGCCAGCACCGCGAGCGGGTTGACATGGATGCGGATCGTGAACAGGACGTCGCGCGAAACCGGCAGCTTGCGCAGCGTCTGCCGCTCGACCCGGATGAAGGCGTGGCCGGCGACGTCGGCGCCGGGAAAGGTCGACTCCGCCTCGGCCGAACGGGCAAGGCGCTGGCGGTCGGAGAGCGGATGGTAGAGGTCGCCATTGGCCTGGATCGACCAGTTGAAGCGCTCGACCAGCACGGCGAGCTTGTCGAACATGCGGGCGATCAGTTCGGCCATGCGCGTGCCAGGCCCGAAGCCGGGCACGGGCCTGTGGATGTCGTGGATCGGCAGGCCGAACTTTTCCGTCAGCTTCCACGACGAGGGGAAGCACAGCGAGCCTGCGGCCAGCCGCCAGCCGTTCTCGCCTTGGCGCATCAGGATCAGGTCCTCCTGCACCAGCTTCGAGGCGGCCACGAGCGGGTTGTCGCCGGGGTTCTGGACGTCGACGACCCTGTCGGTGCCTGTGATGAAACAGCGCCCGCCTTCGAGGCGATAAGTCTCTGGGAAGCGCTCGACGAGGTGCGCGACCAGGAGGTCCAGCACCTCCTTCTGGGCAGCCCGCGTGTCCGGCTCCGCGACGAAGACTTTTTCCGGCAATGCGGCGTAGAGCCGATCCTTTTCGGCCAGATAGGCGTCGAGATGGCCGTCGAGCTCGATCCAGTCGCGGGCATCGGCCTGCTTCAGGCCGATGGCGAAGGGCTTCGAGGTGCCGTCATAGGGGGTGTGGGTGGGGATCATAGCCAGTGTGGTGGGCGCATGCGACTGGTGTGGAATATGCGTAGTATTTCGATCGCGTCAGCCGCAATCCGATAGGGAATGAGAAACGGCAAGCCGGGTACAGACCACTCGCGTATGCCCTGCTGAGATGTCGGCCGACCAATGGTCGGCCTCTCTCCAAGCAGAGTAATGGCCTTGTCCAGCCGTACCACGAGCTGAAATGCCGCTTCCTCGCTATCGGCGGCAATATGAGTTTGCGCCTCGCGTAGATCTCTTATGGCGGCTTTCGTCAGCCGGATCTTCATTTCGCGTTCTTGGTGAAGATATCCGGTTGGGGCGGTGGCAGTTCATCGGAGGTTCCCCATGAACGAAGCCATTTCGATGTCGCTTCCCACGAAATGAACTCGCCGCTTTCGTCCGCCTCGTCGACCGCTTCCTGGATCGCGGCGAGATACATGCGGCGCTCAGCCAGATGGGCTTCGACGGCTTCCTTGACGATAAAGGCGCTCGAACGCTGTGTCGATTTGGCGAATTCTTCCAGTTCCTGTCTGGTTTCAGGAGGAAGCCGCACTGAAAACGTGCTGCTTGTCATCGCTGTCGTCCCTGCGAACACATATGAGCACAATGTATGTGTCAGTTAATGGGAACGTCAAGCAACGCCAGCTTACGTTATCCGAGCCGCGATGAGCCCACGCAGCGAATTGCCGACATAGATTTTCGACGCGGTAGCGAGGTCGGCAACGGTTAGAGTAGCCTCCACCGCCTCGCCCCTGTCGATCATCTCGCCGCGCAGCACGCCCGCCAGCAGGCCGCAGGCAAGCGCTGGCGTCCTCAGCGGCCCGTCGTCGCCCATGTCGACGAATATGCTGGTGATGGTGCCTTCGCAGACCTCGCCTGCCTCGTTGAGCAGGATCACCTCGTCGGCGGCTTCACGGGTGAACTCGGCGCGGGCGGCGTCGTAGGCCTGCCTGCGCGTGGTCTTGTGGCGCAATAGCGGGTCGGACGAGGCGAGCCGTGACGAAGCGATACGCAGCGTCCACACAGTGTCTGAGGGGAGAGGAGCAAAGGCCTGCGTCGTCACGTCGGCCTGGCCGCTTGCCGAAAGGGCAAGCCGCACCCGGAGCGGCGTTCCGCTGCCGACGGCCTTCGTCAGCGCTTGCTCGACGTTCGCACGGTCGAATCCAAAGCCGAGTGTTGCGGCCGACGCCGCGAGCCGGGTGAGATGCCGTTCGCCGCGCAGGAAGCCGCCTTGCGGCTCCCAGCGCAGGGTCTCGATCAGCTCGAAGCCGGCACCGAGCCCGTCGCGAAGCGCGCTTTCAGAAGACATTCCGCATACTCCGCTTCCGCCGTCGAATCGAACACCACGCCGCCGCCGACATTGTAGACGGCCTTGCCGTCGGGGAAGAGCGTGATGGTGCGGATCGCCACGTTGAAGCGCATGGTGCCACCAGGCGCGATCCAGCCGATGGCGCCGCAATAGACGTCGCGCGGGGTGCCTTCGAGATCGTGCAGGATTTCCATGGCCCTGATCTTCGGTGCGCCGGTGATCGAACCACAAGGGAAGAGAGCCGCGAAGATGCGCTCGATGCTGAGGCCGGGCAGGAGCTTCGCGCGCACCGTGCTGACCATCTGGTGCACGGTCGGGTAGCTCTCGATGCGGAACAGTTCGGGCACGTCGAGCGAGCCGACCTCGCTGATCAGCGAGATGTCGTTGCGCAAGAGGTCGACGATCATGCGGTTTTCCGCCTGGTTCTTCTCGTCGTTGCGCAGGAACTCCCTGAGGGCTGCGTCCTCCTCCGGCGTCTTGCCGCGCGGGGCTGTGCCCTTCATCGGATGCGTCTCGATCCAGCCGTCCGCGTCGACCTCGAAGAACAGCTCGGGCGAACGCGACAGCACGACCGGCCCGCCGAGCGAGACGAGTGCACCGTATTTTACCGGCTGGCGCGCGATCAGCGCGTCGAAGGCGTCGAGCGGCGTGCCGGTCCATTGCGCCTGAACCGGAAAGGTCAGGTTCGCCTGGTAGCAGTCGCCCTGGCGCAGATGCTGGTGCAGCCGCCTGAAGCGGCTCTCGTAGTCGGCCTCCGACCAGGTGGCGCGGGCGTCGAAGATCGGGCCGTTGGTGGCGGGTTCGCGCGCCGGGCCGCGCATCCGGTCCGACGGCTTGTCGAACACGCCGAGGCAGACCAGCGGCGTGCGCCGCCCCTCCGGCAGCAGCGGCCGGAGTTTCGGTTCGAGCAGGTAGCCCGCTTCGTAGGAGAAGTAGCCGGCCAGCCACTTGCCCTGCTCATGGGCGCGCTGCGCAGCTTCGAGGGCGGGAAAGAAATCGTCCGCGCCCTGCGCGACGATCAGTTCGCGCGGGGCCTCGAACAGCACGTCCTGGCCGGCAGGGTCGTCCCGGAACAGGACGAAGGGAGAGGCTGGTTCTGTCATGGTGTCGGCTGAGGCGCGGGCTCAGTCCAGCGCTTCGAGTTCGTCGATGAGGCTGCTGACGACGGCCAGGCCCTTCTGCCAGAAGGCCGGGTCGGCGGCGTCCAGCCCGAACGGCTTCAGAAGCTCGGAGTGATGCTTGGTGCCGCCGGCGCGCAGCATCTCGAAATACTTCTCCTGGAAGCCGCGCTCGGCGTTCTGGTAGACCGCAAACAGCGAGTTCACCAGGCAGTCGCCGAAGGCATAGGCATAGACGTAGAAGGGCGAATGGATGAAGTGCGGGATGTAGGTCCAGAACACTTCGTAGCCTTCGCGCAGCTTGATCGCCGGCCCGAGACTCTCGGCCTGCACCTCGAGCCAGAACTGGCCGAGCTGGTCGGACGTGAGTTCGCCATTCTTGCGCTCGGAGTGCACCTTGCGCTCGAATTCGTAGAAGGCGATCTGGCGCACGACCGTGTTGATCATGTCCTCGACCTTCTGGGCGAGCATCGCCTTGCGCTCGCGCTTGTCGGTGGTGCGCTCGAGCAGCGAACGGAAGGTCAGCATCTCGCCGAACACGCTCGCCGTCTCGGCCAGTGTCAGCGGCGTCGAAGCCATCAGCGCACCCTGGCCGGCGGCCAGAACCTGGTGGACGCCGTGGCCGAGCTCGTGGGCAAGGGTCATGACGTCGCGCGGCTTGCCCATGTAGTTGAGCAGCACGTAAGGATGCGCCGACGGCACGGTCGGGTGCGCGAATGCGCCCGGCGCCTTGCCGGGGCGCACAGGTGCGTCGATCCAGCGGCGGTCGAAGAAGGTGCGGGCGATGTCGGCCATTTCGGGCGCGAAGTTGCCGTAGGCGGTCAGCACCGTATCCCTGGCCTCGTTCCAGCCGATGGTGGCCTGAGGCGTCTCGGGCAGGGGCGCGTTGCGATCCCAGTGGTTCATCGCGTCCATGCCCAGCCACTTCGCCTTCATGGCGTAATAGCGATGCGACAGGCGCGGATAGGCCTCGCGAACCGCGGCCGCGAGCGCATCGACAACTTCGCGCTCGACGCGATTGGCGAGGTGGCGTGAATCGGCGATGTCCTGGAAGCCACGCCAGCGGTCGGAAATCTCCTTGTCCTTGGCCAGCGTGTTGGTGATCAGCGTGAAGGTCCGCAGGTTCTTGCGGAACGTCGCGGCCAGTGCTTCGGAAGCAGCCTTGCGGACTTCGCCATCCGGATCCTGGAGCTTGTTGAGCGCGGGCTCCAGCGCCAGTTCCTCGCCGCCGATCTCGAAGCGCAGCTCGGTCATCGTTTCGTCGAAGAGCCGGTTCCAGGCGCCGCGCCCGGTGATCGACTTCTCGTGGAAGAGCTGCTCGACCCGATCCTCGAGCTGGTAGGGCTTGTCCTTCCTGAGGTCGAGCACCCATGGCCGGTAATGGCCGAACGCCGGATCGGCGTCGAGCGCCTTGAGGATCAGCGCGTCGTCGATGTGGTTCAGTTCCAGGGCGAAGAACAGCAGGTGCGCGCTCGCATCCGTCATCTTCTCCTGGATGTCGCCGTAGAGCTTGGCCCGCTTGGGATCGGAGGTGTCGCCGGAATAGACCAGGCCGGCGTAGGACACGACGCGCCCGATCAGTTCCTCGAGCGCCTCGTAGGATTGCATCGCCTCGCCGAGCTTGCCGTCGGTGCCGCGTTCCGCCTCGACGGCGAGCGTGCCCTTCCAGCGTGCCTCGAACGCCACGGAGTCAATCGACGCCTTCTCGATGTCGCCAACCAACTCGGGCGCGTCCATGCCGGAGTAGAGGTCGTTGAGGTCCCATTCAGGCAGATCGCCAAGCCCGACCGCACCCCTCGCGGAGGCGGTGGCCGACATTTCCTGCCCCGAGTTCCAACGCATTTCGGCTTCCTTTTCGCATCCCTGGCCCGGTCGATTCAAATCTAAGGGATTCGTTCACCGGGATTTTTGAAACCTTATTTAGAACCCTGTGCCAGGATGATCCACATCCAAAAGGCGGCAACGGGCACATTCCGGATATACATGGCAGGTTCGATTCTCATAGTCGATGACGATCCGGTTCAGCGTCGTCTGGTCGATGCGGCGGTGACGAAATTCGGCCACACGGCGCTGGCCGTCGATGGCGGCGAAGCGGCGCTGCGCGTGCTCGACGGGCCGCACGGCGGCGATGTCGGCGTGATCATCCTCGACCTCTCCATGCCCGGCCTCGACGGCATCGGCGTGCTCAAGGCGATGCGAGAGCGCCAGATCTCCGTGCCGGTCATCGTGCAGACGGCCCAGGGTGGCATCGACACGGTGGTGTCGGCGATGCGCAACGGCGCCTTCGACTTCGTCGTCAAGCCGGCGTCGCCCGAAAGGCTGCAGACCGCGATCACCAATGCGCTCAAGGTCGAGGCGGCGGGTGGCGAGGTGCGGCGCTCGGTGCGCCGCGGCAGCGGCCTGCTCACCTTCCGCGACCTCGTCACCCGCAGTCCGGCCATGGATCGCGTCATCCGGCTCGGGCAGAAGGCTGCCGCCTCGAACATCCCGATCCTCATCGAAGGCGAATCGGGCGTCGGCAAGGAACTGGTCGCCCGTGCCATCCAGGGATCGGGCGATCGCCGCTCGAAGCCCTTCGTCACCGTGAACTGCGGCGCGATCCCCGAAAACCTGGTCGAGAGCATTCTGTTCGGGCACGAGAAGGGCTCGTTCACCGGCGCCACGGACAAGCACACCGGCAAATTCGTGGAAGCCAACAACGGCACGCTCTTCCTGGACGAGATTGGCGACCTGCCGCTCGACGTGCAGGTCAAGCTGCTCCGGGCCGTGCAGGAAGGCGAGGTCGATCCGGTCGGCGGCCGCTCGACGGTCAAGGTCGACATCAGGCTGATCTCGGCGACGCACCGCAATCTGCTGGAACAGGTCAAGGACGGGAAGTTCCGCGAGGACCTGTTTTATCGCCTCAACGTCTACCCGATTTTCGTGCCGCCGCTGCGCGACCGCCGCGACGACATCCCGCTGCTCGTCGGCCACTTCATCTCGCGCGTCGCGCCGGCGAGCCCGCACGGGCGCATACCGGCGATATCGGAAAGCGCGCTCGCATTGCTTCGAGCTTATGACTGGCCGGGCAACATCCGCCAGTTGGAGAACGCGGTGTTCCGTGCCTGCGTCCTGTCGGAAGGCGACGTGCTGACCGAGGAGGAGTTTCCGCAGATCCGCGCCCAGGTCGAGGGAACGGTCGATCTCGGCGGCGAGTCGCCGTCCGCTGTGCCGGCCCACGCCGTGAATGGCGGGGCCGTCGAGCGGGTAGAGCACCCTACGCTTCCGCCGGTCCAGGAAAGGCCGCGGCCAGGCACCCTTCGGGCCATCGACGAGCGCGGCAACGTGCGGGCTCTGGCCGATGTCGAGTTCGAGATGATCAGGCTCGCCATCGACCACTACAACGGCCAGATGAGCGAGGTCGCCCGGCGGCTGGGAATTGGCCGTTCGACGCTGTACCGGAAGCTCAAGGAGTATGGCATCGACCCTGAGTCGGGCCGGCCCGAGCGCTTCGCGACGTGACATATTTCCCGCAGTGATGCCGAAATGTCGCGGTGGCTCCAAATAGAGCCTTGCCTGTCGTGCGCATGCCGCATTGCACAAGGGATTTCGGCGGCGCGTTAACCGGTTTTTCGTCCTATAAACCAGCGGTTTACCATGAAAAATTGCGATTCCCTTTTACGGGGACAACGCCATGGTGTTACCGCATTTGGCCTTCAATAAGCTGGCATTAACCATTAGGATTAATAGTCGGATGCGAATCTAAGTCGTGTCCGGGCTTCAAATCCGGGGACAAATGGCAGCCTAGCAGGGCCTTTTGATTTGAACAGGATCGAGAACACCGAGAGGCGTCACTCGAAATCGAATGTCTGGCAAAAGTGGCTTTCCGCCGCGATGCTCGTCTTTGGTTTTGTGACAGCCACACAGGCACCCGCCGCAGCGGAAGTGCGGACGCTCAAGCTCTATTACATCCATACGGGTGAGAAGGCTGAGATCACCTACAAGCGCAACGGCAGGTACGACCAGGCTGGGCTCAAGAAGCTCAATCAGTTCCTGCGCGACTGGCGCCGCAACGAACCCACTAGGATGGATCCGCGCCTGTTCGACGTGGTGTGGGAGTCCTATCGCGCCGTCGGCGCGACCGGCTACATCACCGTCGTGTCGGCCTACCGCTCGCCTGCGACGAACTCCATGCTGCGCAGCCGTTCCAAGGGCGTCGCCGAGAAAAGCCAGCACATGCTGGGCAAGGCGATGGACTTCTTCATTCCAGGCGTGCCGCTCAAGAAGCTGCGCGAAGCCGGTCTGCGCGTCCAGGCCGGTGGCGTCGGCTACTATCCGCGCTCGGGCTCTCCTTTCGTCCACATGGACGTCGGCAATGTGCGCCACTGGCCGCGCATGAGCCGCAAGGAACTCGCAGCTGTCTTCCCGAAAGGCAATACGCTGCACGTGCCTTCCGACGGCAAGCCGCTGCCCGGCTTCGAGCAGGCGCTGGCCTCCTACGAGGCTCGCAAGCAGAGCGGCAACCTCGCCCTGGCAGCTGTCTCGTCCTCGTCTTCCTCATCGAGGAGCGGTGGCCTGCTCGCGGCCCTGTTCGGTGGCGGCGGCGGTGCGGACGAGGAAGAGGATACCGGCGAAACCGCGGTCGCGGCCGTCGCCAAGCCAGCAGCGCCTGCGCGCCAGGTGGCGGCGGCGCCGGCCAAGCAGCAGCCCGGCATCCAGATCGTCTCGCCCGAGAACGCCCGCCGCGCCGAGTTGCCGCAGATGGCCGAAGAGGCGCCGGCCGCCGAAGAGGCTCCGGAGACCATCCTGGCCGCGTTGCCTGCGCGCAGCGTGCCGCTGCCAGGTGCCGCACCGCGGCCAACGGCTGAGATCGCAACGGCGCAGAACGTTCCGTTCGGCAATGCTTCTGCGCCGCTGACGGAAGCAGAAACTGCCTCCTCGCTCGAGGAGCAGGTTGCGGCCAACGTTCCGCTGCCGACCTGGCGTCCCAACTATACGCCGCCGGCCGAACTCAAGCCCGAGGATAGCGGCAACGTACTGATGGCGCTGGCCAGCGACGACATGCCGGCGGTCGTCAGCGACGCGCCGCTTCCCACTTCTCGCCCGTCCGCCATGAGCATCGAGGCGGCACTCGCTGCAGCCGACGACATTCCCGACGAGGACGAGGCCGGGCAGGACGAGTACGAGCTCGCCGCGCTGACCGAACAGCCCGAGCCGCGCTCTGTGTTCAACGAGCCGCAGGCCGTGGCCGCGGCAGCACCGATGCCGGCGGTGGCAGCGCCGAAGTCCGCGGTGGCAGCCGTCTCGACCGGACCGGATGCCTCTTCAACGAATGTGAAGACCACGCGCAAATCCTCGCGGCCGGTCGCCACGGAGGCCAAGCCGGACCCGAAGACCGTGGTCGTTGCCGCGGTGCCGGACGCGGCCCGCTGGGCGCTGCGCAGCACCGAGCAGGTGATCACCGTGACCACCAATACTCAGGCGCCGGGCTTTGCCTACAACATGGTTCGCACCGCGCCGAAGGAGGTCTACACGGCCGGCTTCCAGCAGGAGAACGAGATGGCAGAGGCCAATCGTTTCTCGGGCAGCGCGGTGAAGTTCCTCTCGGTGGCCCGCTTCGAGACCAACTGACGGCACAGGCCGCCACTCACATACGCAAAGAAAAACCCCGGGAAACCAGCGTTCCCCGGGGTTTTCTGTTTCCGTGGTCGAGAGGCTCAGGCGCGCAGCTTGTTGGCCTCGGCGGCAAGCGCCTCGATCCCTGCCCAGTCGCCGGCATTGATGAGATTGTCTGGCGCGACCCACGAGCCGCCGACGCAGACGACGTTGGGAAGGCTGAGATAGTCCCTGGCGTTCTTGGCCGAGATACCGCCCGTGGGGCAGAACTTCACATCGGCGAGCGGCGAGGCGAGGGCCTTGACGAAGGCTGCCCCACCGGCCTGCTCGGCCGGGAAGAACTTGACGAAGTCGATGCCGCCCTCCAGCGCGCCCATGATCTCGCCCGGCGTGATCGTGCCCGGCAGCAGCGGTACGTCGCTCTTTGCGGCGGCCGCGATCAGTTCCGGCGTCAGGCCGGGGCTGACGATGAATTTCGAGCCCGCGGCTTCCGCCTCGGCGAACTGGCGGGCGTTCAAGACCGTGCCGGCGCCGACGATCGAGTCTTCGACCTCGGCTGCGACGCGGCGGATGCATTCCAGCGCATCCGGGGTCCGCAGGGTGATCTCGATCGCCCTGAGGCCGCCGCGTGCGAGCGCGCGTGCCAGCGGCACGGCATCGGCCGCGCGCTCGATCTTGAGCACCGGAATGACCGGCTGGCCGTCCAGCAGCTTGAGCAGTTTCTGGGTCTTGCTGGTCATGGCGGGCACCTCTATGGAAATTTTCAACCGATTTAACAGACCGGACCGGCCAAGTCCACGAAGCCCGGCAGCGACATGGTGATGCGGTCCGGCATCCGCTATGATCTGCCGAAGATCCCGGCGAGCCAAGCCCCGATCGCGCTCCAGAAGCCGCGCCCGCCGGATGAGAGGGCCTGCCTGACCGCCGCTTGGGTGCGTGATCCGGCGATGCCGTCCGCGGCGAGGCCGCGATCCTGCTGGAACCGCTTTACCGCGGCCGCCGTGCCTGGCCCGTAGATGCCATCCGTATCGACCGGATAGCCCAACTCGACCAGCGCCTCCTGCAGTTCGGCCACCGGCTCGCCCCGCGAGCCCACCTTCATCAATGGATCGCCATGGGGCGGGCCGTCGATCTGCCTCTGGTAGGCTTCGGCCAGCTTCAGGTGGTAGGCATTCTTGCGGAAGCCCGGTCCATTGTAGCCATGGCCGACGGCTTCCCAGTCGTGGCGGTTGAGCGCATCGGTCAGCCCGGCCTTGTCGATGTAGCGCGCCATGAGCCGCGCCTGGCCTGCGGCTCCCGACCGCGCTTCGTTGACGAGACCGTCGACGTCGTCGAAGCCGAGCCATTGCCAGTGCGAGCCCATGACCTGCCCGAGACCCCAGGAGGTGGATTCATAGGCCGCCTTGCGGTCGATCTCCGCCGCCCTGTCGATCATCTGCCAGCGCGCCGCCTGGCTGCGCGGATTGGCGACCTCGCCGGCGTTAGGGGAGGCGAGCCCCGCCTTCCGCGCCTGCTCCAGCTTCTCCCCCGAAAGCCTGCGGTCGAAGTAATGTCCCTCGAAGCGGATGAGCGGCTCCTTGCGTCCCTCGATCCGCGCGAACACCTGTCCCGCGCTCTCGATCTCCGCGATGGCGAGCAGCGCCGCCGGCTCGATGCCGAACTCGCGCGCCGCCTTCTCGATCTCCGCCGCCGTTTCCCTGCTGAACATGCGTTGCGCACTCCGTTGGATCGCTCCAATTCTCACCCGGCCCGGCGGGGGTGTTGAAATGCAGCGGCAGGTATTTTCGTTTCTTGTCCGGCCCGACACATGGCGCGACTCGGCAACTCTCTGCAATCGCTTTGCTTTCCGCTTCGGATTGAAAAACGGGCAGCGAGGCGCTACGGGCTCTCGCCATGAATCTGTCCACACCCGCGCCCGGCTTTCGCGTAGCCGCGCTCTACCGCTTCTGCCGGCTGGAGCGTTTCGAGGAAATTCGTGCCCCGCTTGCCGCCTTCTGCTGCTCCCACGGCATCAAGGGCACGCTCCTGCTTGCAGCCGAAGGCATCAACGGCACGGTCGCCGGTACCGGCGAGGCTATCTCCGAATTGATCGCCTATCTTGAGACGATCCCGGAGATTGCGGGCCTCGAGGTCAAGTACAGCGATGCGGCCGAGATGCCGTTCCACCGCATGAAGGTGCGACTCAAGCGCGAGATCGTCACGATGGGCGTCGAGGGCATCGATCCGCTCGCCAGCGTCGGCGCCTATGTCGAGCCGTCCGACTGGAACGCGCTCATCTCCGACCCCGCAACCATCCTCATCGATACCCGCAACGATTACGAGGTCGCGATCGGCACGTTTTCCGGTGCGGTCGACCCGCTGACCAAGAGCTTCCGCGATTTCCCGGGCTGGGTGGAAGACCACCGCAGCGAGCTTGAGGGCCGCAAGGTCGCCATGTTCTGCACCGGCGGCATCCGCTGCGAGAAGGCGACTGCCTATGTGAAGTCGATCGGCATCGATGAGGTGTTCCACCTCAAGGGCGGCATTCTCAAGTACCTTGAGGAAGTGCCGGCCGAGGACAGCATGTGGGAAGGCGAGTGCTTCGTCTTCGACGAGCGCGTCTCGGTCTCGCATGGCCTGGTGGAAGGTGAGGCGGAGCTCTGCAGGGCCTGCCGGCGCCCGCTCAGACCCGATGAGAAAGAGTCGCCGCACTACCAGGCGGGCGTGTCGTGCCCGCATTGCTACGAGGTCCGCAGCGACGAGGACCGCGAGCGCTACGCCGAGCGCCATCGGCAGGTGGAACTGGCGAAAAGGCGCGGCAACAGCCGGCACATCGGCAGTTGATCTAGAATCTTCGCCAGCCCGGCTAGCGTCATTGTAATGTCGCGATCGTCCGCCTACCTCAGGCGGACACTGCAAACCGGAGGCACCAATGTTCGACCCCAAGAAGCTGCTCGACGATCTCCTCGGATCCAACATTCCGGGAACCGGTTCAACCGTTCGCGACAAGGCCGGGCAGGCGACGCAACTCGCCAAGGACAATCCGCTCGCCACCGGTGCGCTGGTTGCGGTTCTGCTCGGCACGGATGCCGGCCGCAAGGTGACAGGCTCCGCCCTCAAGATCGGCGGCCTCGCCGCGATCGGCGGGCTCGCCTACAAGGCCTACCAGAACTACAAGGCCGGCAACGCGCCGGAGCCGGCTCCCGCGAGTGCCGAACCCGAACTCCTGCCGCCGCCGGATGGCGACACGTTCCATCCGGCCCAGGCCCCGCAGGGCGAGACCGAATTTGCACTTACGCTGGTCCGCGCGATGATCGCCGCGGCCAAGGCCGACGGCCACATCGACGACGAGGAGCGCAAGAAGATCGGCGACAAGGTGAGCCTGGCGGGCATCGGCTCCGAGGCGCAAGAGTTCCTAATGGCCGAAATCGACGCCCCGCTCGATCTCGACTCGATCGTTGCCGCGGCCCAAACCGACGCCCAGAAGGTCGAGCTCTACACGGCCTCGCGCCTCGCCATCGATCCCGACACGCGCGCCGAGCGCGGCTATCTCGACCTGCTCGCCGGGCGGCTGAAGCTGCCGGACGCGCTGGTCGACCATGTCGAGGCGACGGTTTCGAGCGTCAAGGTGCCGGCGCCCTCCGCCAACCCGCAGGTCAACCCGCGCTGGTGAGGCGTGTTGCTGAGGCGGGAGAGCCCGTAAGATGCGGTTTTCCGCGTTAAGGTTTTGTTAACCGAGCAGGCGCATCCTAATCCTACTCGGATCGGCTCTCCTCCTCCCAAGCACGGTTCGATTGAAAACTGGGCGGTCGCCAATGACCGCCCTTTTTAAGTTTTCGGGCCGCTTTCGCCTCTTGGTCCGCCTCGCCGATGTTCCCGGACAGGTCCAACGTCGAACTGGTTTGCTCCGGCCGATGCGTTAGATTACTGGCACCATGAATGATCCGTCCGCTGGCGATCGATCATGCACAGGAGGAGCTTCATCGTGGCGAGCAACAGGGTCGCAGTGGTCACCGGCGCGGGTAAGGGCATCGGCAAGGCGGTTGCCATTGCCTTGCTTCAGGACGGTTGGAACACCGTCTTCTGCGGCAGGCGGAAAAGCTCGCTCGACGACGCGATCGCCGAAGCCGGCAGGACGGACGCAAAGGCGCTGGCCGTTGTATGCGACGTCACCAAGCCCGATCAGGTCGACGACATGTTCGAGACCATCACCGAGGCCTTCGGCCGGGTGGACCTGCTCTTCAACAATGCCGGCATGGGCTACAAGGCGAGCACCATCGATGAGATCCCGGTCGACGTGTGGAACGACGTCGTGTCGGTCAACCTGACGGGCTCGTTCCTCTGCGCCCGCGCCGCATTCGCCGCCATGCGCCGGCAGGAGCCAATGGGCGGCCGCATCATCAACAACGGCTCGGTTTCGGCGCATGCGCCGCGCCCGGGGTCGGTGCCGTACACGGCGACCAAGCACGCGATCACCGGCCTCACCAAGACGATCGCGCTCGACGGCCGCCCCTTCGACATCGCCTGCGGCCAGATCGACATCGGCAATGCGCTGACCGAGATGGTTGCCGCCATGACTGTCGGGGTGCAGCAGGCGGACGGGTCGATTGCCGTAGAGGCGGTCATGGACGTCGCCCGAGTCGCCGAGGCGGTCGTCTACATGGCCGGCCAGCCGCTCGACGCCAACGTGCTGTTCATGACCGTGATGGCCACCAAGATGCCCTATGTGGGCCGGGGTTAGCGCTCCTTACTTCGCCAAAAACGCCTCGATCCGCTCCAGCGCGCGCAGGATGTTCTCCTCCGAATTGGCGTAGGAAAGCCTGATGTAGCCTTCGCCGAGGATGCCGAAGTCGGGGCCGCCGATC
>MEEF01000050.1 GCA_001724355.1 Mesorhizobium sp. SCN 65-20 | reverse complement strand
ACGTCGACGCCGAGGATCGGGGTCGCGCCGTGGACCAGCGGGTTCTCGCCGTTCGGGGTCTTGGAGATCTCGAGCTTGCCGTTCTTGACCGACACCCAGGCCCAGCCGGAACCGAACTGCGTCGTGCCGGCTGCGATGAAGTCGGCCTTGAACTTGTCATAGCCGCCGAGGTCGGAGTCGACTGCCTTCTGCAGCGCGCCCGGCAGCTTGTTGCCGCCGCCGCCCTTCTTCATCCACTTCCAGAAATGGACGTGGTTGTAGTGCTGGGCCGCATTGTTGAACAGGCCGGCATTCTTGCCGAACGACTGCTTCACGACCTCTTCCAGCGAGAGCTTGTCCATGCCCGCTTCGGCCGCCAGCTTGTTGCCGTTGTCGACATAGGCCTTGTGGTGCTTGTCGTGGTGATACTCGAGCGTCTCCTTCGACATGAAGGGCTGCAGCGCCTCGTAGTCGTAGGGCAATTCGGGCAATTCAAAAGCCATGGATCATACTCCCTTGCTGGCAAAATCGCGGCATGTCTATGCCGTCTAGAGATAGGTTGCCACCAGCATGTGACAACGGTTGCGAGGCGCGATTTTTATCGTTGCGCCGTTCAGGCCTTGGGGCCCGAGTGCGCCCACTCCCAATACAGGTCGCGCGACAGTTTTGCTACCGGTCCGGGCTGGAGATTCCGGTCCTCGATGCGCGTGATGGGAACGATCTTGGAGTGGTTGCCGGTCGAGAAGATCTCGTCGGCTTCGAGGAATTCGCGTACCGAAAGGGTCTTCTCGACGACAGACATGCCACGGTCCGCGAGCAGGTTCATCGTTCGGGTGCGGGTGATGCCTGAAAGGAACGTCCCGTTGGGTGCGGGCGTGAACACCTGGCCACCCTTCACCATGAAGATGTTCGACGACCCGGTCTCTGCGACGTTGCCCAGCATATCGAGCACCAGCGCGTTGTCGAAACCGCGCATCTTTGCATCCAGGATCGCCCGGCCGTTGTTGGGATAGAGGCAACCAGCCTTGGCGTTGGTCGGCATCGTCTCGAGGCTCGGGCGGCGGAAGGGCGACAGGCCGATCGAGAACCCCGCGGGCGGCAGCATCGGCGCTTCATACAGGCAGAGGCAGAATCGCGTGGACGCGGGATCGGCCGGGACGCCCATGTAGCCGCCGTGCTCGGCCCAATACATGGGGCGAATATAGACGGCGGTCTTGCCGTCGAACTTCCTGAGCCCCTCCCAGGTCAAGCCGACGATCTCGTCGGCCGACATCGTGGGCTTCAGGCCGAGCGCGATTGCCGATGCGTTCACCCGGCGCGAATGCGCCTCGAGGTCGGGCGCCACGCCCTCGAACCAGCGGGCGCCGTCGAACACGGTGGAGGCCAGCCACATGGCGTGGCTGCGCGGGCCCAGTATCGCGACATTGCCCTCGTGCCAGTCGCCCTCCACGAAGGTCCATGTCGTCGATTGTGCAGCCGCAGCCAGCGTCATCTTGTGCTTCCCGTCTGATCCGATTGGTGGGCGTTATGGAAGAGGCTTTGCCAGGGCTCGTCAACCGGCAGAGTGGGGAAATGTTTGGAGCCAAGCCCATCACGCCCTTGCGCCGGACGACAAGTCGATGGAAAACGCAGCCATGCGCCACGCAGCCTACATATTCGATGCCTATGGCACGTTGTTCGACGTCCACGCAGCCGTGCGCCGCCACGCTGCGGACATCGGGCCAGACGGCCAGTTACTGTCGGAGATCTGGCGGGCCAAGCAGCTCGAGTATTCCTGGGTCCGCACCCTCATGGGCGCCTACGCCGATTTCTGGCAACTGACCGAGCAGGCCCTGGATTTCGCGTTTCGCAAGGTGCCGTCGGTCGACCCTGCCCTGCGCAGCAAGCTGCTCGACGCCTATTGGCACCTTGATTGCTATCCGGAGGTTCCGGCGGTCTTGCGTGCCCTCAAGGACAACGGCGCACGGCTTGCGATCCTGTCCAACGGGTCGCCCGAGATGCTGGATGCGGCTGTACGGTCGGCTGCCCTCGACATGATCCTCGACGAGGTGTTTTCGGTCGACGCCGTGCACCGCTTCAAGACGGACCAATCCGTCTACGACCTGGCCGCGAGCAGCTGGCGGCTCTATCCGGACTCGGTGTCCTTCCAGTCGTCAAACCGGTGGGATGTAGCGGGCGCGGCGAAGTACGGTTTCCGTACCGTCTGGATCAATCGAAATGGCCATCCTGACGAGTATAGCGACTATCCGCCGCACTTAATCCTTCCCACGCTGGAAGGTTTGCTTACGCACGGGTAAGTCTACCTCGGCAACGATTGTGACCATAACGCAACAGTGATCCTCCGATCACAGATTTGCCATTGTTTTTTCACCGCCAAGCCTGATTTAAAGACGCTTATGACCGTACGCGTTAATGAGAACGCAACCCCTGCCATTACATTCACCTTATCGTTCGAAATGGAACTCTAGACTGCAGTCATGTCACTACCTCCTCCCCCAATGCCCAACATAAGCCGCCGCGGCTTCTTGAACTTGACCGCGGCAGGCGCTGCAACGGCCGCCCTTTCGGCCTGCGCGACCACCAGTGGAGGTGACCAGGCCGTCGTTACGCCTCCTCCTCCCGTTCAGCCGTCCATCAGCGTCGATCCCGCATTCGGCGACTACACGACCATGTACTCGTCGGTCGTCGACGAGGGTTATGAAATCCCGGCGATCCCGATCAAGAAGATCCCCAGCAAGTACATGCGCCAGATCGTTCCCGATCCTACGGGCGAACGCCCTGGCACGCTCGTGGTCGATACGTCCTCCTTCTTCCTCTATCTGGTGCGCGAGAACGGCGAGGCGCTCCGCTACGGCGTCGGCCTCGGACGCGCCGGCTTCGAGTGGTCGGGCCGCGCCGTCATGCAGTGGAAGCGGAAGTGGCCGAAGTGGACCCCGCCGGACGAGATGATCGCCCGCCAGCCGCAACTGGAAAAGTACAGCGTCCGGAACGGCGGCATGCAGCCCGGCCTCACCAATCCGCTCGGCGCGCGTGCGCTCTATATCTTCAAGGACAATGTGGACACGTTATACCGCATCCACGGCTCGCCCGAGTGGTGGTCGATCGGCAAGGCGGTCTCTTCGGGCTGCGTGCGCCTCATGAACCAGGACATCATCGATCTTTATGATCGGGTTCCGAGCAAGAGCCCAATCCTGGTCACCAGCGGTCTGGCGACGGCCTGACCCGAGATCAGCCCAATCCAGACAGTGGGACGGCGGCGCACTCATCTGCGCCGCCGTTTCGCATTCAGAACCCCTTCTTGAGGCTTCCAAGGATGCCGCGGACCAGGGCGCGGCCGACGGACGAGCCCACCGAACGCACCACGGACTTGATCGCTGCCTCCGTCACCGTCTGACGATTGGACGTGCGCGGCCTGGGCGCGCTGCGTGTCCTGTCGTCGTCACCAAAGCCGGGTATCGTCCAGCCCCCGCCGCCCGAGTTCTGTTGCTGGGCAGCCTGCTCCTGCGCCTTCTGCGCTTCCAGGGCTTTCTTCTGCAGCATCTCGAACGCCGATTCGCGATCGACGCCCTGATCGTACTGGCCGGCGACCGGACTCTCGTTGATGAGCTTGCGGCGTTCGTCGGGAGTGAGCGGGCCAAGCCGCGATGCGGGCGGACGGATCAACGTTCGCTGCACCATCGAAGGCACGCCCTTGGCCTCCAGCGTCGAAACCAGCGCCTCGCCGGTGCCAAGTTGTGTAATCGCTGTGGCGCAGTCGAAGTCCGGGTTCGGGCGGAAGGTTTCGGCGGCGGTCTTCACCGCCTTCTGCTCCCGCGGCGTGTAGGCGCGCAGCGCGTGCTGCACGCGGTTGCCGAGCTGAGCCAGAACGGTTTCCGGAACGTCCAGGGGGTTCTGCGTCACAAAATACACGCCGACACCCTTCGACCGGATCAGACGCACGACCTGCTCGACCCTGTCGACGACGATCTTCGGCGCCTCGTCGAACAGGAGATGTGCTTCGTCGAAGAAGAACACCAGCTTCGGCCTGTCGGGATCGCCAACCTCGGGCAGCACCTCGAACAGTTCCGAGAGCAGCCAAAGCAGGAAAGTGGCGTAGAGCCGCGGGTTCATCATCAGCTTGTCGGCCGCCAGCACGTTGATGGCGCCGCGGCCATCACGCGTAGTGCGCATGATGTCACTGATCTTGAGCGCGGGCTCGCCGAAGAAATGGTTGCCGCCCTGCTGTTCGAGCACCAGCAGCGAGCGCTGGATCGCCCCGACGGAGGGTTTCGTCACATTGCCGTAGCGGGCACCGATCTCATCGGCGCGCTCCGCGATATTGGTCAGCAGCGCCTGCAGATCCTTCATGTCGAGGAGCAGGAGCCCCTCCTCGTCAGCGATGCGGAAAGCGATGTTGAGCACGCCCTCCTGCGCTTCTGTGAGATTCATCAACCGCGACAGCAGCAGCGGTCCCATCTCGGAGACGGTTGCGCGGATTGGGTGTCCCTGCTCCCCGAAAAGGTCCCAGAAGATGACCGGGAACTCCTGGAACTCGTAGGGGTCGAGCTTGATCGCCTCCGCCCGCGCTGTGAGGAAGTCCTTAGCCTCCCCCATCATGGCGATGCCCGAGAGGTCACCCTTGATGTCGGCGCAAAACACCGGAACTCCGGCGTTGGAGAAACCCTCGGCAAGAATCTGCAGCGTCACAGTCTTGCCCGTGCCGGTTGCGCCCGTGACGATGCCGTGGCGATTGCCGTATTTCAGCAGCAGTTCTTCGGGTCTCTGGTAGCTGTCATCCGGCTTGCGGCTGGCACCAATGAAAATGCTGTCGTCCTGCGCCATGGGCGGTGTCTCCGGCAATGCGATTTCAACCGCTCGCGCGGTTCCTCGAAAGGTATAGAGGCGCCCTGCCCACCCGACAATGGCTTGGTGGGTGGGCAACCTCTATGTTATACATGCGTTATAACATAGAGGCGCAATCATGAACGTCACCGTCCGCAAGATCGGGAACTCAGAAGGCGTGATCTTACCCAAGGAGGTGCTCGAGCGGCAGAACCTCAGGGCCGGCGACAAGCTCGTACTCATCGAAGAAGGGAATGAGCTGCGGCTGCGGCGGGTTGAAGACGATGCGGAAGAGTTCGAGCGCAAGATGAACATCGCTCGCGAACGGATGAAGAAATACGAGGTCGCGTATCGCGCCCTCGCCAAATGACAGAACTCCATTCGCGGCAATTTATTGAGGCAATTCACGCCGAGCAGTTGCGACTCCACGGCGGCGCGCCGGGCATTCGCTCGGAGGACATGCTGGAATTGGCACTTGCGCGGCCACTTCAGAAGCTGGCTTACGGTCAACCCGATTTGTGTGAACTGGCGGCAGCCTATCTTTTCGGCCTGACCAAGAACCATCCCTTCGTGGACGGCAACAAGCGAACCGCTTTCGCAGCCGCCGACTTGTTCCTCTACTTCAACGGGCTAAGCCTGGAGGCGCCCCAGGAGGACGTGATCCATCTCGTTTCGATGGTATCAGCCAGCCAGATCGATGAAGCTGGCGCCGCTGCATTCTTCCGCGACCACGTGGTTCCGGTCCCGGACTAGACGCCGAGCTCGACGATCTCCCAATCGTGCCCATTGACGGTGGCGACCTCGCCAACCGTCTTGCCGAACAGGGCCCGGGCCATGGGCGACACATGAGAGATCGAACCCTTGGCGGCATCCGCTTCGTCCTCGCCGACGATGCGCCAGGCGTTGCGTTTGCCGTCGTCATCCTCGATGACGACCTTCATGCCGAAACGGACGACAGGGCTGGCCTGTTCGGGAACCGAAAGTTCCGCAGTTTCACGCCTCGACTGCCAGTAGCGCAGATCGCGGGAGATCGTGGCGATGCGTTCGCGGTCGGCATCGGCCTCGGCCCTCGCCAGTTCCTCGCGCAGGCTGCCCAACTCGGCATCGATGTGGGCCAAACCCTTTTCGGTCACCAGGTTGCGATGAGCGCTCACCGGGCGTTCGCCGATGTCTGCGAGCACGTTTTCGGTATCGTCTTGGCGTGTAAAAGCTCTGCTCATGGATCGAACCTAGGAGTTCGTTGTCGAGATAACAAGCCAGCTAAACTGACCAGATATCTACGCCCTTCAGCGGAATAGCTCGCTGGGCCTTAGCGACGCGACCTCAATCCCGTTCCAGTTCTTGAGAACGGGATTCGCAGCTTCGGACATCCTTTCGGCCAGGGCTTTGTCGCCCTCCAGAAGCTTGCCCAGGACTGCCGCGATCATCACTTCGGCGGCGCGCCCGGAGCCGTCGTCGCATTTCAGCGCAATGCCGTATCCGAGTTCCGGCACGGCTGCGCAGTATACGCCTTCGGCGCCGACCTTGACGAAGATTCGTCCCGGCGCGGTCTGCATCAACTCCGTATCGGCCTTTCCGGTTCCGGCGACCATGAAAGGTTCCGCCATGCAGGCGGCCATGAGCCGGCGCGCAGCCTTGGCCCGCTCCGGAGCGAGGCCGGCACCGCTCGCCATCCTGGCGAAGCCGAGCGCCAGATTGCGCAGCGGCACGGCGAAGGTCGGGATGGAGCAGCCGTCGGTGCCGCGATTGGCTTCGTCATGGACAGCCCCGGTCACACTCTCCATTGTCTCGCGAACCATCTCCTGGAAGCGGTGTTCCGGCTTGACGTAGCCCAGGTTCGGGATTCCGAGATGGCGGCATGTGCAGACGAAGCCGGCGTGCTTGCCCGAGCAGTTGTTGTGCAGAGCGCTGGGCGTCCCGCCGGTGCGCGCCAGTGCGACCAACGCACCCTGGCTGGACGGCCAGTGGGCGCCACACTCTAGCGCGTCGGGATCCATGCCGGCCTTGGCCAGCATCGCCTTCGCCAGTTCGGCATGCGGCGGTTCGCCGGAATGGGACGCGCAGGCGAGCGCCAGTTCTCGATCTCCGAATCCATAGGCGTCGGCGGCACCGCTCTCGACGAGCGGCAGCGCCTGGATGGCCTTGACGGCGGAACGCGGAAACACCGGCCGTTCCGCATCGCCAGCTTCGAACACCGTCCTGCCGCTGGCATCGACGACGACGATCGACCCACGATGGACGCTTTCGACGAGGCCGCCGCGCAGCACCTCGACCACAACCGGATTTGTCATTTATTGAGAGCCTTCATGCACTAGCGGATCTGTCTTTCGGGGGCCGTCACGGCCTCCCGTGTGATAGCCCGGCGGCAAGGATTCCGCCATCCACGGCCAGCACATGGCCGGTAATGTAGCTTGCCTCGGCGGAGAGCAGGAAGGCGACCGCAGCAGCCACCTCGTCCGGCTCGGCATATCGGCCTTGAGGCACGCTTCGGCGCCCCAGCGCACCATTGCCGCCGCCTGGATCTGCCTCGTCCTCGGTCGGTCCCGCGGCCACCGTGTTGACGCGCACGCCCCTGCTGCCGAATTCCTGCGCCAGAACTTCGGACATCAGTTTCAGTCCCGCCTGGGAAGCGGCGGCCGCCAGTTGCCCCTGGCCCGCACGCAAAGCGGAGACCGACGCAACATTGACGATCGAGAGCGCTGCTCCCATGCGTTCCAGCGCCGCGCGCGAGGCTATGAACGGGGCGATGAGGTTCACCTCGAGCGCCTCGCGCAACGTCTCGGCGCTCGTATCCTCTACTGTTGCCGCGCGCGCAAACCCCGCCAGGGAGACGACACCGCCCACCAGTCCCAGGCGATCCACGACCTGGTCCAGGGCCTCGGCCATGTCGTCCTCGTCCGTGGGGTCGGCCTCGATGAAGACCACGTCGTCATTGTCGATCACGTCCTGGGCGGCAGCGAGAGCCGCCGCGTCGGCATCGATCATCGCCAGTGGCCAACCGTCGGCGACTAGGCGTTCGGCCACAGCAAGGCCGATGCCCGAGGCGCCGCCGATGACCACGGCGGAATGCCTCATCTGATGCGATCCAGGATCGAGACGTAGTTGGCGACGGCAGCGCCACCCATGTTGAAGATGCCGCCGAGCTTGGCGTCCTTGACCTGGATGCCGCCGGCCTCGCCGGCAAGCTGCATGGCAGTCAGCACATGCATCGACACGCCGGTCGCGCCGATCGGATGACCCTTGGACTTGAGGCCGCCGGAGGGATTGACCGGCAGGCGGCCGTCCTTGGCAGTGACGCCTTCCATTGCGATGCGGGCACCCTCGCCGCGCGGCGCAAGCCCCATGGCCTCGTATTCGATGAGTTCGGCGATGGTGAAGCAGTCATGCGTCTCGACGAAGGACAGGTCGTCGAGCGAAACGCCCGCCGACTTCAGCGCCCTGGTCCAGGCCAGTTCGCAGCCTTCGAACTGCAGGATGTCGCGCTTCGACATCGGCAGGAAGTCCTGAACGTGTTCGTTGGCGCGGAAGGCGATCGCCCGCCGCATCTTCAGCGCCGTCGTGCTGTCGGTCAGCACCAGCGCCGCTGCCCCGTCGGAAACGAGCGAGCAATCGGTGCGCTTCAGCGGTCCGGCGACGAACGGATTCTTCTCGCTTTCCTGGCGGCAGAAGTCGAAGCCGAAGTCCTTGCGCATCTGCGCATAGGGATTGTCGACGCCGTTCTTGTGGTTCTTGGCGGCAATCATCGCCAGCGCGTCCGACTGGTCGCCATAGCGCTGGAAATAGGCCTGGGCGATCTTGCCGAACACGCCCGCGAAGCCAGCCGGCGTGTCGCCGTCCTCAGGCAAGTAGGAAGCGCGCAGAAGGTTCTTGCCGATCTCCGGCCCCGGCGTCGTGGTCATCTGCTCGGCGCCGACCACCAATACGATGCGCTGACCGGCATTGACCGCGCGGATGCCCTGGCGGACAGCTGCCGAACCTGTCGCGCAGGCATTCTCGACCCGCGTCGCCGGCTTGAAGCGCAGCCGGTCGTCAGCCTGCAGCACAAGGCTCGCGGTGAAATCCTGGGCGGAGAAGCCGGCGTTGAAGTGCCCGAGCACGATCTCATCGACGTCGTCTGGCCCGATGCCGGCATGCGCCAGCGCCTCGTTTGCCACCTGCGTGATCAGGCTTTCCAGCGTTTCGCCTTCCAGCTTGCCGAAACGCGAATGCGCCCAGCCCACGATACATGCGGTCATCTTGGTCTCCATCGCCATTGCGTATGTTGCGCCATTTGCCGGGCAAATCCAGCCCTTCAATTCCGTTCAAGTATGAACAATTTTCCATCACATGCAATGCCGCAATCGCGACTGAATGCGCCGCGTTTTTTGTTGATTGATGAGTCAATTAAAAATACTTTCCCCAGCTGGAGGAGCAAGGATGCCAAAGGTTGGAATGGAGCCGCTGCGCCGCAGGGCTCTGATCGATGCAACGATCTCGGCGATCGGCGAGCGCGGCACTCTCGACGTCACCATGTCGGATATCGCCGGACGGGCGGGCGTCTCGTCGGCGCTCGCGCACCATTATTTCGGTGCCAAGGACTTGCTGCTGGCGGCCACGATGCGCCACCTGCTCTCGGAACTCACGGCCGACACCATCGCCGCGCTGAAGGGTACCGAAACGCCCGTCGCCCGCATCTCCGCGGTCATCTCGGTGAACTTCTCGGACAAGCAGTTCCGCGCCGAAACCATCGCCGCCTGGCTTGCCTTCTACGTCGAGGCACAGAAATCGACGGCGCTGCGGCGCCTGCTCAGGATCTACGGCTGCCGCCTCCACTCCAACCTGATGAGCGGTCTCGTCCACCTGCTGCCGCGTGACGAGGCCCACCGCATCGCCGAGGGTGCCGCCGCCCTGATCGACGGCCTCTACATCCGCCATGCCCTGCGTGAGGGCATACCCGATGCTGCGACCGCAGTCGCGCTGGTCGAGGACTACCTCGACGCCAAGCTCTCGCATGCGGATGCCAGCCGATGACCGTGCGACCGAACAAGCGTTTCCCGAGAGGCGAATGATGACCCAAGTCCCTGACCTCGACCGGCTCCGCCAGGCCTATGCCGAGACCTCGCGCGCGACACAGCTCACCCCGCTGCTCGAATCCGCCGCCCTCGCCCGCGAGACCGGCGCTGCGCGCGTCTTCGTCAAGGCGGAGTCGTTGCAATGGGCCGGCTCGTTCAAGGCGCGCGGCGCCTACTGGCGGCTGAAACAGCTTTCGCCCGACGAGGCGCGGCGCGGCGTGGTCGCCTATTCCTCGGGCAACTTCGCGCAAGGGCTCGCCGCTGCCGGCGAGGCGCTCGGCATTCCCGTCACCATCGTCATGCCCATCGATGCCCCCGCCGCCAAGCGCGAGGCGACCAAGGGCTATGGCGCCCGCGTCGTGCTCACCGACCATGGTGACAAGGCCCGGGAAGAGGTAGCTGCGGCCAAGGCGCGCGAGATTTCCGAGACGGAAGGGCTCGCCCTGCTCCACCCATTCGACGATCCGGAGATCGTCGCCGGCCAGGCCGGCGCCGGCATCGAGGCGCTCGAGCAACTGTCGGCCAAGGACGCCACCGCCGACATCGTGCTCTGCCCTGTCGGCGGAGGCGGGCTCATCGGCGGCGTGTCGCTCGCCTTCCACTATCTGTCGCCGCAAACGCAGGTCTACGCGGTGGAGCCCGAGGGCTTCAACGGCATGGGCACGTCGCTGGCCCACGGGGTGATCGAAACGATGCCGCTCGGCGGCAAGTCGATCTGCGATGGCCTGATGGCGCGCAAGCCGGGCGATGCGCCCTATGCCGCCGTCACCACGGCAAACGTGCGCGGTCTGGCGGTCCAAGACGCGGCCGTCCGGCGCGCGATGAAAGTGGCATTCGAGCGCCTGAAGCTCGTGCTCGAACCGTCCGGCGCATCGTCGCTGGCGGCACTTCTGGGAGGAAAGGTCGACGTAGCCGGCAAGACCGTGCTCGTCGTCGCAACTGGCGGCAACGTCTCGCTCGCCGATTTCATGGTTCACATCAACAATGCTTGAAGCAGATTTCGTAATCGTCGGCTCCGGCTCCGCCGGTGCAGCCATGGCCTATCGTCTGTCGGAGGACGGCAAGCACTCGGTCATCGTCATCGAATATGGCGGCACCGATTTCGGCCCGCTCATCCAGATGCCTTCGGCCCTGTCGATCCCGCTCAACATGAGCCGCTATGACTGGGGGTATGCCAGCGAGTCCGAGCCGCATCTCGGCGGCCGCGTGCTTGCCACCCCGCGCGGCAAGGTTCTCGGGGGCTCGTCCTCGATCAACGGCATGGTCTATGTGCGGGGCCACGCGCACGACTTCGACCACTGGGCCGAGCAGGGCGCAACTGGCTGGGGCTACGCCGACGTGCTCCCCTATTTCAAGCGTATGGAGCACGTGTCAGGCGGCGAGGACGGCTGGCGCGGCACCAAGGGACCGCTGCATGTGCAGCGCGGGCTACGCAAGAATCCGCTCTATCAGGCCTTCGTCGAGGCCGGCCACCAGGCCGGCTTCGAACTCACCGATGACTACAACGGCTCGAAGCAGGAAGGTTTCGGGCCGATGGAGCAGACCATCCACAGGGGCCGTCGCTGGTCGGTTGCCAACGCCTATCTGCGTCCGGCGCTCAAGCGCGGAAACGTACGCATCGTCAATGGTTTCGCCCGGCGTGTGGTGATGGAGAATCAACGCGCGGTTGGCGTCGAATTCGAAGCTCGCAAGAAGATTCAGGTCGTTAAGGCGCGACGTGAAGTGATCGTGGCGGCCTCGTCGATCAATTCGCCGAAGCTTTTGATGCTGTCGGGCATCGGGCCTGCCGAGCACCTCAGGAAACATGGCATCGAGGTGGTGGCCGACCGAAAGGGTGTCGGCCAGAATCTCCAGGACCACATGGAGCTGTACATCCAGCAGGAAGCGACGCAGCCGGTGACGCTGCACTCCGTGCTGAACCCGTTCTCCAAGGCGCTGATCGGGGCCGAGTGGCTGCTGTTCAAGAGCGGCCTCGGCGCCACCAACCACTTCGAGGCGGCGGCATTCGTGCGTTCGGCAGCGGGTGTCGACTATCCCGACATCCAGTTCCACTTCCTGCCAGCCGCGATCCGCTACGACGGCAAGGCAGCCGCCAAGTCGCATGGTTTCCAGGTCCATGTCGGGCCGATGCGGTCAAAGTCGCGCGGCTCGATCAGCCTGCGCTCGAGCGACCCGTGGGCCAAGCCCGAAATCCGCTTCAACTATATGTCCCATCCGGACGACTGGAGGGACTTCCGCCACTGCATCCGCCTCACCCGCGAACTCTTCGCGCAATCGGCGTTCGACCCGTTCCGCGGTCGCGAGATCTCCCCCGGCAGCCACGTGCAGACCGACGATGAACTGGACACTTTCATCCGCGAGCATTCGGAGAGTGCCTATCATCCCTGCGGCACCTGCCGCATGGGCCGCGCCGACGACCCGACGAGCGTGGTCGACCCCGAATGCCGAGTGATCGGCGTCGAGGGCCTGCGCGTCGCGGACTCGTCCATCTTCCCGCGCGTCACCAACGGCAATCTCAACTCGCCGTCGATCATGACCGGAGAAAAGGCCGCCGATCACATCCTCGGGCGGACGCCGCTTGCACCGTCCAACCAGGAGCCGTGGATCAATCCGCGCTGGCAGGTCTCGGACAGATAGAGCATCATCCGGCCAACTCGCCCGGACACAGAAAATACAACTGGAGCAAACGCATGCGCGCCCAGCCCAAAGCCTCGCATTATGTCAACGGCCGCTACATCGACGACGAACGCGGGGCATCGATCCCGGTCATATATCCGGCTACCGGCGAGACGATCGCCGAGTTGCGCTCGGCGACGCAGAACATCGTCGAGCTGGCCGTCGAAGCCGCGCGCGAGGCGCAGCCGGCCTGGGCGCGGCTGAAGCCGGTCGAGCGCGGCCGCATCCTGCGCCGCGCCGCCGACATCCTGCGCGCCCGCAACGAGGAGCTTTCCCGTCTGGAGACGCTCGACACCGGCAAGGCGATCCAGGAGACGCTGGTGGCCGATGCCGCCTCGGCCGCCGACTGTCTCGAATTCTTCGCCGGCGCCATCGCCGCCTTCAACGGCGACTACGTCGATCTCGGCGGCCCCTTCGCCTACACCAAGCGCGAAGCGCTCGGCGTCTGCGTCGGCATCGGCGCCTGGAATTACCCGATCCAGATCGCCGGCTGGAAGTCTGCGCCGGCGCTCGCCATGGGCAACGCCATGGTGTTCAAGCCTTCCGAAAACACCCCGCTCTCGGCGCTGGCGCTCGCCGAAGTCTATTCCGAGGCCGGGCTGCCCGACGGACTGTTCAACGTCGTCCAGGGCTATGGCGATGTGGGCGCAGCTCTGGCCTCGCATCCTGCCGTCGACAAGATCTCGCTCACCGGCTCGGTGCCCACGGGCAAGAAGGTGCTGTCGCTTGCCGGCTCGCACATGAAGCACGCGACGATGGAGTTGGGCGGCAAGTCGCCGCTGATCGTCTTCGACGATGCCGACCTCGAGAACGCCATCGGCGGCGCCATGCTTGGTAATTTCTACTCGACCGGCCAGGTCTGCTCCAACGGCACGCGTGTCTTCGTCCAGAAGGGCCTGCACGACCGTTTCGTCGAGCGACTGGTCGAACGCACCAAGTCGATCCGCATCGGCGATCCGCTCGATCCCGAAACCCAGATGGGCCCGCTGGTCAGCAAGGCACAGCATGCCAAGGTCATGGACTACATCGCCGTCGGCAGAAGCGAAGGCGCGGAGCTACGCTGCGGTGGTGGGGTGCCTTCCCTGCAGGGCTTCGAGGGTGGCTTCTTCGTCGAGCCGACCGTCTTCACTGGCGTGAAAGACAAGATGCGCATCGCCCGCGAGGAGATCTTCGGGCCGGTGATGAGCGTGCTGTCATTCGACAGCGAGGACGAGGTGATCACGCGCGCCAACGACACCGAGTTCGGCCTCGCTGCCGGCGTCTTCACCAAGGACCTTACGCGCGGCCATCGCGTCATCGGCGAACTCAAGGCCGGCACCTGCTGGATCAACGCCTACAATCTGACGCCGGTCGAAATCCCCTTCGGCGGCGCCAAGCAGTCGGGCATCGGTCGCGAGAACTCGCTTGCCGCGCTGTCGCACTACTCCCAGCTCAAATCGGTCTATGTGGAAACCGGCGACGTCCAGAGCCCGTACTGATCGCATGAACGCGTTATGAAAAAAGCCGGCCAATTGGCCGGCTTTTTTCGACGGTGTCAGTGAGACACATCCTCGGTCTTGTCGAGATACTGCGTCAGCGCCGTCACCAGATGGTAGAAGATGCTGGCCGGTACTTCCTTGGCCAGCGAACGGCCACGCTCGTCGATCTGATCGATCCAGAGCCCCTGCGGCGCCGGGTCGATGTGCCAGCGGAACAGGCGTCCAACACGCGCCTCGATCTCCGGCTTGAGATCGGGGCCACCCGTGCCGTCCAGCGCCACGGCCGCCTTGATCGCCTCCGTCTGCGGCCAACTGCGCGAAATGCGGTCCAGCGGCAGCCCCTGGCGGGAGACGGCGCCGTAGGCGAGCCCGGTGGCCCGGTTCAGACCGTTGGCGATTGCCGAGGCGTAGAGCTTGCGGCCGAAGGCGACCAGGTCCTTCTGGCCACTCTTGTCGGCAAAGTCGACCAGCAGAGACGCCCATTCGAAGTGGTGCCCGGGCTCGGTCCATTGCCCCTTCTCGCCCGGCGCGGGATGCCAATCGCGGTCGAAGAACTCGCCCAGCGTCCAGCTGTCCACCTCGAAGAAGTGGCTGCGGAACAGGTCGATGATGCGTGCCGCACGGCGCAGATAGGCGCGGTCGCCGGTCACGGCATGCCAGGCCAGGAAGGCTTCGAGCAGGTGCATATGCGGGTTCGAACGCCGCACGCCCTCGCCGTCCGGGCTCTCCATGAAGCCCGTCATGCGCTCGTCCTCGAGATGCTGGTCGAGGAAGGCGAAAGTTTCCTCGCCTAGCCTGAGAGCTTCCCGGTTGCCGACACGATGGGCATGGGCAAGCGCCAGCAACACGCAGGCGTGGTCGTAAGCGTCCTCGACCGGGTCGGCGACGTTGCCGTCCGGGTTGAGCGTGCGCACCCAGCCGCCCCGTTCGGTGCGCCCCTTGTCGGCCATGAAACGGATGCCGTGGTCGATCAGCTCGTCGGCCCTGCCATCCCAGCCGCGCTGCTTGGCGACCGCAAAGGCGTAGACCTGGCGCGCCATGGTGCGCATGCGCTTGGGCTTGGCTAGCGGCTTCGCGTCAAAGCCGAGCGCTTCGTGGAAACCGCCGAACTGGTCGTCGACGCCGACGGTCGACCACAGCGGCAGCGTCTCCTCCATAAGCCAATGCTGCACGCGCCTGCGCCAGGCGCCGTTGGCGAGCACCCGGCCATGGGCGGGGGTGAACTTGGTCTCCAGACGCCCGCTCTTCTCGAGCTGCTCGACGATCTTCTTGACGTTCTGGCTGTGGCTGACCGGGGCGACGAAGGTCGCATCCGAGGTCGAGACGATGGCGACGTCCTTCAGGCCGATGGCAGAGAGCAGGCGGCCCTCGCCGCGCAGATAGGAGTTCTCGCAATCGATGGCGACGACGTCGCCGACAATCACGTTGCCGTCCTTGTCGGAGGGGCTGACGTCGAGCAGCGATTGCCACGAGCCGAGGTCGTTCCAGCGGAAGCTCGCCGGCACCATGGCGATGCCGCTGACGCGCTCCATGATGGCATAGTCGATCGAGTTCGACGGGATGTCCTGGTAAAGGTCCAGCGGCATGTAGACGCCGGAGAGGTCGCTGGTCGCCGCCTTGAACGCCGCCTCCGCCTTCCGCCAGATCTCCGGCTGGTGCGTGAGGAAAGCCTCGCGCATCGCGCTCGCCCTGAACAGGAAGATGCCCGCGTTCCAGAAGAAGTTGCCGGCGGCGAGATAGCCTTCGGCCGTCTTGAGGTCGGGCTTTTCGACAAAGCGCGTGACGTCGGATACGCTGCCGCTCTCGGCGCCGGCCTCGATGTAGCCGTAGCCCGTCTCAGGCGCGGTCGGGCGGATGCCGAACACAACCATCCGGCCAGCGCTTGCCGCTGGCACGCCGCGCTCCACCGTTTCCCAGAATTGCCGCTGCGTCGAAATCTCGTGGTCGGACGGCACCACGAGCACGATGCCGTCGCCATAGGCCTTGATCGTCTGCAGCGCGGCAATCGCCACCGCTGCTGCCGTGTTGCGACCCGTCGGCTCGAAAATCGCGCCGCCGCCGGCTAGATCGATTGCGGCGAGGTCGTCGCGCACGCGCATTGCGTGACGCTCGGATGCGATCAGATAGATCGGCGTTTCGCCCTCGTCTCTTGCGGCAAGCCGCCTCAGCGTCTTGACCAGCATCGAGCCGTCGCCCGACAGATCGTGGAACTGCTTGGGGTTGTCCTCGCGCGACAGCGGCCAGAGCCGCGACCCCACGCCGCCGCTCATCACGAAACTGACGATCCTCTCAACCATGCCCCGCCCCTCAGAACGTCTGGTTATAGGCGCCGACCGCCGGGTTGCGCCTCAGCACGGCGTCGACGCCTTCGAACATTTCCCGCCGCCGTTCCGGCGACACCGGGCTCTCCACCACCACGACCAGTTCCGGCTTGTTGGACGAGGCCCTCACCAGCCCCCAGGTCCCGTCCTCTGCCACCACACGCACGCCGTTGACCGTGATCAGATCGACGATCTTCTGCCCGGCGAACAGTTCGCCGTCGCGTCTCATGGCCTCGAAGTCGGCAACCACCTTGTCCACGACACCATACTTCACCTCGTCGTCGCAATGCGGCGACATGGTCGGCGTGCCGAAGGTGAGCGGCAGGGCCCGGTAGAGATCGGCCATGGACCGGCCGGGATTGCGGTCGAGCATCTGGCAGACCGCGATCGCTGTGACGAGGCCGTCGTCATAGCCCCGCCCGATCGGCGGGTTGAAGAAGAAATGGCCCGACTTTTCGAAGCCGGCGATCGCGCCAAGCTCGGCGACACGCCGCTTGATGTAGGAGTGACCGGTCTTCCAGTAGTCGGTCTTGGCGCCGTATGCGCTGAGCACATTGTCGGTGTTGAAGAGGCCGGTAGACTTGACGTCGACGACAAAGGTGGAGCCGGCGTGGATGGAGGCGATGTCCCGCGCCAGCATCACGCCGACCTTGTCGGCGAAGATCTCATTGCCCTCGTTGTCGACCACGCCGCAGCGATCGCCGTCGCCGTCGAAGCCGAGACCGACGTCCGCACCCGTCTCCAGAACCTTGTCGCGGATCGCATGCAGCATCTGCATGTCCTCAGGGTTCGGATTGTAGTGCGGGAACGTGTGGTCGAGCTCGACATCGAGCGGAATCACCTCGCAGCCGATGCGCTCGAGCGCCTCGGGCGCGAAAGCGCCGGCGGTGCCGTTACCGCAGGCGGCCACCACCTTGAGTTTGCGGCCGATGCGCTTGCCGGCCACCAGATCGTCGAGATAGGTCTTGCGGAAATCCGGCACGAATTCGTAGGCGCCGCCGCCGATCAGCTCGAAGTCGCCGTTGAGCACGATTTCCTTCAGCGCCGTCATTTCGTCCGGGCCGAAGGTCAGGGGCCGCTGAGCGCCCATCTTCACGCCGGTCCAGCCGTTCTCGTTGTGCGAAGCGGTCACCATCGCAACCGATGGCGTATCAAGCGCGAACTGGGCGAAATAGGCCATGGGCGAAAGTGCCAGCCCGATGTCCTTCACCCGCGCGCCGGCTGCAAGCAGGCCCGACACCAGCGCCAGCTTGATCGACAGCGAGTACGAGCGGAAATCGTGGCCCGTGACGATGTCGGGGCCCGCGCCAAGGCGGCGAATCAGCGTGCCGATGCCCATGCCGAGCGCTTGCACGCCGATCAGGTTCAGTTCCGGCTCCTTGTCCGAACTCGGGTGCCCGAACCACCAGCGCGCATCGTATTCGCGAAAACCGGTCGGCTTGACCAGGGCGCGCGTTTCGAACTCGAAGGTGTTGGGCGCGACTTGATCGACAGGCTTGATGTTCACGGCAAACTCCACGCGGGGCGCCACGCGGTGCGCCTCTCTTCCAACAACCGTTTACCGCAAGAATCGTGCGGTGTCCCCTCTCCAAACGGGGGAACAAAGCCCCAAAAGCGTAGCAAGAATATTCACTTGCGAAAAAATGCGCTGGTCAGGCCTTTGCCGCTTGCAGGATGCAGAACCGGCAGCTATACACCCGCCGTCTGGTCACGGAGTGTAGCGCAGCCTGGTAGCGCACATCGTTCGGGACGATGGGGTCGCAGGTTCGAATCCTGCCACTCCGACCAGAAAAATCAAAAGCTTAGACACCTCCCGAAAGCCCAACCGCAAAGATTGCGGTAGCAATCGAATTGCTGTGCCCGCTCGACCGGCCTTGCCGCTTGAAGGCTGCTGCCAGGGGCGGCAGCAGAACAACCAGTCGCTTGCCACCACCCGTCTCAACCAGTCCCCGGCGGCATACCCCATCGCATAACGCACACCATCTTGCTCCCTGGCCGGGCGGGTATCTACCAAAATGGCGGGATGGTCGACTCGGCGCAGGATTTCGCCTGCCTCGAGCGCAAGATCTGATATCGACCAAGCCCGACGCGTGCGCTTCATAACCTTGGCCGAACTTTCCCCACTCTATTGACAACAGTTTCGAGCACTCATATTCGCGACCTGCGAGGGGTGATCAGTTGAAGAATGCAGTCATCTCGATGATCCGCGACGAGGCGGATGTCATTGAGGCTTGGACGTTCCACCAGTTGGAACTTTTTGATTACGTGCTGGTTGCGGACCATGGATCCGTCGACGGAACTCTCGAATTCCTTCGTGAGGTATCCCGAGCGATCCCCCGCCTGCGTCTGGTTGAGTACAAGCAACCCACATACGATCAGCACGTCGTCCTGAACGTCCTCCGCAGGATGGCGGTGAATGATCTGGCGGACCTTGAGTGGGTATTTGTTCTTGACGCGGATGAGTTCCTTACATTTGCTGACAAGCAGTCGTTTGTCGAAACACTGTCATCTGTCGAATCGTACGATGTACTGACCTTCCACTGGCGAAACAGCTACCCAAGACATCCGGGCCCTATTGGCCAATCCATTGACGGATATCGGGATCGCTCACCTTCCCCGTTTGGCAAAGTCGCCATTAGGCGAAACATAGCAGCCGACGCCGACTACGCAATTACACAAGGGGCGCACAATGTTGCGCACCGACTCATGGGGCAGATCGAGGGCTTTGCGTTTGGCGAATTGATCCACCTCCCCATTCGATCCCAGGAGCAAGCGAGAAGCAAAATACTTCAGGGATGCGACAGCTATCTTTCCACACCAGATTACGACCCACGGCAGGGGCACCATTGGTTCGATATCCTCAATCGAATGATGGTCGACGGCCAATCAGGATGGTCTTTTGCGCCAGCTTTGGTCCACCAATACGGCATCGCGAACAATGCTCGTGACATTGATGTCGCGATGCAGAATTTCGATTGCTTCCACAACCACTTGCCCATGATCTCAGTACCCGCGACGCTGGCAAAAGCGGTGGGCCTGTTAGATGGGCACCGTCCGATCGAAATTCCTCATCAGAACAGAATACTAGAGCGAATTGCCAGGAGAGGCTTCTTGAAACACGAAAATTTCGATGTCATCGAAGATGAGATCCGAGAACTCACTGACTTTGGCAATCGGACTTTCCCCGCGTTAGCCGACGCGACGCCAGCGCCAGTTACAAGCGATGCTCTGGTTGACGCCCTGCAGTCCGCTTTCTGGCCAATTGAACACCGCCCCGGATCAGCTTGGGGTGAGCATATCCCATTTTTGTTCTCCGTCCTTACTCTCCTCAAGCCGCGGCGTTTGGTTGAACTTGGAGTTCACAACGGCGCCAGCTTTCTAGCCGCCTGCCAGGCCGTCAGGCATCTCCAAACGGAGTCCGAGTGCGTTGCCGTCGACAACTGGATCGGTGATGCGCACGCCGGAACGCACAGTTCTTCGGTTTTTAGCGACTTCCGCAACAACCTGGCACAGTACAAGGAATTTGCGGGCTACTTGCGAATGAACTTCAGCGAGGCCTTGCCACAATTTGCCGAAGGCTCCATCGATCTGCTCCATATCGACGGATTCCACACCGCCGAGGCTGTCCGGCGCGATTTTGATCAGTGGATTGGGAAGATGTCAGACCAGGGCGTCATACTCTTCCACGATACCAACGAATTTAGGAGTGATTTCGGAGTTTGGCGCTTCTGGCGCAAGATTCGCGAGCAATATCCTCATGTTGAATTCGGCCACAGTCATGGCCTCGGCGTATTGGTCGTTGGCAAGAACAGCCCCCTGACCAAATCAATGACAGATACCGTGTTCGGGTTGCTGTCAGTCCGCGCAAACGAATTTCTTCAGGTTATTTTTGGAAACGTTGGACGGCTAAGCTGGGCACCCAAGCCTGTCGCTTCCCCTCCGCCGACCGCACCAGCCGTTGCGCCTGTCGACGTCACGGGTCTGAATTCACGGATTGCCGAACTAGAACATCAGCTTCACAAGTACAATAAGTCCATCTACGGAAGAGCCAGGCGCTCCATTCGGCGTATTAGAATGCGGGCCAAAGGCAGCAAATCAACCTAATGACTGGATTGGTTCGCTTTCTTCCATTTTGGGAACCACATATTGACTACGCCTCGTCCCGGCTCAGGGCGCTATTCCCCGCCCGGGCGCTGGCCAAGGCCGGCTTCCCAGCCGAGCTCGGCTGGGGTGATGACGCGTCCGTTTACGTGGTGGTCCAACTCTGCTCCGATAGAACTCTCGACCGTCTCCGCATGGCACGCGGTCGGGGTGCCCAAATAGTATATTGTGTTTGCGATCGCCACTATGCCAATGGCGGCAGATCGATCGCCGGCGTTCACACCAAGTGGCGATTTGATCAACTTGTGGAAATTGCAGATGCCCTCCTGTCGCCAACCGACGGGCTTGGCGATGAATTGCAAAGCCTGGCTCCATCTCTTCCAACACATGTCATTCCTGACTGGCTAGATTACGTTGATCACGAGGATGGGCGAGTTGTTGACGTTTGCAGCCGTGCAGTTTGGTTTGGCAATGCTGGAACAGGAAACTTCAGTGCCGCGAGACCATTTTTAGATTTGCTCGAAGGAACGGGGATTTCTTTCAGCATAATCGGGAATCCTAGATCATTTGGCACGTTGAAGGATTACACTGATCGAACCATTCCATGGCAGTACGATACCTTTATTCATCATCTGCGAAACGTGTCTTTTAGTTTGATCGCATTCGACCCAGCCGAGACGCAAAAAAGTACCAATCGGTTCGCCACGTCGGTTGTGAACGGAGTTCCCGCAATTCTCTGCGGCAAGAGTACCAGCGCGACGTGCGCCATTGAGAACGGATTTGGCGATATTGTCGTTTATGATCAGCGCGACCTGCCACGCGCCGTGGCATGCGTCCAGAATCCTGAATTTCGGCGCAGATACATCGAACATATGCGAGGCTTCTTTTTGGCCGAGCTCGGCGAACAGGTCATGACACAGCGCTATGTGGAAATGTTTAAGCAAATAACCAGGGCGGCGCATTGAATGGGGCAGGATTTTGCATCGTTCTGGTTTGGGGGCAGCCTGTCACCTCATAGTCGTCTTTGTATTCAAAGCTTCCTAGATCACGGATACCACTTTGCACTTTATTCATACGACCCAGCATTGGAAGTGCCGGAAGGGTGCATCCTAAAAGACGCATCTGAGATATACGACAGAGACAGGGTCTTTTTCTACCAAGGAGACGGAGAAAAGGTATCCGCCTTTTCCAATATGTTTCGTTACAGGATGATATACGAGACAGGCACCTGCTGGGTTGACACCGACGTCTTATGCACAGGCGACGCTTTTCCTACTGATCAATTCGTGTTCGCGCGCCAAGACGATGAATTCATCAATGGGGCTGTACTGCGCTTCCCCGCCGGCCATGAGGCAATGCAACTTGCTGCAGAATATTGTTGGGAAGTGCGCGATCGAGCGAATTGGGGCGACCTGGGCCCACGTCTGCTTACACGCGTAATCGAAGAGTATGACCTGGAGGGCGCGGCCTGTCCGACAGAGGCGATCTATCCGATACACTGGCGTGATGCTATGTGGGTCCTCGATCCCACTTTGAAAGCAACCGTGGATGCGCGTGTGTCCCGGGCCGCGACGGTTCATTTGTGGAATGAGATTTTTACCAGAAATGGCGTGGACAAGCGTGCACTACCCGCAGACGGCTGCTATCTGCGAGAAGTCGTCGAGCGCCACCGGGCATCTGCATTCTTTGCACCTTGCCATGCAAACGCAGCTGTCTGAAACAGACTACCGATACGCCCCGGATTCTCTAGTCCGTCCCAATTCACCAGATCATCCGGTCTGTTTTGTCTAGGCTTTCCCCGAGGCTTTCCCAATGTCGATCGGGCCAAAAAAGCTCCAGCTCTACGACCAAAGATCGAAGGCTCAGCTTCGCGAAGAGGCCCGCCGCATTTCATCAAGCAAAACAGTGCAGAGTATCCACAAAAGCCTGCGCGAGGCTATCGCTTCCGGCGCGGTGGGCGCTCCCCGCAGAAGACGGATGTACCGGCCAAACTCTGGAAATGGAGGCGGCCCGCAGGCCGCCTCGAGAACCAGCTACACCGACTGACGGAACTTCGTCTCGTCGATGGCGGCGGCCATCAGCGTCTTGGTATAGGGTTCGCGCGGATCGCCGAAGATCTCCTCCGTCGGCCCCTCCTCGACGATCTTTCCCTGCTTCATGACAATGATGTAGTCGGACATGGCACGAACGACTGCCAGGTCGTGGCTGATGAACAGGTAGGAGAGGTCGTGGTCCGCCTGCAGGTTGCGCAGGAGTTCGACGATCTGCTTCTGCACCGACCGATCGAGCGCCGAGGTCGGCTCGTCGAGCACGACCACCTTCGGCTTCAGAATCATCGCGCGGGCAATCGCAATGCGCTGGCGCTGGCCGCCTGAGAACTCATGCGGATAGCGATTGCGCATCGCCGGATCGAGGCCGACCTCACGCAGCGCCTCGACCGCGCGTGCGTCGCGTTCCTTGCCCGACAGGGACGGCTCGTGGACGAGCAGGCCCTCAGTGATGATCTGCCCCACGGTCATGCGCGGCGACAGCGAGCCGAACGGGTCCTGGAAGACCAGCTGGAGCTCCCGCCGAAGCGGACGCATGTCACTGCGATCAGCCTTGGAGAGGTCGTGACTGCCGAAGCGGATCGATCCCTCGCTGGGCAGGAGACGCAGCAGCGCCCGCCCGAGCGTCGATTTTCCCGACCCGGATTCACCGACGATGCCGATCGTCTGACCACGTTTGAGCGTGACGGATATGCGGTCGACCGCCTTGAGCAGCATCGGCGGCCCGGCGAGGAAGCCGCCGCCGATCTTGAACTCGACTTCGACGTTGCGGCCTTCCAGCAGGATCGGCGCATTGCCAGGCGGCGGCGCCTTGCGCCCGGTCGGCTCGGCGGCGAGCAGCATCTTGGTATAGGGATGCTGCGGGTTGGCGAAGAGTTCGTCCGCCTGCCCTTCCTCCACCACCTCTCCGGAACGCATGACATAGACCCGGTCGGCAAAGCGCCGGACGATGCCGAGATCGTGCGTGATGAAGACAATCGCCATGCCGAGCTTCCGCTGCAGCTCCGCAAGCAGTGCAAGGATCTGCGCCTGGATGGTGACGTCCAAGGCGGTGGTCGGCTCGTCAGCGATCAGGATGTCCGGGTCATTGGCGAGCGCCATCGCGATCATGACACGCTGGCGCTGGCCGCCCGACATTTCGTGCGGATAGGATTTCAGGCGTCGCTCAGGATCCGGTATCTTGACCAGTTCGAGCAGCCTGAGGGCTTCGGCGCGGGCTTGCGCGGCGCCGAGCCCACGATGCCGCATGATCGGCTCCATGAGCTGATTGCCGATCGTGTAAAGCGGATCGAGCGAGGTCATCGGCTCCTGGAAGATCATCGTGATCTTGCGTCCGCGAACCTTGTTGAGTTCCTGCTTGCTGAGCGTAAGCAGGTTCTTGCCGCGATACTCGACGGCCCCGGTCGCCTCGCCATTGCTGGCCAGCAGGTTCATCGCAGCCATCATCGTCTGGCTCTTGCCGGAGCCCGACTCGCCTACGACAGCTACCGTCTCGCCCGCCCGCACGTTGAGGTTGATGCCCTTGACGGCATCGACAACGCCGTCAAGCGTGCGGAAGCGGACGCGCAGGTCCTTGACCGAAAGGATGCTTTCGTTCGCCATTGCCTCACCTGTCCTTCGGATCGAGTGCATCGCGAAGTCCGTCGCCGATGAAATTCAGCGCAAACAGCGTCGAGACAAGGAAAAACGCGGGGAACAGCAGCAGCCAGTTGGCGGTGCCGATGTTCTTCGCGCCGACGGAAATGAGAACGCCCCAGCTCGTCATCGGCTCCTGGACGCCGAGGCCCAGGAACGACAGGAAGCTCTCGAGGATGATGACCTGGGGCACCAGCAGCGTCATGTAGATGACCACCGGTCCAAGCAGGTTCGGGATGACGTGCCGCTGCACGATGCCGCGCGAGCGAACGCCGAGGGCCTCCGCCGCCTGGACATATTCCTGCCTGCGGATCGACAGCGCCTGCCCTCGAACGATGCGCGCCATATCGAGCCAGAGCACCGCCCCCACCGCCAGGAACATCAGCACGAAGTTTCGCCCGAAGAAGACGACCAGCATGATGACGAAGAAGATGAAGGGCAGCGAATAGAGCACGTCGACGATGCGCATCATCACCTCGTCGGTCTTGCCGCCCATGAAGCCCGCGGTCGCTCCGTACACCACGCCGATCACCACAGCGACGACGCCGGCGAGCAGGCCGATGGCCAGCGAGATGCGGCCCGCCATCAACGTGCGCGAGAGCTGGTCTCGGCCGACGTTGTCGGTGCCGAAGAAGAAATACTGTTGCTTGATCGAAGCACTGACGACCATCGACAGACCGTCGGCAGACTTGCTTTCGACCTTGCCCCCATCGAACGTGTCTGAGCGGTCGATATAGCGAACATTGCGCTCGTCAATGGGCTTGGTCGAGGCGAGCGTCATGAAAACCTGCTCGCCCTCCTGCTTCCACTCCTTGAGATCGACGCGCATGCGCTTGACCACGTCGCTCAACGCAGTCTCGATCATCTCGGTTTTCGGATAGGCAGACAGGCTCGGCGGCGTGCGCACATAGTCGGCATAGATCGTCGTATACTGGTGCGGCACGAAATACGGCCCAACCACGCAAACGACTGCCATGAAGACAAGATAGTAGAGGCTGAACATGGCAGCCTTGTTGGCCTTGAGGCGTGCCCACGCATCGCCCCACAGCGAGCGCCCGACGACGGGCGCGGCGACAACGGTATCAGTCATAGCGCACCCTCGGGTCGAAGAAGGCATAGAGAACGTCGACGATCAGGTTGAACGCGATCGTGAACAGCGCGATCAGGACGACCGTACCCATGACCAGGGTGTAGTCGCGATTGAGCGCCGCATCGACGAAGTAACGGCCGATACCGGGAATGGCGAAGATCGTCTCGACGATGATTGAGCCGGTCAACAATGCAGCCGCAGCCGGCCCCGCATAGGACACGATGGGCAGTACGGCACCGCGGAGAGCATGCTTGACCACGACCGACCAGTCCGACAGGCCGAGGGCCCTGGCCGTACGGATATGATTGGAGCGTAAGGACTCGATCATCGAACCGCGCATCAGTCGTGCGACGATGGCGATCTGGGGCAATGACAATGTGATGATAGGTCCGATCTTGTTGATCAGCGCACCATCACCCCAACCGCCGATCGGCAAGAGCATCCATGTCAGCCCGAACAGCAACTGAATTACCGGAGCCACGACAAAGGTAGGGATGGTGCTGCCGGCAGTGGCAAGGGCGATCACCGAATAGTCGCCGAGCTTGTTCTGGTTGAGCGCGGCGACGATGCCAAGCACCGTGCCAACGATCAAAGCCAGAGCCAGTGCCGAAGCGCCGAGCTGGATCGAGATCGGAAGACCCTTTGCGAACAGCTCGGTGACCGTGAAGTCCGGCAGATTGTAGCTCGGACCGAAATTGCCGTGCAGCAGGTTCTTCAGGTAGTTGACGTATTGAAGCCAAAGCGGGTCGTTGAGACCGAACTGCGCTTCGAGATTTGCCTTGATTTCGGGACTGAGGCCACGCTCCTGATTGAAGGGGCCGCCTGGCGCGACACGGATCAGGAAAAAGGCCAGCGTGACGATGACGAACATCGTCGGAATGGCGGTCAAAAGCCGCCGGAATACATAGAGAAACATCGGACCTACGCCTTCGCAAGCAAGCCGGTTCCGCCGCCTCCCAGAAGGAAGGCGGCGGGGCTTTTGGAAATTATTCCTTGCTCATAAAGCGAGTGGGATGCACGTCCATGACGTTCTCGTCGAAGCCCTTCAACTTGGGCGAAACGAGGTTCTTGTAGCTGTAGTACAGGATCGGAATGAAGCCCGTGTCCGAAAGGACGATACGCTCGGCCTCCTGCAGATCCTTCATGCGCTCTTCCGGCTTGCCGCCTGAGGCTGCAGCCTTGTCCATGGCTTCCTCGAACTTGGGATTGTCATAGACGGAGTAGTTATTGCCGCTCGCCTTGCGGGCAACGCCCAGGAAGGTTTCCGGGT
>MEEF01000049.1 GCA_001724355.1 Mesorhizobium sp. SCN 65-20 | reverse complement strand
CTTCTTCCCCGGGCTGATGTTGATCGTCTTCTTCGTCATTCCGTTCTCGACGATGATCGCGGTCAGCTTCTTCCAGCGCGACCCGTCTGGCTTCTACACACCCGACTTCGTCTTCTCGAACTACGCCCGCTTCCTCTCGGCATTCTTCGGCAAGGTGCTCGGGTTTTCGATGATACTCGCGGTGACGGTGGCGATCGTTTGCGTGGCCATTGCTTTCCCGTTCACATTCCTGCTCACCAAGCGTCCGCGCAAGGTCCAGACCATCTGGCTGGTCTGCCTGCTTTCCGTGCTCTCGCTGTCGGAAGTCATCATCGGTTTTGCCTGGTCGACGCTTTTCTCGCGGACGGCCGGCATCACCAACCTGTTCGTAGCCATCGGGCTGATGAAGGAACCGGTGGCGCTGCTGCCGAGCTTCTGGGCGGTGCTGACAGGCATGGTCTACCAAGCGCTGCCCTACACGATCCTGGTGCTCTACCCCGCGCTGGTGCGGCTAGACCCGACATTGACGGAAGCCGCCCGCACGCTGGGGGCCTCGCCGGTGAAGGCCTTCTTCAACGTCGTGGTGCCAGCGTTGCGCAACACCATCGTCGCCACGCTGATCATGGTCTTCGTCTTCGCACTGGGCTCGTATCTGCTGCCGCAGATCCTCGGCCGGCCGTCGAACTGGACGCTTTCGGTGCTGATCACCGACCAGGCCATTTACCAGTCCAACATGCCCTTCGCCGCTGCGATGGCCGTGTTCCTGGTGCTGATGTCGCTGGCGCTGGTCGGCCTCACGCTGCTTGTCGGACGCAGGGAGCATGCGCTGTGAAAGAGAACTTCCTCCGTAGGCTCTATTTCGTGGCGGTGGCGCTCTTCCTGGCCGCGCCGATCATCGTCGTGGCGGGCGTCTCGGTGAACGAGAAGCAGGACCTCGCGTTCCCGCCGAAGGGCTTCTCGCTCGCCTGGTACGCGCAGATCTTCACCGATCCGGAATGGCGGGCAGCACTGATCGCTTCGGTCACCTTGGCGGTGACCGCGGCGGCGCTTTCCGTCGCCATCGCGATGCCGCTTGCATGGTTCCTGTGGCGGCGCATCGCGCCCTGGGCGAACGTCTTCCAGGTGCTCGGCCTGGCCCCCTTCATCCTGCCGCCGGTCATCACCGCGCTCGGCATGCTGACCTTCTGGGCGACGACGGGTTTCTACGGCCAGCCATGGACCGCGGTCATCAGCCACGCGATCTTCTTCGTCACGCTGCCGCTGGTGACGCTGTCGCTCGGCTTTGCCTCGATCGACAGATCGCTCGTCGAGGCGGCAGCGACCATGGGCGCCGACGACCGCACTGTGCTGAAGACGGTCATACTGCCGCTGATCCGGCCGTATCTGATCTCCGGCTATGCCTTCGCCTTCGTGCTGTCGCTCAATGAGTACATCGTCGCCTACATGACGGTGGGCTTCACCATCGAGACGCTGCCGATCAAGATCTTCAACGCCCTGCGCTACGGCTACACCCCGACCATGGCGTCGGTGTCGGTGTTCTTCGTGGCGGTGGCGGCACTCGTCTTCGGCCTGATCGCCAAGTTCGGCGACATCAGGCGTCTCTTGGGGGCCATGTCGTCCGAGAGCTGAGTACCGGCTGACAGGCGCCCGGCCGGCGCCTGTCAGCTTATGGCCTTGCCCATGAGGCCGAGCCGGTCGCGCCTGAGCCAGCGCCACAGAAGCAGCACCGCAACGACCGCCAGGCCGGCCGAGAGCCCGATCCAGATACCGATACCCTTCAAGTCGAAGCGGAAGGCGAGGGCCGCGCCGAGCGGAAGTCCGACGCCCCAATAGCCGACCGCGGCATAGATCATCGGCACGGTCGTGTCGTGCAGGCCGCGCAGCATGCCGGCGCCCACGGCCTGTGCGCCGTCGACGATCTGGAACAGGGCGGCAAGCGCCAGGAACGAAACGGCGAGGCCGATCACCGTGGCGTTGGCGGGGTCGCTGACGTCGATGAAGGCGCGGATGAGCATGTGCGGCCAGAACAGCATCACCGTGGCCGTCATCGTCATGAACGCGACGCCCATGACATAGGCGGTCCAGCCGGCTCGGCTGACGCCGTCGGCGTTGCCAGCGCCATAGGCGAGGCCGACACGCACGGTGACGGCCTGGTTGAGACCGAGCGGCACCATGAAGCTGATCGAGGCGATCTGGATGGCGATCGCATGCGCCGCGAGCGAGGGCGCGTCGATCAGGCCCATCAGCAAGGCCGCTGCGTTGAAGATGGTGACCTCGAAGGCGAGGATGCCCGCAATCGGCAAGCCGAGCTTCAGCAGGCCCATGAAACGTGGCCAGTCGGCCCGCCAGAAGCGGCCGAACAGGCGATAGCGTCGAAATCTAGGTTCGATGGTCACCACCGCGAGCATGCCCACGAACATGAGTATGCTGGACAGGGTGGTGGCAAGGCCGGACCCGGCGACGCCCATGGCAGGAAACCCGAGGTTGCCGAACATCAGGCACCAGTTGGCGAAGACGTTGAAGCCGACGGCCACGAAGACGATGACCAGCGCCCAGCCCGGGCGTTCGAGCGCCGAGATGAACGAGCGCAGGACGATGTAGCCGTAGAACGGCAGCACGGCCCACTGCAGCCAGCGGACATAGTGGCCGGCCTGCACCGACAGCGACGGCTCCTGGCCCATGGCGACCAGGATGGCCTCGGCGTTCCACAAGATGATCCAGATCGGCACGGCCACGATGACCGCAAGCCAGAGGCCTTGACGCACGGTACGGCGCACGTCGCGCACCGAATGGCGCTTGCGGCCGAGCTCCGTGGCAATCATCGGTGAGGTCGCGAGCATCAGCCCGAGGCCGAAGATGAGCGGCGCGAAATAGAGGTTCGAGCCGAGCGCACCGGCGGCCAGCGCGTCCGCTCCCAGACGCCCCATCATCATGACGTCCGTGGCCGTCATCGCGGTCTGGCCGAGATTGGTGAGGATCATTGGCCAGGCGAGCGCGAGCATCGCGCGAATTTCGCCACGCCAACGATTCGCCGGTGATTGCGCGCCGGTTTCGATCGCTGACATTTTCTCGTCTTTCGGTGCCGATATCGCGAATTCGAGCGCCGATATCGTCAGTTTGAGCCGCAACTTATCCGCCGATTTGCTCGCGGCAGCCCGGTTTTGTGACGGAAACTCCCCGGCGTGGCAAGTCGTCACTGCCGGCAAGGGTTGTGCCAGCCCATCAGTCGATGGCGTCGAGCTGCCGGCGCTGGCGGTGCATCTCGAGGAAAATCCGGTAGTCGCGGTCAAAGCGCGCCCGGGCGGTCGGGTTGGGTTGCCGGGCTCGACCCTCCTGGCGCATGGCCGAGCAGGCCTCGGTCAGGGTCGGATAGAGACCCGCGGCGGCGGCAGCCGCCATCGCCGTTCCGAGCAGGACCGCATCGCTTCCAACCGGCTCGACGACGGTGCAGCCGGTGGCGTCGGGGTAGAGCTCCATCAGCAGCGGGTTGCGCGTGTGCCCACCGGTGACGTGAAGCGTGTCGATGACGTAGCCGTTGGCGTTGAGAGCGTCGAGCACGTGCCGGATGCCGAGCGCGATGGCCACGGCTGTGCGCCAGTAGAGCCGGCACAGGCTGTCGAACGATGCATCCAGCGTCAGCCCGCTGATGACGCCCAGCGCATGCGGGTCGGCCAGCGGCGAACGGTTGCCATGGAAATCCGGCAGCACGTGCAGCCGGCCTGCAAGGTCGATCCCTTCCGCGGCGCGCAGCTCCATGATGCGCGCGGTGATCCTGCCATGCATGGCCGCGTCGGGCTCGCCGCCGGCGCCATGCCAGCGGATGACGTGATCGAGCAGCGCGCCCGTCGCCGACTGGCCGCCCTCGCTCAGCCAGAGGTCGGGCAGGGCCGCGCCGAAATACGGACCCCAGACGCCGGGGAAGGCGCGCGGTTCTACTGACATCGCCATCAGGCAGCTCGATGTGCCGGCAATCAGCGCCAGGTGACGTTCGATGCCGGGCCTGCCGCCGATCACGCCGAGGGCACCGGCGAAGGCATCGATCAGGCCGGCGCCCACCCGACAGCGGGTGGTGAGGCCGAGTGCCTCCGCCGCCTCCGGGGTGAGCGGCCCGAGGTCGGAGCCGACGGGGCTGGCGCGGTCGGGCAGGGCTCCGTGCTCGAAGATGTCGGCGAGGCCTACGGCCGCAAAGAAGTCGTGGCGCCAGGCCTCGCGCTCGTGCGCCAGATACGTCCACTTGGCGGTGAGCGTGCATTGCGAACGGGCCAGCGAGCCGCTGGCCTTGTGGGTGAGGAAGTCGGCGAGGTCGAACAGCCTGCCGGTGCGGGCCCAACTCTCCGGCAGATGGCGCTTCACCCACATCAGCTTCGGCGTCGCCATCTCCGGCGACATGACGCCGCCGACATAGTTCAGCACCTCGTGCCGCGTCGCCGTGCATTCGTCGGCCTCGGCGAGCGCCCGATGGTCGAGCCATACGATCGTGTCCCAGCGGTCGTCGCCGTCGCTCGACACCGAGACCTGTTCGCCGTTCCTGCCCCTGAACACGGTCGAGCAGGTGGCGTCGAAGCTGATGCCGACGATGTCACTCGGGGTGATCCCGGCCGCTTCGCGTGCTGCACGCACGCAGGCGCACACCGCGGCCCATATGTCCTCGGAATCGTGCTCGGCCTGGCCGGCCGTCGAGCGGTTCATGGCGATTGCGCGTTCGGCTCGCCCGAGTTGCCTGCCCGTGCGGTCGAAAATGCCGGCGCGCGCGCTGCCGGTGCCCACGTCGACGGCGCAGAGATGCTCGGCCATCAGCGGAACTTTGCCCCGGTGGCTCGGCGACGGGCCTCGATAGCTGCGTTGTCACCGCTCAAGGTAGTGCGCATTGCTGTCTTTCGGAGGCGGCCCGTCGAAACCATGGCACGCAGTCTATATGCGTGCCATGGGCAATGCCAGCGGTCCCCGCGTCGACGCCGCGCGGGTCAGAGCGTCCCGTCCAGGTAGCGCGTCAGCGCTTCCTGCGTGCCGAGTTGCCACACTGAGCGGAGGCTTTGCGAGAAGGCCGCGGCGAAGACGGGCGAGCGCCCGACCTCCCCGTAGATGTCCTCCATCGCCAGCCATGCGGCTGGATCGTCCTTGGCCTTCCCTGCTGTCGCCTGCATCCGGTCCCAGTTCGGGTCGTTGGGCTCGGTCACGGCCCCGGACTCTGTCGTGCCGAAGCAGTAGCGGCACCAGAAGGCCGATTCCAGGGCCAGACCGGCGACGCTGGCGCCTGCTTTCAGCCGGTCGGCGATGGTCGGGATGATGAATTTCGGCTGGCGGTTGGAGCCGTCGAGGCACAGGCGCCGAACCGTGTCGCCGATCCTGGGATTGGAGAACCGCCGCTCGATCAACTGGCAATAGTCCTCGATCACGACCCCTGGCACCGGTGGCACAGTGGGCATGATCTCGTCGCGCTCGAGCTTGGCGAGGAAGGCGGCGACCAGGGGATGCTCCATCGCCTGGTGCACGAAATGGATGTCCATGAGCCCGGCCGGGTAGGCGATCGTCGCGTGTCCGCCGTTGAGGATCCTGATCTTCATCAGTTCGAACGGTGCGACGTCGTCGACGAACTGTGCCCCGGCCTTTTCCAGCGCCGGTCGGCCGTCCGGGAAGCGGTCTTCGAGCACCCATTGCTTGAACGGCTCGCAGAAGACCGGCCAGTTGTCCTCGATGTCGAAGAGTTCCGTGAGGATGGCGCGTTCGCGGTCCGTGGTCGCCGGCGTAATCCGGTCGACCATGCTGTTGGGAAAGGCGACGTTGTCGCTCACCCATTCGGCCAGGCGCTCGTCGGCGAGCCGCGCGAGCCCGACGACGGCATCCTCCGTGACCCGGCCGTTGTGGGGGATGTTGTCGCAAGACATCACCGTGAAGGGCACGGTGCCTTCGTCGCGCCGCCGCATCAGCCCCGCGAGGATGAGCCCGAAGACGGTGCTGGGTGCCGCAAGGTTGGCTGCATCCGCCAGGATCTGCGGATGGGTGGGGTTGAAGACGCCCGACGCCGGATCGATGAAATAGCCGCCCTCGGTGATGGTCAGCGACACGATCCTGATGGCTGGGTCGGCCAGCCGGTCGATGATGGCCGCGGCATCTCCCGGCTTGATGAAATCGATCATCGCGCCGGTGACGCGGGCGACCATGTGTCCGCTGTCCTGCTCGACCACCGTGGTCAGCCAATCCTGTTCCGCGAGCTTCTGGCGCCCTGCCTCCTCCGCCGCGAACACGCCTGCTCCGACGATCGCCCAGTCATGGTCGAGGCCGGCATTGAACAGATCGTCGAGATAGACCGCCTGGTGCGAGCGATGGAAGTTGCCAACGCCGAAATGCAGGATGCCGGCCCTGAGCGCGCTCCGCTCGTAGCTCGGGCCCGCCACGTCGGCGGGCAGGCTGCCGAGGGTCTGCAGGGAGAGTTTGGTGGTCATGGGACTCTGGCCTTTCTTGTCCTTGCAGCGCTTGGCGCTGGCCGCGGCGATCCCTTCCCCCCGTTTACGGGGAGAAGGTGGCCCGGAGAGCCGGTTGAGGAGCAGAGCCAGCAAGTCAGGGTCTGTTCCGCCCCTCACCTGCCTGCCGGCATCCTCTCCCCGTAAACGGGGAGAGGAACGCTGTCCTCAACTCATCCATTGGCCCCCGTCCACGTTGTAGGTCTGGGCGACGATGTACTCCGCCTCGTCGCTGGCGAGGAACACGGCCATGCCCGTCAGGTCCTCGGCGCGCCCCATCCGCCCGTAGGGGACGCCCGCGCCGACCAGCCGCTTCTTCTCGCCGAGCGGGCGGTTCTCGTATTTGGCGAACAACGCGTCGACATCGTTCCAGTGCTCTCCGTCGACCACGCCGGGCGCGATGGCGTTGACGTTGATGCGGTGCTTGATGAGGGCGAGGCCCGCCGACTGGGTCAGGCTGATGACGGCCGCCTTGGTGGCGCAGTAGACGGCGACCAGCCCTTCGCCGCGCCGGCCGGCCTGGCTCGCCATGTTGATGATCTTGCCGCCCCTGCCGCGCGCGATCATCGACCTTGCCGCGGCCTGGAGGGTGAACAGCGTGCCGGCGACATTGACGGCGAAAAGCCTGTCGTAGCTGGCCTTGTCGATCTCCACGATCGGCTGGAGGTCGAACAGCGCAGCGTTGTTGACCAGGATGTCGAGCCCGCCCGCCCTGGCCTCGACCGCGCGGACCGCCGCGCCGATGGAATCGAGGTCTGTCACGTCCAGCCGAACCGCGTAGGCGTTGGCGCCGATTTCCGCAGCCGCCTTCTCCGCGGCCTCGAGGTTGATGTCGCCGATGGCGACGCTGGCGCCCTCGCGCACATAGGCTTCGGCGAAGGCCTTGCCTATGCCCCGCGCGGCCCCGGTGATCAGTGCCGACTTACGTGCGAGCCGCCCGGTCAAAGCGCCATCCCCTCGGCTCCGAAGCGATGCAGCTTGCTGGGGTCCGGCGTGAGGTAGACCGTGTCGCCATGGTGGATCCCAACCTCGCCGCTCGCCCGCACGTTGATCGTGCCGAGGTTGTCGGTGTGGACATGCAGGAAGGTGTCAGCCCCCAGATGCTCGGCCACTCCGACCTTGCCCTTCCATTCGCCGGCCGTCTTCGAGATGCCGATGTGCTCGGGACGGATGCCGATGGTGCTGGCGCCGTGCTTGGCCGCTTCCGCGCCCTCGATGAAATTCATCTTGGGCGAACCGATGAAGCCGGCGACGAAGAGGTTGCGGGGTGACCGGTAGAGCTCAAGCGGAGACCCGACCTGCTCGATGTTTCCGGCGTTCAGCACCACGATCTTGTCGGCCATGGTCATTGCCTCGACCTGGTCGTGGGTGACGTAGATCATCGTTGTCTTGAGCTGGTAGTGAAGCTCGCTGATCTCGAGCCGCATGGTGCCGCGCAGCGCCGCGTCGAGGTTAGACAGCGGTTCGTCGAACAGGAAGGCGGAGGGCTGGCGCACGATGGCGCGGCCGATGGCGACGCGCTGGCGCTGGCCGCCCGACAGTTGTCCCGGACGCCGGTCCAGGTAGTTGGTGAGGTTGAGCACGCGCGCGGCGTCGCTGACCTTGCGATCAATCGCGGCCTTGTCCTGGCCTGCCATCTTGAGCGGGAAGGCGATGTTGTTGCGCACGGTCATGTGCGGGTAGAGCGCGTAGGACTGGAACACCATGGCGAGCTTGCGCTTGGCCGGCGGCTCCGCGGTCACGTCGCGGCCGTCGATCTTGATCGAGCCGCCTGAGGTGTCCTCCAGGCCCGCGATCAGCCTGAGCAGGGTGGACTTGCCGCAGCCGGAGGGGCCGACGAAGACGACGAACTCGCCGTTCTCGATCTCGAGGTCGAGTTGGGGGATGATCGTCGTGGCGCCGAACGATTTCGAGACCTTGTCGAGAACTATGTTGCCCATGGGGTCCTCCCGGGATCTTTTCTATTTGACGGCGCCGAAGGTCAGGCCGCGGACGAGCTGGCGTTGCGAGAACCAGCCCATGATGAGGATCGGCGCGATCGCCAGCGTCGAGGCCGCCGAGAGCTTCGCCCAGAACAGCCCCTGCGGGCTCGAGAACGAGGCGATGAAGGCCGTCAGCGGTGCGGCGTTGGCGGCGGAGAGCCGGATCGACCAGAAGGCCTCGTTCCAGGCCAGGATGATGTTGAGCAGCAGGGTCGATGCGATACCCGGCACCGCCATCGGCGTCAGCACGTAGACGATCTCGTTGAACAGCGAGGCACCGTCCATCCGGGCCGCCTCGAGGATCTCGCCCGGGATCTCGCGGAAATAGGTGTAGAGCATCCAGATGACGATCGGCAGGTTGATCAGCGTGAGCACGATGGTCAGGCCGAGCCGTGTGTCGAGCAGGCCGGTGTCGCGGAACAGCAGGTACATCGGCACCAGCACGCCGACCGCCGGCATCATCTTGGTCGACAGCATCCACATCAGCACGTCCTTGGTGCGCTTGGTGGGGGAGAAGGCCATCGACCAGGCCGACGGGATGGCGATGAGCAGCGCGATCAGCGTCGAGCCGACCGAAATCACCACCGAATTCATGAACGGCTTGAAGTAGTCGCGCTGCGACTGGACCTCGAAGTAGTTCTCCAGCGTGCCCGAGGGGATCAGGCTGATGCCGGCGATCGCCTCGGATTCGGTCTTGAAGCTGGTGATGATGGTGTAGAGGATCGGGAAGAAGATCACGAAGGCGATCGCCCACGCCGCGATCGTGGCCACCCATTTGCGTTGCGTCGAGACTTTGCGTGCCATGGGTGCCTCCTCTTACTTGTCCAGGTTCCGGCCGACAGCGCGCATCAGGAAGATGGCGACGATGTTGGCGAGGATGACCGCGATCACGCCGCCCGCGGAGGCGCCGCCGATGTCGTAGCCGAGCAATGCCGTGCGGTAGATCAGGAAGGCGAGATTGGTGGTCGCGTAGCCCGGACCGCCATTGGTGGTGACGAGGATCTCCGCATAGACGCCGAGCAGGAAGATCGTCTGGATCAGGATGACGACCGTGATCGCGCGGGCGAGATGGGGCAGCGTCAGGTACCAGAAGCGGTTGACGAAGTTGGCGCCGTCCATCTCTGCGGCTTCCTTCTGCTCCTCGTCGAGCGACTGCAACGCGGTGAGCACGATGAGCGTTGCGAAGGGCAGCCATTGCCAGGCAACGATGATGATGATCGACAGCAGCGGATACTGCGCGAACCAGTCGACCGGTCTCAGCCCGAAGAACTTGTTGATGTCCGCCAGCACGCCGTAGCCGGGGTGCATGATCATGTTCTTCCACACCAGTGCCGCCACCGGCGGCATGACGAAGAAGGGCGAGATGATCAGGATCCGGACTATGCCCTGGCCGAAGATCGGCTGATCGAGCAGGAGTGCCAGCGCGATCCCGCCGATGACGGTGATGAGCAGGACGCCGACAACGATGACAAGCGTGTTCCAGATCGACTGGATGAAGGCGGGATCGGTGATGAAGAACTTGTAGTTGAACAGCCCGGCGAAGCTGACGTTGGCCGGGTTGAGCAGGTTGTAGTTCTGGAAGGAGAACCACAGCGTCATCGCTAGCGGCACGATCATCCAGATGAACAGCAGGATGACCGAGGGCGCCATCATCAGGCGCGCGAGCGTCCGGGTTTGTCGAGTAGCCATGGCGAGCACTCCTTCGCGCGAACCGGTCGGAAAAAGCGGCCGCCCGACTGGGAACGGGCGGCCCAGGCTCCGGGAGGTTCTATTTTATGTAGCCGGCTTTGGTCATCTCGCGGACTGAGACCTGCTGGGCCTGCGCCAGCGCGTCGTCTACCGACATCTGGCCGGCGAGTGCCGCCGAGAACAGCTGGCCGACGGTCGTGCCGAGACCCTGGAACTCGGGAATGGCTACGAACTGTACGCCGACATAGGGCACCGGCTTGACCGTAGGCTTGGTCGGGTCGGCCGCGTTGATCGAGTCCAGCGTCATCTTGGCGAAGGGCGCCGCCTTCTGGTACTCGGCATTGTTGTAGAGCGAGGTGCGGGTGCCGGGTGGCACGTTGGCCCAGCCTTCCTTCGAGGCGACGAGGTCGAGATAGCCCTTGCTGGTCGCCCAGGCGACGAACTTCTGCGCTGCCTCGGCCTTTTGCGTGCCGGCGGGGATGCCGAGCGACCATGCCCACAGCCAGTTGCCGCGCTTGCCCAGGCCGTTGTCGGGCGCGAGCGCGTAGCCGACCTTGTCGGCGACCGTCGAGGCCTTGGGGTCGGAGACGAAGGAGGCGGCGACGGTGGCGTCGATCCACATGCCGCACTTGCCCTGCTGGAACAGCGCAAGGTTTTCGTTGAAGCCGTTGGACGATGCGCCCTGCGGCCCGGCGTCGGTCATCAGCTTGACGTAGAAGTCGAGCGCGTTCTTCCATTCGGGCTGGTCGAACTGCGGCTGCCACTTCTCGTCGAACCATCGGGCGCCGAAGGAGTTGGCCGTGGCGGTCAGGAACGCCATGTTCTCGCCCCAGCCCGCCTTGCCGCGCAGGCACACGCCGTTGATGTCATTGGCGCGGTCGGTCATCTTGCGCGCCGCCTCGCCGATGAACTCCCAGGTCGGCGCGTCGGGCATGGTGAGGCCCGCCTTCTCCATCAGGTCCTTGCGGTACATGACGAAGGAACTCTCGCCGTAGAAGGGAGCGGCATAGAGCTTGCCGTCGGCGGACAGGCCGCCGGCGATGGCCGGGATGATGTCGGCGGTGTCATAGTCGGCGCCGAGCTTGTCGAGCGGCAGGAGCCAGCCCTGCTTGGCCCAGATCGGAACCTCGTAGGTGCCGATTGTCATGACGTCGTACTGGCCGCCCTTGGTGGCGATGTCGGTGGTGACGCGCTCACGCAGGACGTTCTCTTCCAGCGTCACCCACTGCAGGTCGATGTCGGGGTTCTTCGCCTTGAAGTCGTCCGTCAGCTTCTGCATCCGGATCATGTCGCCGTTGTTCACGGTGGCGATGGTGATGGTCTCGGCATGCGCGGCAAACGCAAGCGCGCTCGCTCCGCACAAGCCCAGAAAGAGCGTGGTCAGTTTCATCGAAATCCTCCCATGGACCAAGGTGAGCATTTGCCTTGGTTGTGGGCAATTATTCACCCGGCGTGATTTATGTCAAGCACGAATCTGGGCGCGCACGGTCGCTCTCCTGCCACGCCGGGCGCAGGACGTCGCATCCGGAGGATCGATGAGTAGGGAGGTGTCCGAGGGGCTGCGCCTGGCGGACTATCCGCCGGCGCTCGTCTGTTCCATTTCGGCGAGGATCCACTCGCGGAAGGCGCGGATGTTGGGCGCGTTGCGGCGGCTCTCGGGATAGACAAGCCAGTAGCCCTGGCCGTCGTCGCCGAAGAGGTCGAATGGCTGGATGAGGCGGCCCTCGGCGATCTCGTTGGTGAAGAAGGCGCGCGTGAGGATCGCGACACCCTGGCCTGCTATCGCGGCCGCCGCTTCATAGGCCTGCGAGCCCATGCTCGTATCGGGGCGCCCCTCGAGGCTTTCCGGCGGCACGTTCGCCAGCGCGAACCAGCGCGTCCACCAGAAATCGCCGGGGTCGAGTATGTTGAGCTTGAGCAGGTCGGCCGGCTCTTTCACCCCGCCGATGCTGTCGGCCAGCTTCGGGCTGAGCATCGGCGTGTACTGGGCGCGGAACAAGAGATGCGCGGCCAGCCCTGGCCACTTGCCGTCGCCCGAGCGGATGCCGACGTCGACTTCCTCGCGCGAGAAATCCACGAGGTGGCTCGATGTATCGAGTCGCACCGCGATCCCGGGATGGCGCATCTGGAAGGAACCGATATGCCGGGCGAGCCAGTTCGAGGCGAAGGTGAGCACCGTCGAAATGCACAGCGTCCCTGCCGAACCGCTGCGCGCCGACGCATAGGCTTCGCTCAACAGGGCAAAGGCCTCGCTGACCGAAGGCGCCATGCGGCGACCGGTCTCGGTCAGCACCACCTGCCGCGGCCGACGCAGGAAGAGGGGTGTGCCGACCCGTTCCTCAAGCAGCTTGATCTGGTAGCTGACCGCGGCCTGGGTCATGCCCAGTTCTTCGGCGGCCTTGGTGAAGCTGGCATGCCGGGCCGCTGCCTCGAACACTCTGATCGCGGTCAAAGGCGGCAGCTGCAGGGCCATTATGCATAAGCTCTCTTAATGGGTCGCAATCGACATTCGATTGGAATTCAAGGGTTTCATGAACCAATATTCCGGTCAACCCATCAGGGGACTTAAGCATTTTCGGAGGTTCACGATCATGACCGCAGCACAGGCAAGGCTTCATCATTCCGGATCTGCGTCCTGGACCGTGCGACTGGGTTCGATGCTGGGCTGGCCCAAGCGGAGGGCGCGCAAGCGCCTGCTGGACGCCCGCGACCTGTCCGATCACCTCAAGCGCGATGTCGGATTTCTTGACGGCAATGACCCCAGCGGCCGGAGGCTTTAGGCCGCCGCGAGCAACCCGGCAGCAGTGCGCTCGTCGGTGATCAGGCCGTTGACCAGCCGCCTCGTGACGGCTGCGTGGATGCCCGGCAGCTTGCGCTCGCCCATTGCGAGCGCCACCACAAGCGAACGTTCCCTTGACGGCAGGGGCGCCGAGGCGACCCTGTCATTGGTGATTCCCTCGATCAGCCGGCCGTCTCGGTCGAAGGCCCAGCCGACGATCTCGCCCACGGCGCCTGCCTTCTGCAGCGCCTTCAGCTCCGATTCCGTTATGAAGCCGTCCTCGTAGAGGGGCGCCCTTGGTCCCATGTCGCCGACGCCGACGAAGGTGACATCGGCTTGCGCCGCGAGCGCCAGCGTCGGCTGGATCAGCGGCTGGCTGTGCAGCATGCGGCGCTCCTCCGACGAGGAGGCGATCGCCGGCAGCGGCATCGGGAAACTGCGCGCCTTGATCGTGTCCGCCATGGTGAAGATGACGTTGTAGAACGCCGCCGAGCCGTCCGGCGAAATGTTGCCGGTCAGCGAGACGACCTTGTGCTGCGGGCACTCCATGGGCGGCAGTTGCTCGATCGCTGCCTTCAGTGTGCGGCCCGTGCCGATCGCCATCACGATCGGCTCGGCCGAACGAAGCCATTTTTCGATCTCCGCGGCCGCCGCCTGGGCGATGCCGATCGTCGTCGACGACGAATCCGGGTCGCTCGGCGTCACTTCCACGAGGTCGAGCGCAAAGCGCGAGCGCAGGCGCGCCGCAAGGTCGAGACAGCTCGCGATAGGGTGGTCGACCCGGACCTTGATCAGCCCCTCGGACATGGCGAGCGAGACGAGCCGCTGGGCCGTCTGCCGCGAGACGCCGAGCTTGGTCGCGATCTGGTCCTGGGTATTGCCGGCCACGTAATAGAGCCAGCCAGCGCGGGCGGCGTCGTCGAGCCTGGGATTGGCGCTTTCGTGCCGGGCGCTCATGCTTTCTGCCTCAAATCGGTATGCTGCTATAGTCTTGCAGGGTTTTGCCGGTTGCGCAATTGCCCGATTGAGGCGTCATTTGTTCGTACGGCGGATCGTGTGTTATCGTGCGCGTGGCCCGACCGCCCCCGGCTCTTGGCCGGTTCAACAGTTTCGTGGAAGCCTCTATGAACCAGACGAAAGGGGCACGTTCGATGATTCCGAAGGCAGTGTACTGGGATATGGACGGCACGCTGATCGATAGCGAACCGTTGCACGAGAGTTCGCTCGTCGCCGCGCTCCGCAGCGTCGGCATCGAGCCGCCGGTCGACCTGCATGCCCGCGTCGTCGGCCAGGCCGCGCGGCCCGTCTACGAATTCCTGCGCGACCAGTTTGGCCTCGGCCTCGAGTTCGACGACTGGATCGCCCGCAAATACGACCACTACATGAGCCACGCGCCGTCCCTGCTGCCGCGCGACGGCGCGATGGAGATTTTCCGCGACATGAAGTCGAGCGGCGCCGTGCAGGCGATCGTCTCCAACTCCGACCGGATGGTCGTCGACGCCAATCTGCGGGCGGTCGGCCTGCACGAGCCGGCAATGCGCACGATCAGCCGCAACGACGTGCGCAACGGCAAGCCCGATCCCGAGCCCTATCTGCGCGCCGCCTGGCTGACCGGCATAGACCCGGCCGACACGGTGGTGATGGAAGACAGCTTCACCGGGGCACGCGCCGGCGTCGCGGCCGGGATGCGCACAATCTTCTGGCCACAGGATCGTATCGACGGCCCCGACGGCGCGCTGATTGCGCACAGCGCGGACGACGTGCGCACCATTCTTGGATTGAACTGAGCCGGCAAATGACCTGGCCGAGGTCCGGCGTCACCTGTTCCAGCAGGCGACCAGATGCCCCGGCGACCGCTCGGTGAGTTTCGGAGCCTCCTGCTTGCATTGCGCCGTCGCCAGCGGGCAGCGGGTCGAGAAGCGGCAGCCGGGCGGTGGATTGACCAGGTCCGGTATCTCGCCGCCATAGACGATACGTTTGCGCTGCCTTTGCGTGCGCGGATCGGGCACCGGCACCGCCGAAAGCAATGCCTCCGTGTAGGGATGTATCGGGTGATCGTAGAGCTCGTCCCGCTCGGCGACCTCGACCATGCGGCCGGCATAGAGGATCGCGACCCGGTGCGAGATGTGGCGCACCACAGAAAGGTCGTGCGCGATGAACAGGTAGCTGAGGCCCAGTTCCTTTTGCAGGTCCTGCATCAGGTTTACCACCTGCGCCCTGACCGACACGTCGAGCGCCGAGACCGGCTCGTCGGCGACGATGAATTCGGGCTGCAACGCCAGCGCGCGTGCGATGCCGATGCGCTGGCGCTGCCCCCCGGAGAAAGCGTGCGGGAAACGGTCATGCGCGTCGGCCGGCAGTCCGACGACGCGCAGCAGCTCGGTGATGCGGTCCCGTGCCTCGTCGACATGCCGTATTAGCCCGTGCACCAGCAACGGCTCGGCGACGATGTCGATCACCCGCATGCGCGGATTGAGGCTGGCATAGGGGTCCTGGAAGACGAGTTGCATGTTGCGCCGAAGCTTGCGCAATTGCTCGCCGCTGACATTGGTGATGTCCTTGCCCTGGAAGACGATCTTGCCGGCGGAGGCCTTGATGCGCCTCAGCACCGCGCGTCCCGTGGTCGTCTTTCCGGAGCCGGATTCGCCGACCAGCCCCAGCGTCTCGCCGGGCCGGAGGTCGAAGGAAATGTCCTCCAGCGCCTTGAACGCTCTCGGACGGCCCCAGAACCCCTGCGCACCGGTTTCGTAAGTGACATCGAGCCCCTGGACGCTGAGGAGCGGCGGTGCTGGCGAGGCGGCTGGCACGGCGTTGAGCATTGGACGTTCCTAGCTGGGCATCGAGGGCGACATCAGCGGCGTGGCCCAGGCCGGAACCGAAGGCTTCCAGCATGCCGCCTCCGCATCTGGCCGGATGTGCTCGAGCCTTGGCGCCTTGCGGCAGGCCTCTCCCGAGAGCGGGCAGCGCTGCTGGAACGAGCAGCCCTCGGGCGGCACCACCAGGTTGGGCGGCGTGCCCTCGATCGAAACCAGGCGGTCCGACACCTCGTCGAGCCGTGGCGTAGAGCGCAGCAGACCTTGCGTGTAGGGATGGGCCGGACGCTCGAACACGTCTTCGGCCAGCCCCGTCTCAATGATCTGTCCCGCATACATCACCGCCACGCGGTGGCAGAGGCCGGCGACGACGCCGAGATCGTGGGTGATGAGGATGACAGACAGGCCGAGGGTTTCCTGCAACTGTGCCAGCAGTTCGAGGATCTGCGCCTGGATGGTGACGTCGAGCGCGGTGGTGGGCTCGTCCGCGATCAGCAATTGCGGCTCGCAGGCGATCGCCATGGCAATCATGACGCGCTGGCGCATGCCGCCGGAAAACTCGTGCGGATGCTGGTCGAGCCGGCGGCGCGGTGCGCTGATGCCGACCGCGGCGAGCAATTCCTCGGCCCGGTTGCGCGCCTGGGCGCGCGTCATGCCGAGGTGGCGCTCCAGCACCTCGCCGATCTGCGTGCCGATCTTGAGAACCGGATTGAGCGAGGTCATCGGGTCCTGGAAGACCATGGCGACTTCCTTGCCGCGGATATCCTGGGCGTAGCGCTCGCCGTCGCGGCCGAACAGCGACCGGCCCTTCCAGCGTATATCGCCGGAGGCGATCCGGCCGGGCATGTCGATCAGGCCCATGACTGCCTGGGCCGTCACGCTCTTGCCCGAGCCGGACTCCCCGACCACCCCCAGCGTTTCCCCACGCCCGATGGAAAGGGTGACGCCGCGCAAGCCCTGGACCAAACCCCGCCTGGTATCGAACTCGACCTTGAGGTTGTCGACCTCGAGCAGCGGGGCGCTGCTGCTGATGGCGCTGACGCTCATGACCGTCCTCCCTGGTTCTGGGATGCCGGGCCAGCACCTGCCTTGCGGCCGCGGCGCGCGGCTGCCTTGGCGCGCTGGTAGGCGAAGCGCTTCTCGCGCTCCTGCGGATCGGTCGTGACCCGCACCCAGCTGGCGAAGAGATTGACCGCGAGAACGGTGATCGCGATGGACATGCCGGGGAAGGTGATCAGCCACCAGGCAACGAAGATGTAGTCGCGCCCGTTGGCGACATCGAGGCCCCAACTCGTCGCCGGCGGCTGCACGCCGAGACCCAGGAAGGAAAGGGCAGCTTCCGCCAGCACGATGTTGGTGAATTCGAGGATGCCGAGGGTGAGAAGCGGCGAGATCAGGTTGGGCAGGATGTGGCGGAAGATGACGCGCGAGGTGCGGCAGCCGATCATCTCGGCGGCCTCGACATAGGGCATCTGCCGGACCGAGAGCACGATGCCGCGCACCACCCGTGCGTAGACCATCCAATTGGTGATGGCGAGAACGATGATCATCGTCGTCATGCTCGGCCCGATCACCGAGATGACCAACAGGATGAGCAGCAGCCCCGGGAATGCGACCTGAACGTCGACGATGCGCATGATCACCGAATCCGTGCGGCCGCCCTTGAAGCCGGCCCACAGGCCGAGGACCACGCCGAACGTGCCCGCCGCCAGCACGACCACCACGCCGACGAGCAGCGAGGCGCGGGCGCCGTAGATGACGCGCGAAAGCACGTCGCGGCCAAGGTGATCGGTGCCGAGAATGTGCTCCCAGCTCCCCTTCGGAAGCCAGGCCGGCGGCTTGAGGCGTGAGATGACCGACTGCGCGGCCGGATCGTACGGGGCGATCAGCGGCGCAAAGATCGCCATCAGCAGAAGCGCTACGATGACCGCGAAGCCGAGCGTGCCGAGCTTGTCCTGCCAGAGTTCGCGGCCGAGTTCATCCAGTCGTGACAGGAATGCAGGTCCGCGTTGGGCTTTGGGCGTCGCGACTACCGGTCTCGTCGCAGGCATGGGTATAGCCATCTCAAGCCAACCTTATCCGTGGATCGATGAGTTTGTAGACGACGTCGAGCGCGACATTGATGACCACGATCAGGATCGCCACTGTGAAGACGATCGCCTGCAGCAGGAACAGGTCGCTCTTCTGGATCGCCTGCATGGCGGTCAGCCCGAGGCCGGGCCAGGCGAAGACGGTCTCGACGACCACCGTGTAGCCGGCAAGCGCGCTGATCAGTTCCCAGCCGGCGAGGGTGACGAACGGCACCAGCGTGTTGCGCATGGCGTGCACCATGACGACGCGCGGAAAGCGCAGCCCCTTGGCGCGCGCGGTCTTCACATATTGCTGGTTTAGTTCGTCGATCATCGACGAACGCACCAGCATGACCAGCCGCGCCAGCGACGGCATGGCAAGGGTTACAGCCGGCAGGATGTAGTAGGCCATGCCGCCCATGCCGGATGTCGGCAGCCATCTCAGCGTGACGGCGAAGAACACGATCAGGATCAGGCCGAACCAGAATTGCGGCAGCGACAGGCCGAAGAGCCCCACGAACACCGTGGTGCGGTCGATCCAGCCTCCGGGTCTCAGCGCGGCGATGGCGCCGAGCGGCAAAGCGAGCAGTATTGCCAGCCCTAGCCCGGCCCCGATCAGCTTCAGCGTGTTGGGAAGGCGTTCGAGCACGACGTCGAGGGCCGGCCGGCGCTGCCACATGCTCTCGCCGAAATCGAGCCGGGCCAGATCGCCGACGAAATCGACGAATTGTTCGCCCATCGGCCGGTCGAGACCGACTTGTTGAGCGAATGCCGCGCGCTGCTCGTCGGTTGCCGAAAGGGGCAGCATGACCCTGACGGGATCGCCGACCATCCTGGTGGCGATGAAGACAATCAAGGTCACGCCGATGACGACAAGGAGACCTTGTCCAATGCGGCGGAGCAGAAAACCACCCATATTCCTCTCCATTTCCCGAGGCCGGCCACCCCCTAAATGAGCCGGCTTCAGGTCGGCGGGTTCGTTGATTGTTTCGTATCGAACCCGCCGTCTGCGTTGATCACTCCGTGACCTTCATCTCCTTCACGAGGAGCTTGGAGTCGACGCGCGGCTGCCACTCGAGTCGCTTGGAGAAGCCGTAGATGTCCTGTTGGTTCAGGAGCGGGGCAAGATACGACTGCTCGTATGACTTCTTGGTGAGGGCATCGTACATGGCCTGGCGCTTTTCGACGTCCGTCTCGGTCCTGGCGGCGCTGATCTGGTCCGACATTTCCTGGTCGCTGTTCGACGCGGCGCTGGCCTTGCTCTGCAAAGCAAACGTCATTTCACGGTCGGCGTCGAGCAGTTCGTTCGAGTTCGAGACGAAAATCGCGTCCGGGCGTTTGTTCTTGTCGAAGAGCTGGTTGAGGTACTCGCCGAAGTCCTCGATGCGGATCTCGACGTTTAGCCCGGTCTCCTTCCAATAGGCGCCGACGGCCTCGATCAGCTCACGGTCCTTGAGCCAGCGGCCGGCCTCGCCGACGATCGTCACGGTCTTGCCCTCGGCTCCGGCTTCCTTCACCAGGGCCTTGGCCTTGTCGAGGTCGAACGTGTATTCGGGCAAAGCCTTGTTGTAGCCGAAGGCCTTGGGGTTCACGAGCTGGCCCTTTACCGGGCTGGCGTAGCCGCCGAACAGGCTGTCGGCGAGCGCCTTGCGGTCGACGGAGATGTTCAGCGCCTCGCGGACGCGCGGGTCCTTGGTCACCTCGTTGTCGGTCGACAGGATCATGACCGTGGTTTCGAGGCCGCTGACGGCCGCGAATTTCGGCGCCTGCTCGGCGAATTCGGGCAGGAGATTGGTGATGACGTCGAGTTCGCCGGCCATCAGGCCGGACAGGCGCGTTCCCGATTCACCCACGAAGCGGTAGGTCACCTTATCGATAGTCGGCGCATTGCCCCAATAGTCAGCGTTCTTCTCAAGAACGATGTCCTGGCCACGATTCCAGCTCGTGAACTTGTAGGGGCCGGTGCCGACCGGCGCTTCGGCGAACTTGGCGTCGGCCGAGTAGCTCGCCGGGACCATCTTCATCCAGTACATGCGCGACGGCAGGATCGGGTCCGGTCCGGATGTCGTGACGCGAACCGTGAGGTCGTCGACCTTGGCTGCGCCGGTGATGGTGCCGAAATAGGCCATCTGCTCGGACTTGAACGCCGGGTCGATGACGCGCTTGACGCTGTTGACGACGGCGTCGGCGTTGAAAGCCTCGCCGTTGTGGAACTTGACGTCGGGGCGGAGCTTGAATTCCCAGGTCGTCGGGTCGACCTGCACGGGTGCGGCCGCTGCCAGGCCGGCGACCAACTCGCCTTCCGGCGTGCGGGCCATGAGGGTTTCGTAGACGTTGTCGTTGATCGCGCGCTCGCCGCCGTCGTCGCGTATCTGCGGGTCCAGCGTCGAGGGCTCGGAGCCGATAGCGATGGTGATATCAGCAGCTTCCGCCGCCAGCGGCGAAAGCGCCATGATGGCCGCCAAGGCGGCACTGCTTGCCAGTCTCGTCAATAAGTTCATCGGTCCACCCATTTGCTGACAACAAAACTAGCGACTGTGCGCAGTCTTGTGCTGCGCTGACATCGCGGGCCGCCACATCCCTCGTTGGGAAGAGTGGATTGTATGCAATCGACTGTCAAGCGTTAGTTTGTTAACTTTCAGGCCGTGATCCTGCAAATGTGGTCGAGTCGCCGAAATTGCTAAATAAGCTATTGAAAATGCACAAATTTTGTAACGTGATTGCTGAAATTTCGTTCATGAATGCTGAATCTGCGTGCAGGGCAATCAGGCAATTTGGCTATTTCTTGGATATAGTATACCAAAAATCACCGTTTGGTGGGTCTCACGGGCGATATTTCTCGGCCCGGATCGCGGAAACGGCAAGCCAGTAGTTCGGCAGGGCAAGGGCTCGGCTGCCCCTGCACGACGCTGGACCACTACATTGCCACCGCGCCGAGCCCCGACGAGGCATCTTGATCGAGTTTCGCCGGATGCAAGCGTGACTTCGGCTCGCCGACTTATACTTGCTGACCGGCCGGCGGGATTTTGCGTTTCGGCTATCGCGTTTTCGGCATTCACCATGCAGAACACGGTCTTTGGTGGCCCGTCGGGCGTCGAAATGGGCGGCAGTGCGTGTTTCCTTATGCGAAGAAGCGTGGCGGTAGCCGCATCGGTTCGGGGTCGAGCCTCTCGAACACTGCCGCCATGTCGAAGAGGCGGTGTTCCGAGCCGCGCGCACCGACGATCTGCAATCCGGCGGGCATGGAGCCTGCCGCCTTGCCGAACGGAAATGCCAGCGAGGGATGCCCTGTCAGGTTGGCGAGGATGTTGGGGATCGGCTCCTCGAGGAAGTAGAACTTGTCGACAGCCCTCAAGGGGCCGGCGGATGCCAGCGCGCCCGGCATCAGGATGGCGTCGACCGTGGCCAGCTCCTTGTCGAGCCGCTGCCGCAAAAGGCTTCTGAGCTTTTGCGCGGCGACGAGGTCGGTAGCGCCGAGGCATTCGCCGACGAGCGCCCGGCCACGGAACATCTCCCCGAACGAAGAGAAATTGCCGCGCACCTCGGATCCATATTCGGCCGCCACTTCCGCCATCATCACGATGCTTCCGGGCGCATGGAACGTCTCGAGCGGCGGCAGGTCGAGTTCGACGATCGTGCCACCGTTGCTCGAGAACAGTTCGACGGCGTCGCGCATCGCCGCGGTCATTTCGGGTTTCAGTTTCTGGCCCAGGCCCCAGCCGCAGGAGGAGACGCCCAGCCGCATACCGGCGAATGAGGGTTCCTCGGCATAGGGCGGCCGCATCAGGGGCGTGCCGGACATCGCGGCATAGAAGGCACGGCAGTCTTCGACCCGGGCCGCGATGGGACCGCAATGGTCCATCGAGCGCGCGAGCGTGTCGACGCCTTCCACTGGGACTGCGCCGAAGCCGGGCTTCAGCCCCACCATTCCGCACATGGTAGAGGGCAGGCGGATGGACCCCGCTGTGTCGGTCGCGACCGAGCCCTTGCACAGGCCGGCGGCCACGGTCACGCCCGATCCGCTCGACGATCCGCCGGGGAACATGTCGATGTTCCACGGATTGCGCGCAGGCGGAAACGGCAGGTCGAACGACGGGCCGCCGAAAGCCAGTTCATGGCAGTTGGCCTTGCCTATGATGATGGCGCCTGCCTCCCGCAGCCGGCGCACGACCGGGGCGTCGCTCCCGGGCTTGCGGCCCAGGCGCGAATGCGAGGCGCCCGTATTGGGCATGCCGGCAACGTCGACGATGTCCTTGACCGAGACGGGTACGCCGGCGAGCGGCCCCGCGGGTTTGCCTGCGGCAATCCGGCCGTCCAGCGACTTCGCCTCGGCAAGTGCTGCGTCGCGCGCGACATGGACATAGCCCGACAATTCGCCGTCGAAGCGCTCGATCCTGTCGAGGAAATGCGCGGTGACCTCGACCGCCGACACCTCGCGCCGGCTGACCGCCGAAGCCAGCTTCGACACAGAGAGGCGTTCAAGCGCGGTCATGGCCGATCATCCTTGCCATGCTGGTGCAGGAGTTCGGCCACCTGCTTTGCCAGTCTCTCCAGCACGGCGACCCCACGTGCGAAATCGGCCACTTCGGTCGCGCTCGCTCCTTCGGGCAGGGTGATTGCGGGTCGGATGGGTGCAAGCGGATTTACGTCGCGCATGGTGCCTTCACTCTGTGGTCAGTTCCGAATTGATCAGTATACGTTCGAAATGCATTGTAGGAAGTGGGTGCGGAGAGGGGACGGGATGGTTCAGGGCAGCAAGCGTTTCGATGTCGTCGTGGTCGGCGGCGGCATAGTCGGGCTGTCTGCGGCCCTCGAAGCGCAGTCGCGTGGTCATTCCGTCGCTGTGATCGATCCCGGCATCGCGACGGGGCGGGCATCCTACGGCAATGCCGGCGTGCTCAGCCGCGGCTCGATCTTCCCGATGGCGGCGCCAGGCATCCGCGCCCGCCTGCCTCGCTATGCGCTGGGGCGCGACGTCGCCGTGCGAGCCCGCCTGCGCTCCCTTCCGTACCTGATGCCCTGGCTTGTCCGTTTCCTCCTGGCGGCAGAGGAGGGCGCTTGGCGCCGCGCCGCTGCCGCGCTTGACCCGATGGTCGCGCAAGCCTTCGACCGGCACGTGGCGCTGGCCGACCTGGTCGGCGGCCGCCACCTCATCAGGCGCAACGGCTGGCTGAGACTCTATCGCAGCGGCGATGCCTTTGCCGGCAGCGCGCTCGAGCGCGAGGTGCTGGCCCATCACGGTGTGCGCATCGACTGTCTCGGCGAAGACGAGATCCGCCAGCTCGAGCCGCATCTCGCCCATCGGTTCAGCCACGGCATATTTTTTCCGGACACCGGCTCGGTCGAGAGCCCCGGCGAACTGGTCGAGCTGTATCGGGCTGCTGCCGGGGGCAGGGGCGCTGAATTCCTTGATTGCACAGCAGACGCCATCGTCGAGACCGAAGACGGCATGGCCGTCCTTGCCGGCGGCCGCAGCATCGAGGGCGGCCACGTGGTTCTTGCTGCCGGAGCGCGGTCCGCCGCACTTGCCCGGACGCTCGGCTACCGTTTTCCGCTCGCCGCCGAGCGCGGATACCACCGCCACTTCGAGCTTCCCGAAGGTGTCGAACTGCGCCGGCCGGTCTATGATGCCGCCGGCGGCTATGTTCTTTCGCCGATGAACGGCAAGGTGCGCCTGCTGACTGGCGTCGAACTGGCGCTGCCCGACGATGCGCCGGACTACACGCAGATCGAGGCGGTCGAGCCGGATGCGCGCAAGACGCTTGCCTTCACCAACCCCGTCGAGGAGAAGCCCTGGATGGGTAGCCGTCCCTCGACGCCGGACGGGCTTCCGGTCATCGGGCGTGCGGCCCGGCATCCGCGCCTTGTCTTCGCCTTCGGCCACGGACACATCGGCCTCGCCAACGGCCCCGCCACTGGCGCAATCGTCGCGAGCCTCATCGCCGGAGAGAAGCCGCCATTGCCGGTCGAGGCCTTCTCCCCGGCCCGTTTCGGCGGCTAGCTCTCTCGCGGCCCGTCCGATCACGGCAGGGTCAGCCCGCCGTCGACATGCAGCGACTGGCCGGTGATCTGGCCGGCCTCGCGCGAAAGCAGGAACTGGATGGCTGCGGCAACGTCCGCAGGCTCGGTCAGGCGGCCCGTCGGCGTCACCGAGATCGCTTTCTCGAGCGCCGAGGTGGTGGCCGCGAAATGCCCCTTCGGATCCTTGCGGGTGAAGCCTGGAACCACGCAGTTGACGGTGACGCCCTTCGGGGCCAGTTGCACCGCCATCGACTTCGCCAGCGCCTCCAGCGCGGCCTTGGCGGCCGAGGTCGCCGGGAAATGAATCTCGGCTGTGCCGAAGATGTGGGCGACGAACGAGCTGACGACGACCACGCGCCCCCATTCGGAAGCGACGAGGTCAGCCATGGCCGCATCGACGAGCCGCAGCAGCGCCGTCGGCATCGTGTCAAAGGCCTGCGAAAGGTCCTCGGGCCGGACCTCGCCCAGGGTCGAGCGCGCCGCCTGGGCGGCGTTGCTGACGATCTGGTCTACGCGCCCGAAGCGCCTGCGCGCCGCCTCCACCATCGCGGCGGGAACCGCCGGTTCGGCGAGGTCGCCGAGCACGATGTCTACGGATGCGCCTTTGCGTTCGCAGATATCGGCCACCGCCGCCAGCCCATCAGCGTTCTTGCGCGTGTGCAGCACCAGGCCTGTGCCGGAAGCCGACAGGCGCCGCGCCGTTTCTGCGCCGATGCCGCTGCCTGCACCGGTGATGAGCACGATACGATCGAATGACCTGGCCAAGTTGCTGTCCCCGCTGTTGTTGAATGAGATGTGTAGCGACGGCCGGGTCAGACGCCCAGGGCCTGCCCGTCCTTGCGCTTGTCCGAGCCGCCGAGCAGGCTACCGTCCTGGTCGCGCATGACGAATTGCGCTCCGCCGAAATCGCTTCGGCCCGCGAGTTCTCCCGCGCCAGCCGGGTCGGTGTAGCCCGCGTCGCGCAGCGCCTTGGCGATGGTGGCGGGCGTTCCCGGCTCGATCGCCAGCTCGTTCGCACCTTCCAGCCGCCAGCGCGGCGCGTCGATGGCAGGCTGCAGCCTCTCACCCCAGGCGGCGAGCCGAACCAGCAATTGCACGTGGCCTTGCGGCTGCATCGCCCCGCCGACGACGCCGAAGCCGGCGTGGAAACGCCCGCCCTTGAGAGCGGCAGCTGGCACGACCGTGTGGTAGGCGCGTTTCGACGGGCCTGGTCCGTTGATGTGGCCCGGCTCGGAGAAGCCGAAGCCGCGGTTCTGCAGCACGAAGCCGCAGCCGGGCACGCCGATGCCAGAGCCGAAGCGCTTGAACACACTGCTCATCAGCGTGACGGCGAGCCCTTCGCGATCGACCACCACGGTGCAGACCGTGTTGCCGGCTGGATCCGCGACCGTCCTTTTTGCCTTGGCCATCGCCCGGCCCACGGCTTCGACCATCGCCAGCGTCGTCCGCGGATCGTCGCGGTCGAGCGCCTGGGAATCCAGCTCCTCGAGCGCGTCGAGCACGGCCACGCCATGCGTGTTGGGTGGGCATTCGAGCACGGTGAGGCCGCGGAAGCCGCGACGCAGCGGTTCGCCGAAATCGCCCCTGTGGGCGACGAAGTCCTCGGCGGCGAGCACGCCGCCCTTGGCGCGGTTGGCGGTCGCGGCCTGGCGTGCAGGCTCGCCGAGATAGAAGGCTTCGGGACCCTCGGCCGCGATGGCGCGCAAGACCTTCGCCAGTTGCGGATTGGCGAAGCGGTCTCCGGGGCGGGGCGCCTGTCCTGCCCGGTAGAGTTCGGCCGCAACCGGGTCCGACTTGAAGACCGGCTCGAACAGTGCCCATTCCCGCGCCGTGATCGGCAGGACCTCGAAGCCTTCCGCTGCGAGCGCGATCGCAGGTGCGAGCAACTGCGGCATTGGGAGCCGCCCGTATCTGGCGTGAAGGTCGAACCAGCCGCGCACAGCGCCAGGCACCGTCACCGACAATGCATGCCGTTCCGGAATGCGCCTGTTCGGCAGGCGGTCCACGATCTCGTTCGTCAGGCCGGCCGGGGAGCGGCCCGTGCCATTATAGCTGACGGCGCGTCCGTCCGGCTCGACCAGCATGGCGAGCACATCGCCGCCGATTCCGGTTGCCATGGGTTCGACGACGCCGAGGATCGCGTCCGCAGCGATTGCCGCGTCGACCGCCGATCCGCCGGCGGCAAGGACGTCGCGCGCGGTCCGGGCGGCCAGCGGATGGCCGGTCGAGACCATCGCGTTATCGCTGCGCACGGTTCCGTCGGTCGAACTGTCCATCGTCTGTTCCCTCGGCACTGCTCGACCTTCCCACATACTGTATGCGTGAGTCGATACGGATGGCGCCAACTCTAGAATGCGGCTTGCGCTGATGTCAATTTGGTATACAGTATTCCAAATCGAACCAGAAAACGCATCGCGACGACAGGGGAACCCGATGACTGCGCCGATGAACCCGGACGAATTCCGCACCGCGCTCGAGAACGCCATCAAGGGCAAGAGCGCTAACAAGTCGCCCTTCAGCCTGGCCTGGGCCAGCGGCAAGCTGAGCCGTGACCATCTCTCGCGCTGGGCCGAGAACCACTACCACTATGTCGGGCCGTTCGCGGATTACCTCGGCTACATCTACGCCCGCATGCCGGAGCAGTATGTCGAGGCAAAGGACTTCCTGCTCGCCAACATGTACGAGGAGGAGATCGGCGGCGACCGCCACACCGACCTGCTGATCCGTTTCGGCGAGGCCTGCGGCACAACCCGCGAGCGCATCACCGACCCGGAAAACATGTCGCCCACCACCCGCGGCCTGCAGAGCTGGTGCTATGCGGTGGCGATGCGCGAGGACCCCATCGTTGCGGTCGCCGGCCTCGTCGTCGGCCTCGAATCCCAGGTGCCGTCGATCTACCGCAAGCAGACACCGACGCTGCGCGACAAGTACGGTTTCAACGACGAGGAGGTCGAGTTCTTCGACCTGCACATCGTCTCTGACGAAATCCATGGCGAGCGCGGCTACCAGATCGTGCTGGAGCATGCCCGCACCGTCGAGATGCAGCAGCGCTGCCTCAAGATCTGCGAGGTCGGCGCCCAGATG
>MEEF01000048.1 GCA_001724355.1 Mesorhizobium sp. SCN 65-20 | reverse complement strand
CTCACGCAGGGCGAGCCGAAAAGTGTCGAATTACGCACTTCATGCTCATGGCAGTTCCTTCTCTGGGGATTATGATGCGGTGTTTAGTTCGCTAGCAAATATTCAGCCGCGCCAACGAATAGTGAATGTGAGTGGACTGACGATTGGCATTTCGCGCATTGAAAAATCGGCCAAGGGGTATTTCATTCAGTTCATCGAGGGGGAAGTTGGCGCAAATCCACTGATTCTGAATTTGCAAACTGGGATTGTCCGAATCGAAGAGCTTGCTCGTAATGAGATGATAGGTGCAGCATCCCACATGTTAGTTTATCCAAAGGATCGGCGGGCTCTTGTTGAATATGTTAAGAATGGACCCAAGGTTGAAGTCATTCAGGCTTCAATAGAAGCCGTCTTGCGTTCCCGTATTGAGAAGTACGCAGACCTGACCATTGAATTTGCACCGGTGGTCCGCGAGAGTTTTGTGAAAGAGATTGAGGGGTTCAATCGAATTCGGGTCGCATCGCTAACTGTCGTCAAACCAAATGCCGGTTGGACAGATCATTACTCTGAAATTGCGGATATGCTTGATAAATCTAATGGGAAGAAGGCGAAACTTTCTGTTAGTGCCCCGCGTTCAGAGTCGCTTCAAAAGAATCGTGGAATCAGCCTTATTTGGCTGACGCAGAAATAACTGGCACGCGCGATGGCGAAGTAGTCGAAACGCGCCTACCTCTACATCAGCACGTCGATCATCAGCAGATCGCTGTTCGAAGACTTGAAAATGGGAGCATATCTGAGACGGAGCTAAGAAGCAAAATGGAAGTCGTATTAGATAGCAGGTTGAATGTTTGATTCAATTTGGTTCTTTGCTCGCCGACAACTTGCCCCTAGATGGAAAAGGGTCTTGGGGACGTCGCATCCATTTGCTGCATTAATTCTGGGTCTGGGCGGGGCGAACTTCCCTGCTTTTCAAGAAAATTCTGCGCGTGTATCAGAATTTGCGGGCGCCCTTTTGACATATAACACTGTTGTTATTGGATTTTGCGTAACAGCAATGGCGATATGTTTTACGTTTTCAAAAAGATTTTCTACAATACTTAGTAAAATATCTGACAATGATACAGGATTCAGCGCATTTGAGGATTTAATATTTGTATTTTCGTGGACATCAATTGTTCATATATCTTCACTTGTTTTAATTTTGTCAATCTATTTGAGCGGAGGCTCTGTAGAGATTAAGTATTACTTCAATGGCAATTTTACTTGGTTGAAATTCATAGGGATATCAGTGCAATCTTACGCAATTGCGCAGTTCCTTGTTACCGCTATTGTAGTTCATCAGGCTGCAATACTACACTCGAAAGTTTCATCTCAAGACTAAGCGCGCCGACCAGTATCTGCCGGGTTCCATCTGCCCCAGCGGCGTCTTCCTCGACTTTTCGGTCCCGGCGATCCGCCTGCAATTCGCGAATCAGGTGGCGAACTTTTTCAATTCGTCCCTGGACAGGGCCTCAACCGACTTTCATGCACCCACGTTATCATGATGCCAAGCGGCGGAACGGTTAGGTTATCGACCCGGACGGCCGGTCTTGCCCGGCCTCTTCTTCTCGCGCGCGGCTTCGGCCGGGTCCTCGTAGGAGCCGGCGCCGATCTTGGCGCGCTTGATCGGCTTGATTCCTTCGACCGGTTTTTCGGTGCGCCGGACCGTCATCTCGTCGAGGTCGTTCTTGCGGAACAGCGATTTGCCGTCGTCGGGAACGCCGTAGTCCGAGCCATGAGCTTCGGCCGCCGTCTGCTTCTTGAACAATGAGCGCGAGACGGCACCCGCGGGCGTTGCCATGTCGGTGCCCGGTCCCATGTCGTCGATATGGGGTTTGGTGAACAGCGACTTGCCGGCCGGCTTCGCGCCGTCGGCGCCCATTTCGTCCAGCTCAGGCTTGCGGAACATGTTGGGCCGCGCGGCCTTGGCTGCTTCCTCGGCGGCGCGGGCCTCGTCGAGCTGGCGGAACCGTTCCTTCTCCTCAGCCGTGCGGTGCTTGGCCACGCCCTTGTTGTGCTTGCCCTTCTCGCGGCCCGAGGCAGGGCTCTGGCCTTCGACCTCGCGTGCCAGCGGATCGTCTGAGATCGCGAGCTCCATCTCGCGCAGACGCTTGATCTCGTCGCGGATGCGGGCGGCCTTCTCGAAGTCGAGGTCGGCAGCGGCATTGCGCATCTGCTTGTCGAGCGCGTCGAGATGGGCCTTGAGGTTGTTGCCGACCATGGCGCCGGCGTCGTCGGTGAACTGCGAGATGTCGGCGCGGACGTGGTCCTTTTCGTAGACGGACTCGAGGATGTCGGCGATGCGAGACTTGACGCTTTCCGGGGTGATGCCGTTGGCCTCGTTCCACTGCATCTGCTTTTCGCGGCGGCGCGTGGTCTCGGCCATCGCGCGCTCCATCGAGCCGGTGATTTGGTCCGCGTACAGAATGACCTTGCCGTCGACGTTACGCGCGGCGCGGCCGATGGTCTGGATCAGCGAAGTCTCGGAGCGCAGGAAACCTTCCTTGTCGGCGTCGAGGATGGCGACGAAGCCGCATTCGGGAATGTCGAGGCCCTCGCGCAGAAGGTTGATGCCGACCAGCACGTCGAACGCGCCAAGCCTCAGGTCGCGCAGAATCTCGATGCGCTCCAGCGTGTCGATGTCGGAGTGCATGTAGCGGACGCGGACGCCGTTTTCGTGCAGGTACTCGGTCAGGTCCTCGGCCATGCGCTTGGTCAGCACCGTCACCAGGGTGCGGTAGCCGGCTTGGGTGGTGGCGCGGATCTCGCCGACGACGTCGTCGACCTGGGTCTTGGCAGGGCGCACTTCTACGGGCGGGTCGATCAGGCCGGTCGGACGGATGACCTGCTCGGCGAAGACGCCGCCGGCTTCTTCCATTTCCCAGTTGCCGGGGGTGGCCGACACTGCGACCGAGAGCGGGCGCATGGCGTCCCACTCCTCGAAGCGCAGGGGGCGGTTGTCCATGCAGGAGGGCAGGCGGAAGCCATACTCGGCCAGCGTCGCCTTTCGCCTGAAGTCGCCCCGGTACATGCCGCCGATCTGCGGCACGGTGACGTGGCTCTCGTCGATGAAGACGAGCGCGTTGTCGGGGATGTATTCGAACAGGGTCGGCGGCGGGTCGCCGGGGCGGCGGCCGGTGAGGTAGCGCGAATAGTTTTCGATGCCGGCGCAGGAGCCGGTGGCCTCCAGCATTTCGAGGTCGAAGCGGGTGCGCTGTTCCAGACGCTGGGCTTCGAGCAGGCGGCCAGCCTTTTCAAGCTCTTGCAGCCGATGCTGCAGCTCTTCCTTGATCGACTTGATGGCCTGATTCAAGGTCGGGCGCGGCGTCACATAGTGCGAGTTGGCGTAGATCTTGACCGACTTCAGGTCGCCGGTCTTCTGGCCGGTGAGCGGGTCGAATTCGGTGATCTGCTCGATCTCGTCGCCGAACATCGAAATGCGCCAGGCCGAGTCCTCCAAGTGGGCAGGGAAGATCTCGATCGTGTCGCCGCGCACGCGGAACGAGCCGCGGACGAAATTGATGTCCTGGCGCTTGTACTGCTGGGCGACGAGGTCGGCGAGCAACTGGCGCTGGTCGAGCCGGTCGCCGACCTGCATCTGGAAGGTCATTGCCGTATAGGTCTCGACCGAGCCGATACCGTAGATGCAGGAGACCGAGGCGACGATGATGACGTCGTCGCGCTCGAGCAGCGAGCGCGTCGCCGAGTGGCGCATGCGGTCGATCTGCTCGTTGATGGTCGATTCCTTCTCGATATAGGTGTCGGTGCGCGGGACGTAGGCCTCGGGCTGGTAATAGTCGTAGTAGGAGACGAAATACTCGACGGCGTTGTCGGGGAAGAACTTCTTGAACTCGGCGTAGAGCTGGGCGGCCAGCGTCTTGTTGGGCGCCAGGATCAGCGCCGGGCGCTGCGTCTGCTCGATTACCTTGGCCATGGTGAAGGTCTTGCCGGAGCCGGTGACGCCGAGCAGCACCTGGGTGCGGTCGGCATTGCCGACGCCTTCGACCAGGTCCTTGATCGCGGTGGGCTGGTCGCCGGCCGGCTCGAACTCCGACTGCATGACGATCTGGATGCCGCCTTCGGATTTCTCCGGACGCGCGGGGCGATGGGGAACCCAGATCTCGCCATTCTTGTGCAGCGGGTTGCCGCTCTCGATCAGCGCTGACAGCGCCGCGACGGTGGCGGTGACGCCGGAATTGGACAGCGACGCAGCGTCCTCGAGCGAAATGTCGAGGCCGGCGACCGGATTGAGGCCGGCGGCGGCGCGCTCCTTGGCGGAAGCCGCGCCGCCCATCGAAGTGCCGCGCGCCGAGCGGGTCGGGGCGGAACTCTTCTCCGGGATCTTGCGCGGCGCCTTTCCCTCCCCCTTGAGGGGAGGGTCGATCCGCGCAGCGGATCGGGGTGGGGTCATTGCGGCCGTGCTCGACGTTGTTTTTCGTCCCGCGCTGCCTGTGTCGCCCCCCTCTGGTCGCTTCGCGACCATCTCCCCCTCAAGGGGGGAGATTTCCCGGCGCTCCGCCTCGCGCGCAATCTCTTCGGCCCAGTCGGAAATCGAGCCCGACAGCGGCGTGCCCGAAAGCTCTGCCTGCGGCGCCTCGCTTAAACCGGGACGGTGCAGGGGTTCGGAAGCGTCGAGATAGGCGGTCACGCCATTGCCGCCGCGCTTGTTCGCGGCAGCACGTCCGGAGGTCGCCGAAGGCGATTTCTTGTCGGGAGATTTGGCCATGACCGGAATATGGGCGGAGTCCGACGAAATGGAAAGGGCGGCGGCGCCGGCTTGCCGGCGGCCTGCTGACAGCAGCGTGTCAGGAGCTGCGTGAGATCAAAAATAGCCGGGGGTTGGCCCCCCGCCCGCAAAGACAGCTGACGATTTGCTGGTAGGGTGGCGCCAGTCAGAAACCCCGGCCCGCGCGTGTCAAACTACCCGCTCTCCTACAAGATCAGCTGGCCCTTGCGCTTCCTGCAGCCGTCCGTCGCCGGGCGCGCGGAGGGATTCCTGCCGGCGCATGCCAAGTTCCTGCCGCCGCCGGCGCGGAGCGTGCGACTGGCCTTTGTAGGCGATATCTCGGCGGTGGCGAACCGGCGCGCGCCGGCATGCGACGCACAACTCGCCACGCTGCTCGCCTCGGCCGACCTCGTGGTCGGCAATTGCGAGAGCCCGGTCGTCGCCAGGCCCCGGGCAGGGCTGCGGACGCGGCTCGGAACTCACCATGCAATGACGTCCGAATTCCTGGCCGGAGCGATCGCTGCAGTAGGAATAGAGCCGTCGCGGTTGGTCGTTTCGCTCGCCAACAACCATGTTCTCGACCAGGGGATCGAAGGCTACGACGAGACCCTTGCCGCTCTTGCGGGCCTCGGCATCAGGACGATCGGCACGCAGGCGGGCCTGACCAGCGTTACGGTCGGCTCGCTACGGATCGGCTTTGCCGCGTTCACGCAATGGCGCAACGCCGATGCGGTGAGCTTTGCCGGCCGGGCTGTCATGGCCGACGAGTTCTTCGCCGCCAGAGGCAACGGCAACGAAGCGGCGACAGATCTCACGTGCGTGGTGCCGCACTGGGATTGGAAGTTCCGCCATTTCCCGCACGCGTCGACGCGTGCCCTGGCGCTGCGGCTGGCTGAAATGGGCGTCGGCCTGGTGGTGGGGCACCATGCCCATGTCGTGCAGCCTGTGGAGCGCATCGGCGAGACGGTGGTCGCCTACGGCCTTGGTGATTTCCTCGGCACGGCCTTCGCCCGCCAGCCCTGGCCGGGGCGTATCGGGGCGATCCTGGTCGCCGAGGTCAGCGCGGACGACGCGACGCGCGGGCGGACTGCGTCCATCAGGATGGTGCCGTTCTACCGCGAGCGCGACGGCGACCGCGAGCGCCTCGTCCCGCTCGAGGCCGTTTCCGGGTCCCTCGGTGCCAAAGCCCAGACCAGATGGGCAACGATCTTCGGGCCATCTTGACTTTCAGCCTCGCATTCTGATTCCGCTGGCGACTGCATCCCGTTGTTTTCGAACGTTCCTTGCTAGGCACTGTGCATTGCGAACGCCGCGCGACTTTTGCCGAAAAGCCGCTATCATCGCCGCCGCCGGGGGGCAGTTGGCGCGGCGAGGGAGGCAAGCATGGCGGGGTTCATGCCCGATGAAGCGGTGATCGCGGGCGTCAGGAAAGAGCTCGAAGCCTACGAGCAGGCGCGGCAGGCGGCCAGTCGATCCACTCGGTGGCAGGTGCCGTTGTTTATCGGCCTCCTGCTGATTGTGGTCGTCCTGCTGGCGTACCTGCTCAACGCACTCGCCGACCCCAACGAACAATGGCTGTCGACGCTGCATGTCTATCTCTATGCCGGCGCCTTCGTCGCGGCACTGTTCCTGTATTTGCGCGCGAGGAAGCCGGCCGAGGCGTCGCGGGTATCGTTGCGCGCGCGGCTGCTGCCCATCGTCTTTGGCTTCGTAGGAGACATGCGCTTTTCAAAGGGCGGGACGCCGGCCTCGTTCGACAGGCTGCCGCGCGACACCGTCGGCGATTTCGATCATAGCCAGTTCGACGACATTATCGCGGGCACCTACGAGGGCTTCGCCTTCGAACTATACGAGACCGTGCTGTCGCGCACAGGCAAGGGCGCGGCCACCTTGTTCGACGGAGTGATCGTGGCCTTCGAGATGCAAAAGGCCTTTCCCGGCGAACTGATCGCAACGCTCAAGAGCAACGCGGTGATGGGTTTCTTTCGCGAGATCTTCGGCGGAGGGATGGTGGAGATCGCTGCCGGCGTCGCGCAGCTCGATGCGGCCTACGATTTCCGCACCGACAATGCCGATGCGGCGCAGCCGCTGGTGAGCGGACAGATGGCGCAGGCTTTGACTTGGCTCAAGGAGGCCTGGCCGGGCGAACAGGCGCGCATCGCGATCAAGGGCAAGGATGGGTTCCTGCTACTGCCCGCCAAGAAGGACTTCTTCGAGCTGCCACACCCGGATGCAGCGATCGACTACAAGACGCACGTCGAGCCGATGATAGCCGACCTCGCCACGATGCTGGCGATCACGGCGCTGGTGCGGAAGATCGGCGCCTGAAACCCACGTTCCACTTGGGCTGCGGCGCTAGCCGTAGCGCAGCTTCAGTCCGACGATGGCAAGGATGAAGACCAAAGTGACCGAGTTGGACAGGATCACCGGCAGCGAGCCGATCGAAACGCCGTAGACGATCCAGAGTGAAATGCCGGTCGCGAGCGCGGCGTTCGTGCCGAGCGAGATGTCGCTCGTCTTGCGCTCGCGCAGGATCTTCAGGATCTGCGGCAACCAGGCGACCGTTGTCAGTATGGCGGCGACGGCACCGACGATTTCGAACAGGGGAACCAAGGCAGGGCTTTCGAGAAAGAAGCACGCATCGTGCGGCGCGAGCTATGCCAGAACAGGCGCTGCCTGTGAAGGAGGCACAGCGAGTGGGATCATAGGGTCAGGCGGATCAAATCGTCGCGGCGTCTGCCGGGTTCGACGTCGGCAGCATCTTTCTGCCCGGGGCTGCCGAATATGAGTTTCGTGATCGGCGTTGCGGAAATCGGGCGACGACATGGCTCCGGAATGACAGGGATGTGACGCCGTCGTTACGTTGCAGGCTGGGGGCTTCAGCCTTTCTGCGGCATCGGCGAAGCAGGCAAGGCGGTGTCGCTGCCGCTGAATATGGCGCAAATAAGTCTATGAATATGTTCGATAATTTCACTCAACGTGATTTGCGCCGCAGCGATGTCGCGGCCAATCTCCAGGTCGTCCGGCGGGCCTTGCTGCGAAAGCGGGCTCGTGAGGGCGAAGACAGAACGGGAGTACGCTGACATGAAGAAGTTCCTTGCAACGACCGTAGCCTCGCTTGCCATCGTCGGTGCGGCCTATGCCGCGGAATTGGAAGGCACGGTGCACTCGGTCGATCCGGCGACGCGTTCGATCACGCTGGAAGACGGCAAGACCTATGTCATCCCCGAGAGCATTTCGGTCGAAGGCCTCGCTGCCGGAGCCAAGGTGAAGGTGACGGTGGACGATACCACCGGCGCGGTGACCGCGATCGAGAAAGCCTCATAGCCCCTTTGCATCCCGCCCCGCCGGCCTTGCCGTGCGGGGCGGCGTCTTGGCTCCTTTCCAAGACCATACGACTGCACAGAATTTTGGCCGGCTCCCTGGAGCCGGCCCTTTTTCGTCCCGGGCGGTCCGATCACATGCGGGCGCCGGCGCCAAGGCCGGGAAAGACGTGGAAGCCCGCAACCACCCCTTGCGCATTCCCGCGCGCGGCTAACAATGGGCGCCAAGGCGGCGGCTCCAACTGCCGGGGAGGGTTGTGTTTCGTGAAGATCGGCGTCGTCAGGAATCCAGTGGCCGGAGGCGGGCGCCTGGGAGCCCATTGGGCCGACGTCGTGGCCGCACTTTCGCAGCGATTTTCCGATCTCGAGATTCGCGAAACCCAGGAACCCGGCGATGGAGCCGTACTGGCCCGCGATCTGGTGGCGCTCGGCTGCGAGATCGTCGTTGCCGCCGGCGGCGACGGCACGATCAGCGAAGTGGCCGATGGACTGCTGCAGATGCAGGCCGAAACGGGCAACGGTGCCGTGCTCGGCATCCTGCCATGCGGCACCGGTCTCGATTTCGCCCGTGGGCTGGGCATTCCCTTCGATGTCGCCGGCGCGGTCGAGCGCATCGCCAGCGGCACGGACCGGCCGATCGACGCCGGCCGCATCTGCTTCATCGAAGATCACGGCCGGCTGGCAAGCCGCCACTTCGTCAACATCGCCAGCCTCGGCATGTCGGGGGCGACGGTGCGGGCGGTAAACTCCGACCGGCGCAAGGGGCGCGGCTCGGCCAAGGCGCTGTTCTTCTGGCGAACGGTGACGGAGTTCCTGCGCTATCGCTTCCAGGACGTGCGCATCACCGTCGACGACGGCGCGCCGGTGGAAGCCAAGGTCGCGCTGGTGGCGGTGGCCAACGAGCGGTTCTTCGGCGGCGGCATGATGATTGCGCCCGACGCCACTCCGGACGACGGGCTGTTCGACATCGTCATCCTGCGCGCGGCGAGCAAGCTCAGGCTCATCTTCGACATCCGCCTGCTCTATGGCGGGCGCCATCGCAACCACCCCGCCATCACCATACTCCGCGGGCGCAAGGTGACGGTCGAGCCGCTGGGCGATCCACTCGCCAATGCCGCACTCGTCGACATCGACGGCGAGTCGCCGGGACATATCCCGGCGACCTACGAGATGGTGCCGAAGGCGCTGAAGGTGAGATGCTGAGCCGTAGGTTCGCAATCTGAATCCGGCAACCAGTGTAAGCCGCTGAAATTGAAGGAGTAGCGGCTAGGCGTCCATCGCCCTGACCATCGCCTCGATCTTCGCGGCCTTTTCAAAATGGTCGAGCTTGTGCGTGCGGATCCACCATTCGGCGGCTTCCATCAGAAGCTCCGGATCGTCGTTCCTGTTGGCGAAGAACGCATAGAACGACAGCCCGACATCGGGGCCCTTGGCCGCAATCTTGCGCGCGCAGACGTCGAGGATCTTGGCACGCAGGCTGGGACGCATGGGAGAATCCTTCTCGGGTGGTGGCGCGAGGTAAGTTGAACCGAGGGCGGGTGTCAAAGGGGCGGGGCGGCGTGATTAGCGCGCTTACCCTCCTCCTTGTGGGGAGGGTGGCCCGCAGGGCCGGGTGGGGGTACTCGTTCTTCGCCTGCCGACCCTCACCCCGGCGCTGTGCGCCGACCCTCCCCACAAGGGGGAGGGTAAGAGGTGTCAGCCTCACAGCTTCGCCGGAAAACCCGGCGCGCGCAGCTCTGTCCCCGTCGCATCCTCGAGCAGCTTGACGATCATCGTCGACCAGGCGTCGCCGCCATAGGCCGCCTTGCCCTGTTCGAAGATGGCGTTGACGCGGGTGGCGAGGTCGAGTGGCACGCCGCCCTCGCGCGCCAGGGAGAGCGCGAAGCCTAAATCCTTGAGCGCCAGGTCCATGGTGAAGCCGATGTCGTAGGAGCCGTTGAGCACCAACTGGCTCTCGGTCTCGTGGACGAAGCTGTTTCCCGAGGACGCGGCGATGGCGTGGTAGGCTTGGGCAAGGTCGAGTCCGCCCTTCTTCGCCAGCATCAGCGCCTCGCCGGCGGCGACCAGATGGATGAAGGCCAGCATGTTGGTGATGACTTTTATCACCGCCGCCGAACCGATCGGCCCCATCAGGAAGGCGCGGGCGCACATCGCTTCGATCGCTGGGCGGTGCCGCTCATAGAGTGCCGCGTCGCCGCCGACCAGCGCTGTGATCCTGCCTTCCGCAGCCAGATGCACGCCGCCGGTGACGGGGCACTCGAGGGTGTAGACGCCGGCTTCGGCGGCAAGGTCGGCAAGGCGAAGGATCTCGTCGCGGCCATTGGTCGACATCTCGATCCACGTGCCGCCCTTGGGGAGGCCGGCCAGCAAGCCATCCGGGCCAGTCAGCACCGCTTCGCTGACCCTGGGCGAGGGCAGGCAAGTGATGGCGTTGCCAGCGCGGGCAGCGGCGTCCGCCGGGCTCGAGGCTGCGATGGCCCCCAGCGTCACGAGCCGTTCGATGGCCTCCGGGTTACGGTCGAACACCACGACCTCGAAACCGCCGCGCAGCAGGCACGCCGCGAGATTCGCACCGAGATGGCCGAGGCCGACGAAGGCATAGGCGAGGGGCGCGCTCACGGCATCAGCGGGGTCTGAACCATCTGCAGGTGCAGATGGGGGCCGTCATAGGGGTTGGCCTCGCACACCGCCTCGTCGAGTTCAACGCCGAGGCCGGGCTCCTTCGACGGAATGACGTTGCCGTCCTGCCATTCGATCTTCTTCTTCAAGAGCTTGGCGTGGAAGCCATCCCATTGTTTGAGCGACTCGAGGATGAGGAAGTTGGGCAGGGTGACCGCGAGTTGGATGTTGGCGGCGCCGACGATCGGGCCGCAATAGCAGTGCGGCGCCACCTGGATGTGGTAGGCCTCGGCCATGGCGGCGATCTTCTTGGTCTCGAGGATGCCGCCGGAACGGCCGAGGTCGGGCTGCAGGATAGTGGCGGCACGGTTCTCGATGACGCGGGCAAACTCGAACTTCGTCGTCAGCCGCTCGCCTGTCGCGATGGGGATCGAGGTGCCCCGCGCCACCTCAGCCATCACCTCGGGCATATCAGGCGGCACCGGCTCCTCGAACCACAAGGGATCGTAGGGTTCAATGGCGCGCGCCATCCGCAGCGCGCCGGAGGCGGTGAACTGGCCATGCGTGCCGAACAAGATGTCGGCGCGGGTGCCGACCGCCTCGCGGATGGCCTTCAGCATGCGCACCGAAAGGTCGATGTCGATCAGCCGCGGCTGGTGGCCGTCGAAGGCGGTCCAGGGGCCGGCCGGGTCGAGCTTCACCGCGTTGAAGCCCTGGTCGACATAGAGTGCTGCACATTCGGCCGCCATGCCGGGGTCGTTGTAGACGTTCTTCGGCGCCACGTCCTCGGTATGGACGCTGCCGGTGTGCGGGTAGAGATAGGTGTAGGAGCGCAGCGTCTCGTGTACCTGGCCGCCGAGCAGCTTGTAGACCGGCTTGCCCGCCTCCTTGCCGATGATGTCCCAGCAGGCCATCTCCAGCGCCGAGAAACAGCCCATGGCCGAAACGTCGGGACGCTGGGTGAAGCCGGAGGAGTAGCAGCGGCGGAACAGGTTCTCGATGTCGTGCGGGTCCTGTCCGACGAGGTAGCGCTCGGCCATGTCCTCGATCATCTTCGCCGTGACATGGGCGGAGAACGTGGCGTTGTAGGCCTCGCCATAGCCGACGACCCCGCCATCGGTGGTGAGCTTGACGAAGATGAAATACTTGCCGCCGATGCCGGGCGGCGGGTTGTTGACCACGAAGGTCCTCACGTCGGTGATCTTCATGCTGGCGAACTCCCTTTCTGGGACGGGATCTGCTTGTCGATCACTTCCTCACCGGTTCGCTGTGCGAACCACCTCTCCCCCTGGCAAGGGGAGAGGAATCGCCAAGTGGTAACGGTTCGCGATTCTGGACGAGACTTCGGCATGGACGATTGGCGATTCCTCTCCCTCACGAAGTGGGGGAGAGGTGCCGAGCGCAGCGAGGCGGTGAGGGGGGCCTTCATTGCTTGTCGCCGATCACGAAACGCAGGTCTGTGGCCGTGACGTTCTCTGCCAGCCGCCCGTCAAGTGCGGCTAGGACAGTGTTGCACACATTTTCCGTCCGCTTGAGGACGTCGATGTTCCAGAAGCGTAGTACCGAGTAGCCGCGCGAGCACATGAAGGCCTCACGCGCTCGATCACTCTGACTTTCGGCATGCTGGCTGCCGTCTACTTCAATGACCAACCGAGCTTGCCGGCACGCGAAATCCGCGAAATACGGGCCGATGGGATACTGCCGGACGAACTTGTAGCCGCCGAGCTTTCGGTCTTTGAGTTCGTCCCAGAGGCACGCCTCGGCGATATTGCCTGCGACGCGAAGGGCGCGGGCACGGGCAGTCGTGCCGGGCTTGCGGCGGCTTCCATCCGTCATGGCGTCCCCCTCACCGGTTTGCTGCGCAAACCACCTCTCCCCCACTTCGTGAGGGAGAGGAATCGCCAACTGCCGTGGCCGCGCCAAACATGCCGGTGTGACGCTGGCGTAGCAGAGCATACTCACTTCGCATCCTCCAGAACCAACTCGGCGCCCTTCCAGCCGGTCATGATCGCGGCGGCATTGGTGTTGCCGGTGATGTTGTCGGGGAAGATCGAGGCGTCGATGACGCGCAGGCCGGAAAGCCCGTGCACGCGCAGCCGCGGATCGACGACCGAGGTGGCCGGGTCCGGTCCCATGCGGCACGTCGAGACAGGGTGGTAGACGGTGCCCGAGCGCTTGCGGAAATCCAGAATCAAGTCGGCGTCGGAAGTGATTGACGGACCTGGCAAAACCTCTTCCGCGATGATGTCCGATATGGGCGACTGCGCGGCGATGCGGCGCAGGAATTTGACCGCATCGAGCATCTCGGCGACGTCGCTGTTGGTCGAATAGGCGTTGGCGGTGATGCGCGGCTGGACGGTCGGATCGGCGGAGCGGATCATGATCTCGCCGCGGCTCGACGGGCGGCAGTTGGACAGGCCGATGGAAAAGCCAGGGAAGGGGTCGGGCGTCAGGATCGGGCGCTCGCCGGCCTTGGGCAGCACGGTCGAAAAGACCTGGAAATAGAGCTGCATGTTGGGGCGGACGCGATGCTGGTCCGTGCGGAAGAAGCCGCCGCCCTGGTTCATGCTCATCGATAGCGGACCCGAGCGCAGCAGCAGGTACTGCATGCCAGCCAGCGCCTTGCCCCACCAGGGACGCAGCAACTGGTTGAGCGTCGGCACCCTGGCTTTCCAGGTGTAGTTGATCCCCTGGTGGTCCTGCAGGTTGCGGCCGACATGCTCGCTGGCGTGCACGACCGGAATGCCGAGTTCGCCCAATTGCGCGGAAGGGCCGACGCCTGAGAGCTGGAGAAGCTGGGGTGTGTTGACCGAACCGCCCGACAGTATCACTTCGCGTCCCGCGCGCGCGGTCCTCTTCTCGCCGTTCCGCAGGTACTCGACGCCGATCGCGCGCTTCCCCTCGAACAGAACTCTGGTCACCAGCGCATTGGTCTCGACGCGGACATTGGCACGCTTCATCGCCGGGCGCAGGAAGGCGCGCGCCGCAGACATGCGGCGGCCGTCCCTGGTGGTGATTTGATAAATTCCGACGCCCTCTTGGGCCTCGCCATTGAAGTCCTGATTCAACGGCAGGCCAGCCACCTGCGCTGCCGCCAGGAAGCGGTGGGTGAGAGGATGCACCTTCTTCCTGTTGTCGGTGACGTGTATCGGCCCGCCGGTGCCGCGCAGGTCGGTGCCGCCTGCCTGGTTGTCCTCGATCGCCTTGAATGCGGGCAACAGGTCGTCAAAGCCCCAGCCGGGGTTGCCAGCGTCGCGCCAGGCGTCGAAGTCCTCGGCAGCACCCCGGATCCAGACCATGGCGTTGATCGAGCTCGACCCGCCGAGGATTTTTCCACGCGGCCAGTGGTCCCTGTTGCCGGCAAGCCCGGGGTCGGCGTCGGCGGCGTAGTTCCAGTTCACCGCAGGGTCGAAGAAGGTCTTGCCATAGCCGAGGGGCATCTGGACGTAGAAGCGGCGGTCGCTGCCGCCGGCCTCGAGCACCAGCACCGAGAAGCGCCCGCTCGCCGACAGCCGCTCGGCCACCACCGAACCGGCGGAGCCCGAGCCCACGACAATGAAATCGAACGTCTGCATGCGGGCGTGGCCTGTCGAAGAACATTGCAACCCGGCCAGACTATCGCCTCAGCCAGAGCCTTCGGCGTCGGTTACGGCATGGCCTGTGAAAAATACGACCGCCCGATGCAAGAGATGCGTCGTTGACGCCACTGCTGCCGCGACGATACGGGTGAGCGGAGGAAATCTGCAGGGGGAATGACGATGGTTCAGTATGCCGATGGCCAGCCGACGGGCGAGCTCACGCTAAGGACGCTTGCCATGCCGGCCGACGCCAACGCCGCCGGCGACATCTTCGGCGGCTGGGTCATGGCGCAGATGGACCTTGCCTGCGGCATCCGCGCCGCCGAGCGCGCCCGCGGCCGCGTGGTCACTGCGGCGGTCAAGGAGATGTCCTTCGCCAAGCCGATGAAGGTCGGCGACACGCTGTGCATCTACACCCATGTCGAGCGCGTCGGCCGCACGTCGATGACCCTCAAGGTCGAGGCCTGGGCGCAGCGCTACCTGTCCGAGTTGATGGAGAAGGTGACCCACGCCGACTTCGTCATGGTGGCGCTGGACGCAGAGGGCAAACCGAAGCCGGTTCCGGCGGAGTAGGGGCGTCTTGGTGCGTCCTTCGAGGTGCGCCCGACACCCTGTTCGTGCCCAACTCACGTAGCGGCGGCTTATTGCGATCTCGTGGACGTTGCGCAGAATCTCGGCCCCTTGGCTGATCGCATTCTCTGGGCTGAGCTTGAACCGTTGGTGTCAGCGTCACCGTCACGGCATGGATTCCCGACACTCTCCGCTCGTTCCACTCGCTCACGAGGTCGGGAATGATGGATCGCGGGAGTGCACCAATCTCCAGCCGCTGTAGATGACGCAAACAGTGAAGTTGGGTTGAAGGTTAGCCGAGACGACATCTTCCGCCCGTCATTCCCGACCTCGTGAGCGAGTGGAACGAGCGGAGAGTGTCGGGAATCCATGCCGTCAGATCGCGGAAATCATCTACGGTCCAAGCATTCGCGATCGGGCGGTTCGGACTTACAGCACACGAACTCGGCCCCTTGCCTTGTTGCGCGACGTCATTCAGCACGCGTTATGGCGTCGCAAATGCCGCCTGCGGATGCCGGTCGCGCTAGCGCGAATGAACTCCCAGCCCGAAACCGTTGCAACCAGACGATCCCTCACGCCACTGTGGCGTCGAACTTCATGCGCGCCTCTGCGACGCGGCCCTGGTTGAGCCGTGCCCATTCGCCGAGGGCGGACACCGGCACCAGAAGCTCGCGACCAAGATCCGTCAGTTCGTAGTCGACGCGCGGGGGAATGGTCGGGAACACGGTGCGAGAGGCGAAGCCGTCGCGCTCGAGTCCGCGCAGCGTCGTGGTCAGCATCTTCTGCGAGATACCGCCGATCGCGTGGCGCAGTTCGTTGAAGCGCATGGGGCCGTCGCCGAGCTTGCCGACGACGAGAACGGTCCATTTGTCGCCGACGCGCTGCAGGATATCGCTTACGGCCCGGCAGTCCTCGGTGCGGTGCGGGTGCCTCGGTTTCAAGAAAGTGCCTCCTTGTGCAGGCGTTTTATGGTCACCAATATAGTGTCGGTATCGAATAGATACCAGTTTCGCCCCGGATACCGAGTTTCATACCGAAAGGTTCCTGCCATGTCCAAACCCAAGATCGCCATCGTCGTCGGTTCGACGCGCGCCGCCCGCTTCGCCGACGTGCCGGTGGAATGGTTCACCAAGATCGCAAAGACCCACACCGACATCGAAGTCGAGGTGGTAGATCTGCGCGACTATCCGCTGCCCTTCTTCGATGAGGTCGCCTCTTCCGCCTGGGAGCCGTCCCAGAACGAGGTCGCCCAGCGCTGGCAGAAGAAGGTCGCCGAGTTCGACGGCTTCATCTTCACCGCCGCCGAATACAACCACGGCCCCACCGCTGTGCTGAAGAACGCGCTCGATTACGCCGCCAAGGAATGGAACAAGAAGCCCGCCGGCTTCATCGGTTACGGCGGCGTCGGCGGCGCCCGCGCCGTCGAGCAGTTGCGCATGCATGCGGTCGAGTTGCAGATGGCGCCGACCAAGGCTGCCGTGCATATCGTCTGGGCCGATTTCCTGGCCGTGCGCCAGGGCGAGAAAAAGCTCTCGGACTTCGAGCATCTCAATCAGTCCGCCAACGGTTTGATCGAAGAGATCACCTGGTGGGCGAAGGCGCTTAGGATAGCGCGCGAGGCCGACGTCATCGCCGAAGAGGCGAAAGCTGCCTGAGCGGCGAGATCAGAAGTTCCTCCCAGGGAAGTCGGGGCGGCGCGAGTTGCCCCTTTTTCTTGCCTGGTGAAATGTTGGCTGAGAGCCCTCATCCGGCGTGGATGAGGACGTTCGAGGCGCGTCAGCGCGCCTCGCGATGGGTCCCCGGCAGCCGGGACGCCAGCACCTTGTCGATGCGGCGGCCGTCGAGGTCGACCACCTCGAAGCGCCAGCCCTGGGCGTCGACGCACTCGCCGGTCGCCGGCAGATGGTGCATGTGCGACAGCACGTAGCCGGCGACCGTCTCGTAGTCGCGGCTCTCCGGCAGGTCGATGCTGAGCTGGTCGGCCATCTCGTCGGCCTGCATGTAGCCGGCGAGCAGCCAGGATCCGTCCTCGCGCTGCACGGCGGTGTCGGCCTCGTCCTCGTCCAGGTCGGAGCGGAAGACGCCGGTGATGGCCTCGAGAATGTCGGCCGGCGTGACGATACCTTCGAAATGGCCGTATTCGTCGTGGACCAGCGCCATCGGAACGTCCGACTGCTTCAGCGTGGCGAGCACGTCGAGCGCGTCAGCCTGGTCGTGGACGATCGGGGCGGTGCGCACGTGCTTGCGCGGGTCGAAAGCCCGCCCCGCGAGAAGGGCCGCGAGCAATTCGCGGGTCTGGAGGACACCGACCATGGCATCGACGGAGCCTTCGCCCGCCGGCAGGCGCGAATGCTGGGTTTCCATGAGAAGCTTGCGGATGGCCGCCTCGTCGGCCTGCAGGTTGATCCAGTCGACTTCAGTGCGCGGGCTCATCACCGCCCGCACGGCCCGGTCGCCCAGGCGCATGACGCCGGCGATCATGCGGCGCTCGTCGGATTCGATCGTGCCGTGATGCTCGGCCTCGGCGACCAGCATCTTGATCTCCTCGTCGGTGACTTTTTCCTCGCTTTCGCCGCGCTGGCCGAGCAGCCAGAGCACGGAGCGGCCGGAAATGTCGAGCAGCCAGACCAGCGGCAGCGCCACCTTGGCGAGCATCGACATGGCGGGTGCGACGCGAACCGCGACGCCTTCCGGATCGCGCAGGGCGATCTGCTTGGGCACCAGTTCGCCGATGATCAAAGAGGCATAGGTGATGACGGCGACGACGATGCCGACGCCGAGCGCGTTGGCGGCACCGGCGCTCATGCCGTTGGCGGCGAGAACCGACGCAAGGCGCTCGCCGAGGGTGGCGCCTGAAAAGGCGCCAGACAGCACGCCCACCAACGTGATGCCGATCTGGACGGATGACAGGAATTTGCCCGGGTCGGACCCGAGTTCGAGGGCGCGTCCGGCGCCACTGACGTTGCGGTCGATCATCGCCTTGAGGCGCGCCGGACGGGAGGAGACAATGGCAAGTTCGGACATTGCCAGGAGGCCGTTCACACAGATGAGGACGACCACGATACCGATTTCAGCGTAAAGCATAGCCGTCGCTCCATAGCATCCCGCCGGCCAGCTCGAAAAGATGGCCGCGAAAATACTGTTTTGCGGCGATGGGGCGATCGTGGGCTACTTGAACGGCACAAGTACCGCCATCAGCACTTTGCCGTCAGTGAAATAGGGGTCGCCACCGCCGTTGCGCCCGGTAGTGGTGAATCCGATTCCAGGGATCGTCGTAATCGACTCGGTGCGTCCAGCCGCGGTCAGATCGCCGATGAGCGAATCGCGTTCGGCGTCGATATCAGGTGCGATGTGGTGGGTGATCTGGCCGGTGTCATGACTGAGGCCGACGCCGCGGTCGAAGCTCGCCGAGCCGTACCAGGTCGGCCGGCTGTCGGCACCGGCAACAGAGGTCACCCAGAGGCGGATGTGGTGGCGCTGGTCGGCGCTTTTGCCGACCGGTTTCTCGAAGGCGATGTCCTCGCGACGGCCGTCGAACAGCAACGTCGAGACAGGGGCGTCGACATCGGGGCGGTCGAGCAGCACGCTTTCACCGATCTCGATATCGGATTTCACCGACAGGCTTGCTGCCCGGTCCCAACGGGCAGCGGAGAAAGCCTGGATGACATCTTCTTCGGTGCCGACCAGAGCGATATTGATCGGATCGCCGGGAATGCCGTCGGGGGTCGTCGTCAACAGGGAGGCGGGCTCCGAGCCGTTGCGCAGGAAACGGAAGGACCAGAATTCGGGCGCTGCGAGGTAGGCAAAGCCGAGATAGCTGGCGCAAAGAACCACAAACCACAGGGCAGCCTGTCTATGGAGTTTCCCCCGGGCCATCGGATGCCGTCACTGCAGATGGATTGAACCCAATATCTATCGCGATTTTGACTATGGGGCAAATCGCAGCCGGCCCTGCATCCCGGCGCAATTGCGGCCTCAGCGGCAGGCCCTGTAGCCGTTGCGGCGTTGCTTGATGTCGAAGTGGAAGTGATTGCGGTGGTCGTAGTTGTAGCCGGGTCCGAGAACCGTGTTGAAGTAGTTGCAGCCGTCGGCGCGCACCGTGTTGAGGAAGCCGCGCGTGCGGAAGGCGAAAAGGCCGGGCTTCTTCACGTCGATGTCGCGGCCGCTGTTGAGCTCGATGCGCATGATGTCGAGCGCGTTGCCCTTGCCGTGCTCGGACAGTGTGCGCGTGCCCGCGATCTTGCGGCACGAATAGCTCGAGCCCTGGTGGATGGTCTTGACACCCGAGAAGTAGCGCAGCCGCGCTGCGGGAACGAGTTCGCGCTTGGTCCAGGCCGCAAAGCTCGCCGCCATGGCGCAGGTGACGGTCGCTGCGGGCTTCATCTGCACCGATCCTATGGCCGAAACCCTGACGGGGTAGTCGATGCCGCAGGCCGCGCCGTCGTTGATCGGTGGCAGATCGCGGTATTGCACGCCCAGCGCCTTCAGGTCGCTGCGGCACTGGACCTCGTCCGCCGGCATGACCGCGGGGACCCTGGGCGGCGCTACTTTAGGCATCGCGGGGTTCTCGGGGTGCGGATAGGCGACCATCTGGGGATTTGACGGAACCAGTGTCTCCAGCCCTCTGGCCGGTGCGAGCGCCACCGTCTGCGGTACGGCCTCAGGCGCGGCTTCGGCCGGAGCGACGTCGGCTATGGCGGGAGCCGGCTCGTATTCCGGCAGGGACAGCACCGGCTCGGCGACCGCGCCCATCATCGGAGCGGGTTGGGCCGCGCTTGCCATCGGCACAGGTTCGGCCATTGCAGCGGCCATCTGCGGCTGCGGTTGCGGAGCTACGTCGATGACGGGCAGGGAGGCGGTTTCGGTGCCGACGTCGACCGCTGGCTTCAGGGCGAACACGTCGCCTGTGGTGCAGGCCGCGACGAGGAGGCCGGTGAGGGTCAGGGAGGAGGCGAGCAGAATCGCGCGGCCGCGCGCCATGCTGCGCGGTGCGCCGGCTGCTGCTTCGACAGCGCGAATGTCTGCGGCCATGCAAGGCTCCTGTCCTGAAGGCAAGAGCCTAGCTGCCAAGGGTAAAGGAAAGATCAGCGCACGGGTTTACGGCTGCGTCCGAAATGAGGCGCTACTTGCAGAACGTGCCCCCGTTCCGCCTCGGTGCGAGATCGAGGTGGAAATGCCGGGAATGGTCGGCATCGCTGCCGGGACCGAGCACCGTCTTGAACGGCCCGCACGCCGCCTTTCGCACGGCCATGAGGAACTTGGCGTTCTTTTCGGGCGGGGCGGGCTCGACCTCGACCGATGTGCCCTTGGAGAGAGTGAAGCTGGCAATGTCGATCGCATTGCCGAAGGCGTGCTCGGACAGCTTGTTGGTGCCGTTGCGCGGCCTGCAGACATAGGCCGACGCCTGGTCGACGCCGGAAAGGTCCTCGCCGAAGGTCGCCTTTGCCGCAGGTCCGATCACGTCGGCGGTAAGCCGGGCCGCGGCTTCCGCCGCCGCGCAGTTGATGATGGCGTCCGGTTCGACGTCGACTGCTGCCGAGAGGCGCGACAGCCTGATGGGGAAGGGCAGGGCGCAGCCGTCGGAACTGCCCTGCGGCTTGGCCTCCTCGAAGGCGGCGCCGAGCGCCTTGAGCCGCGTGCGGCAGGCGGTTTCCGCCTGAGGCATCTCGGCCGGTCGATTGGCATTGGAGCGCGGGTCGGGCAGCATCCTGGGCGGCGCCGGAGGCCCGAACATCTCGGGCTTCCTCGAAGGTGCGGGCAAGTCCGGACGGGGCTGGGGGATCGGAATTGCGGCCTCCTGCGTGGCCGGTTTTTCTGGCGATAGCGGGGAGGCAGCGGGAAGCGGTGCGCGATCCGGCAACTCGACGGCTGCGATGCCGGTGCGGACAGCACCGAGCAGGCAGGCGGTTGCCAGCGGGACGAGGACAATCAGCGGCGAGAGACAGGTCTTGCGCAGGAGCATGGCCGTCAAACGGCAGAGATGCGCAATGGTTGCGGCGGACGCAGCAGGGCCGCGATCAAGTTCGATGAACGCCCCGTAACCGGGCAACAGGTCCCGCCTCAGGCCCCGAGCGCCTCGAGGCCTTCCTCGAGATAGTCGCCGAGCATCGGCATGCCGAGGAGATACTTTGCGGTGCGGCGGTTGCCGCGCTGGCGCGCCTCGGCCACCGCTTCGGCCCATTCGGTGGCGTCGAAATCGCCACGACCTATCCAGGCGAGCGCCACGAGCTCCGCAGCTTCGTCGACGTTGAGGTCGTCGATCAGCTCGCGCAGCTCCTTTTCGGTGAGGTCTTCCTCCTCCTCTTCCTGGAGGCCGTCGTGATGGTGATTGTCGCGCACGTCGCCGTCGAATTCGACCTCGTGCTCGGCGCCGTCCTCGTAGTCCTCGTTGACGCCCGCGCTGATGGCCTTGGCCTTGAGGATGAAAAGGCGGACCGTGTCCGGGCCAATGGACAGTTCCCAATCCTTTTCGCGCCGCTGCTGCACGGGCGTGCTCCCAAACTGCCTCCCCGCGGCGATGATAGCGCATTTGGCGGCAAGGTCACTATTTGCTTGCGTGCGCAGGGTTTGCGGCGATTGACACGGTCGAAAAGGCAGCGGAAATAGCTCCGCCTTCCTCTCCTTTCACGGTCTCTCCATGGCATTGCTGCTTTCGCCGAAGATATTCCCGGTGTTGATGCTGATTGCGTCCAACGTCTTCATGACCTTCGCCTGGTACGGGCACCTGAAGTTCAAGGCCGCGCCGCTCTATGCGGCGGTGGTCTTCAGCTGGCTCATCGCCTTTTTCGAGTACTGGCTGGCCGTGCCGGCGAACCGTGTCGGCCACCAAGTCTATACGGCGGCGGAGCTGAAGACGATGCAGGAGGTGATCACGCTCAGCGTGTTCGTCATCTTCTCGGTCTTCTACCTCAAGGAAGGTATCACCTGGAACCATGCCGCGGGCTTCGCCCTGATCGCCGGCGGAGCGGCGCTGATCTTCCGCGGCTGATCCGGACGAAAGCCGATCCTCAGTGCGTTAGCCTCGGTGGGGGACGCATGGTGGAGGTTTGGCAATGCAGTCCCGATATCTGAAACTACTGGCAGGCGCGCTGGTGTCCCTGCCCCTGTTCGCAGTCCCTGTCCTTGCGGCCGATAGCGGCGGTGGGGGCGGAGGCGGTGGAGGAGGTGGTGGTGGCGGCGGCGGCGACAATGGCAGCAGCCAGGTCAAATGCCGCACCGGCCTCATCTACAATGCCCGTACCAAGAAGTGCCAGAAGCCACAGGCCGGCATGATCGACGACAACAGCCTGTATCTGGCCGGCCGTGCACTTGCCATGGACGGCAAGTACGAGGAGGCGATCAAGGTGCTGACCCTCGCCGCCGACAAGACAGACCCGCGTATCCTGAACTACCTGGGCTACTCGCACCGCAAGGCCGGTCGCATCCTGGTCGGGCTCGGCTACTACCAGGAAGCCGTGCTCAACGATCCGGACTACATGCCGGTGCGCGAATACATGGGTGAGGCGCATCTGATGCTCGGCGACGTCGCCGGTGCCCGGCAGCAGCTGTCCGAAATCGAGAAGCGCTGCGGCAAGGGTTGCCGCGAATACGGCTTCCTGGTCGAGCAGATCGACACCTATCTGAAAGGCTAGCCACAGAGCCGCCGAAATGCCGAAGCGGCACGGCTGATGCCGCTTCGGCAACGGATGAAATCGCACCTCCGATGCGTTAGTCTGCTTGGGCAGGTTTCAGGAGGAAGCGATGCAATCCCGATTTGCGATGTTGCTTGCCGGCGCGACCGTGTCGCTGCCGCTGGTTGTTGCTCCCGCCTTTGCCGCGGGCGAGAGCGGGGGAGGGTCGAGCACCACCCCGACCAAATGCCGTACCGGGCTGGTCTACAACAGCAAGACCAAGAAATGCGAAACGCCCAAATCCGGCATGATCGAGGACGAGGACCTCTACCAGGCCGGCCGGGCGCTCGCCATGGACGGCAAGTATGACGAAGCTATCAAAGTGCTGACGCTCGCCGCCGACAAATCCGACCCGCGCATCCTCAATTATCTCGGCTATTCGCACCGCAAGGCCGGCCGCGTGCTGGTAGGGCTCGGCTACTACCAGGAAGCGCTGCGCAACGACCCCGACTACACGCTCGTGCGCGAGTATATGGGCGAGGCACAGCTGATGCTGGGCGACGTGGCCGCCGCTCGCGTGCAGCTTTCCGAGATCGAGAAACGCTGCGGCAAGGGCTGCCGCGAATACGGAATGCTCGCCGAGCAGATCGAGGCTTATCTGCGGGGGTAAGGGAGTAAGGGAGTAAGGGAGTAGGGCAGTAAGGGAGTAGGGCAGTAAGGCAGTAATGTGGGGCGCGCGCCAAGTTTCGCCGTGTTTGTTTACCTACTCCCCTACTGCTCTACTGCCCTAATCGCCCCTCGACAGCCTGACGATCGACCCATTGGCCTCATCGGTCAAAAGCCAGATCGAGCCGTCAGGGGCGACGTTGACGTCCCTGATGCGGCCGAAGGCGCCCTCGAGCATGCGCTCCTCGTCCAGGATCCTGCCCCTGGCATCGCGGTCGAGGCGGCTCAGCATCTCGAATTTGAGCGCGCCGACCAAAAGGTCCCCCTTCCATTCGGGGAACATGTCGCCCTGGTAGCTCACGAGGCCCGATGGCGCGATCGACGGATCCCAGTAATAGAGCGGCTGCTCGTAGCCAGGCGAGGCGGTGCCCTTGCCTATCTTTGTGCCCGAGTAGTTTCTGCCATAGCTGATCACCGGCCAGCCATAATTCTTGCCGGCTTGCGGGTGGTTGATCTCGTCGCCGCCGCGGGCACCGTGCTCGACGGTGAGCAGGCCGCCCAGCACCGGGTCGAATGTCGCGCCCTGGATGTTGCGATGACCCTTCGACCAGATTTGCGGCGCCATCTTGCTGCCGTCGGGCGAGGGGTTGTCGGCGGGGATGGTGCCATCGGCATTGATGTGCAGCACCGCTCCTGCGGTGTCCTGCATATCCTGGGCCCGGTTGGCCTGTCCGCGATCGCCGGTGGTGATGAACAGCGTTCCATCGTCGTTGACGACGATGCGCGAGCCGAACTGCAGCCCCGAGCGCGTCTTCCTGGCCATCGAATAGATGACCTTGAGGTCCTCCAGCCGCGCGCTTTGGCTATCGCGCACCAGCCTGGCACGTGCGACGGCAGTGCCCGCGCCGCCGGGGCCAGGCTCCGCATAGGCGAAGAAGATGGTGCCGGAGCTGGCGAAATCGCGGGCGACGGCAATGTCGAACAGGCCGCCCTGGCCGCGCTCCCACACCTCGGGCACGCCTTTCACCGGCTCGGAAAGCCCGGCTTGCGACAGGATGCGAATTCGGCCTGGACGCTCGGTCACGATCGCCTCGTTGCCCGGGAGGAAGTCGAGCCCCCAAGGATGTTCGAGGCTGTCGGCGACGATGTCGGCCTGCAGCTTCACTTCGTCCGTCTCGAAAATCCTGGTCTCGGCGAGTGCCGGAGAAACCAGGAGAATGACAGCTGCGGCCAGGAAGGATGTCCTCATCATTACCTCGACATAGGTGCGGGCGCATGTTCGACAACATCGGCAAGCAAGGCAAACGACACCAATTCAATCACAAGCGGGTGAGCGGCCCTGCCGTTGCATGATGCTCTGGGGAGCCTTTGCCCGCGTCCCAGAATTTTTTAACGTGAATTCTACGGCAGGGTTGCTATATTCGCCGGAGATTGAGGTGAAACGGTTCCGTAAGCCGAGGCTGCCGGACCGTTTTCTTTTTTTGTGCCTTGCGGCAGGGCCGCGGGGCAAAGGCCAGGAGAGGTCGACTATGAACAAGGTTCCGATGACGGCGGGTGGATTCGCGTCGCTTAAGGAAGAGCTGCGCTGGCGCCAGCAGGAGGAGCGTCCACGTATCATCGAAGCCATTTCCGAGGCCCGCTCGCACGGCGACCTCTCGGAGAACGCCGAATATCACGCGGCCAAGGAATCGCAGAGCCTCAATGAAGGCCGCGTCCACGAGCTCGAGGACCTGATTGCGCGCGCCGAGGTGATCGACGTCGCCAAGCTGAGCGGCGACAAGGTCAAGTTCGGTGCCACCGTCGTGCTCGTCGACGAGGACACCGAGGAAGAGAAGACCTACCAGATCGTCGGCGACCAGGAAGCCGACGTGAAGCTCGGCCGTATCTCGATTTCGTCACCGATCGCCCGCGCGCTGATCGGCAAGGAAGTGGGCGACGCCATCGAGGTCAACGCGCCGGGCGGCGCGCGCGGCTACGAGATCGTCCAGGTCCAGTTCATCTGAGGTCGTCGCGGCCATGGTCGCCGCCATGCCGGATCAGGCAACAATGACAAGAGCACAAGACCGCGCCGAAAGATCCGGCGCGGTGGACATGGCGCGGGTCGAGGTGATCGCGCCGAATCTCAAGAAGCGGCTTTCCGGGGTCACCAGCACCATCGTGCAACTGGTGCCGGTGCAGGCGCGCGACATTGGCATCGCGGTCGTGGGCCCCGGCCTGCCGGACAATCTGCCCAAGATGCGCTGGTGGCAGTTGCCCTCGCTCCTCAGGCGACCCGCCTCGGGCCAGCCGCGCATCTGGCATGCGCGGCGCAATGTCGAGATGGTGGCTGGGCTGGTACTGCGCTACGTCTTCCGCGCCCCGCTCCGGCTCGTCTTCACCTCCGCGGCCCAGCGTGACCACCGGCCCTTCACGAAATGGTTGATCCGCCGCATGGACGGTGTCATCGCCACGAGCCGGCTTTCGGGTGGCTTCCTGGAGGTGCCGCACAAGGTGGTCCTGCACGGCGTCGACCTCGAGAAATTCCATCCGCCGCGCACGGCTGACGACGCTTTCGAGGCGGCGGGCCTGCCCGGCAGATATGCAATCGGCTGCTTCGGCCGCGTCCGCCACTCCAAGGGCACCGACCTCTTCGTCGACGCCATGATTGCACTCTTGCCGGATCACCCCGAATGGACTGCGGTAATCACCGGCCGCGTGACTGCCGAGCACAAGGGTTTTGCCGACGAACTGCAACAGCGCATCGACGCCGCCGGCCTGTCGGAGCGCATCCTGTTGTTCGGCGAAGTGCCCGATGTCGCCGTCTGGTACCGGCGCGTGAGGCTCTACGTGGCACCCTCGCGCAACGAGGGCTTCGGCCTGACCCCACTCGAGGCGATGGCTTCAGGCACTGCCGTGGTGGCGAGCGACGCCGGCTCCTATGCCGAGATCGTTACCCCCGGCAAGACTGGCGCGGTGGTGGCAGCTGGCGACGGCGACGCACTGCGCGAAGCCATCCGCCCCTATCTCGCCGACCCCGCGCTCGCCGAAGCCCGCGGTGCTGAGGGTTTGGAGGATGTGCGGAAGAGGTTCCGCCTAGAGACCGAAGCGGCTGGAATACGCGAGGTCTATGAGCGGGTGTGGGCTGGGGCTGCCGAGTGACCGGCCGCAGATGCGGCCTGGCCCAGACGACGAAATTACCTGCTTAGCAGGATAGTTCTGTGTGCTTCCGCTTCAATCTTGAAGCCCAGTCGATTTGTCTTCTCCACCATTTCCTGGATGCTCGCCTCGCCGGTGATGTGCGGGTGAACTTCGACTATGACGTGCTTGACCCCTTCGAGTTCGGAAGTTGAAAGGAGCTCGATCTCCGCTCCTTCGACATCCATGATGACGACGTTCGGGCGATGGCTCGCGACCACATCGTCGAGCCGGTCGCTTTCGACGATCATCGTCTCTGCATGAGCGCCTCTATCCTTTGTGGAGGAGGAGACGATGTTGTCGCTCCGATAAAAGGTGATCGGTTCCGCGTTGGTGGTAATAGCGCGCATGCGCAGATTGGGTGTCAATCCGTTCAGGGCATAGTTGCCGCGAATGATCTGCTCCAGCAAAGGGTTTGCTTCGTATGAGAGCACATTTTCGCTTCCGCACCTCTTCGCGCACAAAAGCGATATGAAGCCGACTCCGCAGCCAATCTCGAGCACTCGGTCCCCAGGCGACAATTTCTCTCGCACCAGTTGGCGCTCGTGGAACTCATAGCTTTCCTTGAAAAGCGCCGAGCGGACAAATCGGGGCAGTGTGTTCGCAGCTGTCGATATTCTCACGCCGTCCAGCACGACCTCCTGAGCGTCGGTCAGTCGTCGCCAGTGGAGCTTGAGATTGCGAAGGGGGCTGGTCATTCTGGGCTGATTCTATTTTTGAGCGGTTATGAAATATCCGATGGCCACGCCACAAATCCGCTCGCCTCGACGACCAGAATAGTGCCCGCTGCCGGGGAAGGTGAGCTTGGCGTAAACGAGATCGAGGAAATGCGCTAGGTGGAACCTGAAGCGTCCAAAGATGCCGCTGTATCCTC
>MEEF01000047.1 GCA_001724355.1 Mesorhizobium sp. SCN 65-20 | reverse complement strand
GCTGTCCTCGTTGAACAGGTTGGTGACGACGATGCGCGGCTCGTGCAGCACGACATGGCCGAGGCCGACGCCTTCGTTGAAGGAGTTGCCGGTGAACGATGCCGGGCGGGTCATGTCGAGTTCGAGGCCGGGGCGGCTGAGGCGGGCGATGTCGCCCGAGGCAATCATTTCGGCGATGACCATGGCGGTGGTTTCGAGCGCCTCGATCTCGTCGTCGCGGTAGTGGCGCATGGTCTTGTTCTGCACGACAAGAACGCCGAGGGTGCGCCCAGCCCTCAGCACCGGAACGCCAAGGAAGGAGTGGTAGATCTCCTCGCCCGTTTCCGGCAGGTAGGCGAAGGCCGGATGCTCCTGGGCGTTGGACAGGTTGAGCGCCCGCGCGCTGGCGGCAATCGTGCCGACCAGGCCCTGGCCGAGCCGGAGCTGGGCCAGATGGACCGCGTTGGGGTTCAGACCGACGGTGGCGTAGAGTTCGAGGACGGAGTCGGCGCGCAGCACATAGAGCGAGCACACCTCGGCCACCATATTGGCGGCGATGTCGCGCACGATCCTGTCGAGCCGCTCCTGCGGCTCGAGGGGCTCCGCCATCAATTCGCGGAGCCGTTTCAGAAGTACGCGAGGCCCTGCGGCCATGTCACGTATCATTCACCGTCTCCAAGGCTTTTGGAACCGGCGCGGCACATGCTGCACGCCGGCAACGCGGTGACGCTCGACTCCCAGATACTACTGCTTATCGAGGCCGTAGACGGAATGCAAAGTGCGAACCGCAAGTTCCGTGTACGGACCGTCGATCAGGATCGAGATTTTGATCTCGGACGTCGTGATGGCGCGGATGTTGATGCCCTTCGAGGCAAGCGCCTGGAACGCGGTGGCGGCGACACCGGCGTGGCTGCGCATGCCGACGCCGATGACCGACACCTTGGACATGCCCTCGTCATGCTGGACCGCGTCGAAGCCGATCTCCGGGCGGATCTTCTCAAGCACCGCCAGCGCCTTGTTCACGTCGCCCGAGGGCACGGTGAAAGTCATGTCGGTGAACTTGCCGTCCTCGGAGATGTTCTGGACGATCATGTCGACGTTGATGTTGGCTTCGGCGAGCGGGCCGAAGATGCCGCCTGCCACGCCCGGCCGGTCGGCAACGCGGCGCAGCGAGACCTGAGCTTCGTCCTTGGCGTAGGCAATACCGGTGACGACCTGCTGTTCCACGATTTCATCCTCGTCACAAATGAGTGTTCCAGGCGGATTGAGAAGATCGCCCATGCCGGGCGCATCCGGGTCCTCGAAGGAGGAACGCACGAAGGTGCGGACCTTGTGCACCATCGCGAGCTCGACCGAGCGGACCTGCAGCACCTTGGCGCCGAGCGAGGCCATCTCAAGCATTTCCTCGAAGGAAATCTTGGAGAGGCGGCGGGCCTTGGGCTCGATGCGCGGGTCGGTAGTATAGACCCCGTCGACGTCGGTGTAGATATCGCAACGATCTGCCTTGACCGCGGCCGCGATGGCCACCGCGCTGGTGTCAGAGCCGCCGCGTCCGAGCGTCGAGATGCGGTTGTCGGGAGCAAGCCCCTGGAAGCCGGCGATAACAGCCACCTGGCCTTCCTGGAAGCGCTTGACCAGGAACGAGCCGTCGATCTCGCGGATGCGGGCGGCGCCGTGCGAATTGTCGGTCTTGATCGGGATCTGCCAGCCCTGCCAGGAGCGGGCGTTGACGCCGATGTGTTGCAGCGCGATCGCCAGCAGCCCGGCAGTCACCTGCTCGCCTGACGCCACGACGGCGTCGTACTCGCGGGCGTCATGCATCGGCGAGGCTTCGCGGGTCCAGCCGACCAGCTCGTTGGTCTTGCCGGACATGGCCGAAACGACGACGGCGACCTCGTGGCCGGCATCGACCTCGCGTTTGACGTGCCGCGCCACGTTGCGGATTCGGGCGATGTCGGCGACGGACGTTCCGCCGAATTTCATCACGATGCGCGCCATGGAAGCGAAATGCCCTTGCCTAATGCGCCGGCCTCGGAAAAGGCCGGAAAATGAGTGAAAAACACCGCCCTCTTTTGCGGTGCCGAATGCGCGGCCTCCATATCCAAAACGGGCGCCTTCCGCAAGGACGACGGTCCAGACAAATCACCACGTCTCATTTGCCGGCATCGGATCTGAGGTCGTCGCAGGAAATCCGTGCGGCCAGCAGCGAGATGTCGCACGCCTTGGTTGTCTGACCGGTTTGGGCGAAAAAGCCGTTGCAAGCGCAGGAAATGCGCGGCCAGCACGGCGGAAGACGGCCATCGCCCTGCCCCACGGGCAGGCGGCATGCCGAAAACCCGCCTTGACAATCCGGGCTCCAGACCCGACTTCCTTCTGCTCGAAGGAGACCACGCTTATGCCAGATCCCCGCCCATCGACCATCGATGCCGGAGAAGTCGAGCGATTCTCGGCGCTCGCCGCCGAATGGTGGAACCCCAATGGCAAGTTCCGCCCGCTGCACAAGTTCAACCCCGTACGCCTGGGCTACATCCGCGACCAGGTGGCGACGCGGTTCGGCCGCGACACCCATGCCGCACGTCCCCTCGAGGGGCTGCGCATCCTCGACATCGGCTGCGGCGGCGGCCTGTTGTGCGAGCCGATGGCGCGGCTAGGCGCCGAGGTTGTCGGCGCGGATGCGTCCGCGACCAACATCGAGGTGGCGAAGATCCATGCCGCCGAATCCGGCGTGACGGTGGACTACCGCGCCACGACCGCCGAGGACCTCGCGGACGCCGGCGAGAAGTTCGACGTCATCCTCAACATGGAAGTGGTCGAGCACGTCGCCGACGTCGACCTGTTCGTGAGGAAGTGCGGCGAGATGGTGAAGCCGGGCGGCATCATGTTCGTGGCTACGATCAACCGCACCTTCAAGGCGCTCGGCCTGGCGATCGTCGGCGCCGAATACGTGCTTCGCTGGCTGCCGCGCGGCACCCACCAATACGGCAAGCTGGTACGCCCCGAGGAACTGGACAAGGCGCTTACCGGCGCTGGCCTCTCCACCATCGACCGCACCGGCGTGACCTACAATCCGCTGGCCGACCGCTGGCAGAAGTCGCGCGACATGGACGTCAACTACATGGTGCTGGCCGAAAAGGCCGCCTGACCTCTACTGCGCAAGTTGCGCCGCCCGCCTCGATCCCCCAACATGACGGGATCGAGGAGGCCCTGCCATGACACCCGAGGATGTCAGACGGATCGCCCTGGAACTGCCCGGGGCGACCGAGAAATCGCATTTCGGCAAGCCCGATTTCCGCGTCCGCGACCGCGTCTTCGCTTCCCTGCCCGAAGACGGTAACGCCGTGGTCAAGCTGACGCGCGACCAGCAGGAAATGATGGCCGGCAGCGAACCGGCAGTCTTCCAGCCGGTGAACGGCGGCTGGGGCAAGCAGGGCTGGACCCGGGTGATGCTGGCGCAAGCGGACGAAAAGACGCTGCGCAGCGCGCTGGTGACCGCCTGGCGCAACACAGCGCCGGTCACGCTGCGCAAGGCGTTCGATCTGGCGGGCGGGACTTGAGATTGCTTGGCGCTCTTCCTGCGTTGGCTGCAACGCCGTGACGTTGTGGGCGCACGGCTGTTCTTCACCGTATTTGTGGTGGCCGTTTCACGGCATGGATTCCCGACACTCTCCGCTCGTTTCACTCGCTCACGAGGTCGGGAATGACGGTGTGATGAGACGTCTCTGCAAATCTCCAACGTCTGCGATTAGCGGTGACGATAATGGTATCCGTCATTCCCGACCTCGTGAGCGAGCAACGCGAGCGGAGAGTGTCGGGAATCCATGCCGCGACGTGACCACCTCGCAAGGGTGCAAGTCAGTCGATCACAGCCCGCCGACCTCGACGGTTTCCACCTGTCCGGATCATACTCGGGCCAAGTGATGTTCACTCGGCCCAGCTGAGCAATCTGCCTTCCCGGTCAGTTCCTGTCGTCGGGGAAAACCGGCAGCGGCATGAACTCGATGCCATCCTCGGCGAGGCCTTTCGCCTCGTCGATGGTAGCCGCCCCATAGATGCCGCGCGCCTCGGTCTCGCCGAAGTGGATCTTGCGGGCCTCCTCGGCGAACTTGTCACCGACGTTCTCGGCGTTTGCCCGCACCTTTTCCGAAAGCTCCTTCAGCGCGGCGATGGCCTTGCGCTGCTCCTGGCCCATTGCAAGCGCGATCTTGTCTTGCTTGCGCGAGGTCGAGACGGCAGGCGCCATCAGCGCCTTTTCGACCCTTTGCGAGCCGCATTCGGGGCATTCCACGAAACCGCGCTTGCGCTGGGTCTCGAAGTCGTCGTTGCTGCGGAACCAACCCTCGAAGTCGTGGGCCTGGTCACAATGCAGGGAAAAGCGAATCAAGATGCGGCTCCCCTGAGAGCCCCCTCGCCTGCCCGGCGCAGCTGAACCTCGAATTCGCGCGCGTTCTTGAGGTTCGGGATCTTCTTGCGGGCATCCGCGGAATGACGGGTATCGATCTCGGCCACGATGACGCCGGGCTCGTCGTGGTCGGCCTCGGCGAGGACGCGGCCCCACGGATCGATGATGAGCGAATGGCCGAAGGTCTCGCGGCCGTCCTCGTGCTTGCCGCCTTGGGCGGAGGCGATCACGAAGGCGCCGTTCTCGATGGCGCGGGCGCGCAGCAGCACATGCCAGTGAGCGAGGCCGGTCTGGAGGGTGAAGGCGGCGGGTACGGTCAGGATCTCGGCGCCGGCCAGCGCCTCGGCGCGGAAGAGTTGCGGGAAGCGCAGGTCGTAGCAGATGGCGAATCCGAGCTTGCCGAGTGCGGTGTCGGCGACGACAGCCTCCTTGCCGGGCTCATAGGCCGATGACTCGCGCCAGCTTTCGCCATTGTCGAGGTCGACGTCGAACATGTGGATCTTGTCGTAGACCGCGAGGGTCGATCCATCCGGGCCGAACAGGAAGGCGCGGTTGGCGAGCTTGCCGTCGGAGCGGACAATCGCGGTCGATCCGACATGGAGATGAATGCCGAGTTCGGCCGCGAGCTTGCGGCCCGAGGCGACGATAAGGTCCTTGTCCTCGGCGGTGAAGGCGGCGGCGCGGGCATCCTTGTCGCCGACGATGGCGCCGGTCATCTCGGGGGTCTGGACGTATGCAGCGCCCTGGCCGGCGGCCTCGCGCACCAGCGCCTCGAAGTCACGGACGTTGCGTTCCGGCTCCTTGCCCGAACGCATCTGCACCGCTGCGGCCTTGAAAATCGCCATCTTACGTCCTCACCCAAGTGAACCGGTTGCCAAAAGTCCGTCGAGCCTGCCCTGCGCATCGAGATCGTGCAGGTCGTCGCAGCCGCCGACATGGTGGCCGCCGACGAATATCTGCGGGAACGTCGAGCGGCCATTGGCGCGCTTGATCATTTCCTGCCGAAGCTCGGGCGAGAAGCTAGCGTCATGCTCGGTGAATGCAACGCCCTTGCGTTCCAAAAGGCGCTTCGCGGCTGTGCAATAGCCGCACATCATGCGCGTATAGATGGTGACGTCGACCATAATGGAAACCTGTTGTAGTTGGCCGACTATATAGTGCCGGTCTCGTCGGGCCGGAAGTCCCCCGGCAGGACGCGGGCGAAGGTGAGCACGTCGACCGCACTCGCACCGCCCTTCCGCAGCGCGCGGGTCACGGCCGAGACCGTTGCCCCGGTCGTGTAGACGTCATCGACGACAAGCACGCGCCGGCCGTGGATCGCGGCCTTGTATTCCGCGGGCACGACGAAGGCGGCGCGCACATTGTCCTCGCGCTCGCGCTGGCCAAGCCCGACCTGCTGGCGCGTGCGCTTGATGCGGCGCACCGCCATGGGTTCGAACGGCACGCCCGACAGCCGCGAGACGTTGCGCGCAAGTTCGGCCGACTGGTTGAACTGCCGCCACAGGAAGCGGCGCCAGTGCAGCGGCACCGGCACCACGATCTCAGCATCGGCAACGAGTTCGGCGCCCGCCCTGAGCATCCAGCGCGCCATCCAGGGTGCTAAGTCGGTGCGATCGCGGAATTTCAGCCCTTGCACCATGCGGCGGGCCACCCCGGAATAGGCGACGGCGGCACGGGCGCGGGCGAAGGGCGGCGGATTGGCAATCGCGTCGGCCGACAGGAAGCCGGGGCCGAAGTCGTGGCTGAACGGCGTGCCCATGACCTCGCACCAGGGCCTTTCGAGGAAACGCAGCTTGGGCCAGCAGGCGCCGCAGAGCGCACCCGGCTCCGTCACATGGCGCCGGCACCCGGCACAGGCCGGCGGAAAAAGGATTCGCGCCGGCCAGGCAGCGAACGCGACAGCAAGGCTCTTGATCTCCGGCATCGGATCGGCCACTTCATCCGGAGCGCCGCGCGTCCCCCGGAACGCGAAAGGCACTGCAGCATCTTGGATTTGTGCACGATCCCCCGGCGAAAATCGAATCCGATTTTCGGGCTCGCGCACGGCAAGCCTGGGCGACCGCTGAAGCCCGGCCATGTAGGACATAGGCACGTGCAACCCATCTTCGACGCCCGCCTGGTGATCACCCACCGTCGCCGCGCCCTCGCCCATCCCGTCGCCGGCGCCGATTTCCTGATCTCGCGTGCAGCCGAAGACCTGGCCGACCGGCTGGCGGTGGTGGAACGCCGGTTCGACCGCGGCGCGGCGATCTTCGGCGCAAGCCCGGCGGCGGCGGCCGTGCTCGCAGGCAGCGGCAAGGTGGGCGAGGTGGTGCGGGTGGAAGCCGACGAAGCCTTCCTCGGAGGCGGCGCCGGCATCGTTTCCGACCCGGAAACCATCGCGCTCGAACCGGCGAGCATCGACCTAGCCCTTTCCCTGCTTGTCCTGCAGGAGGCCAACGATATTCCCGGGCAGATGATCCAGATCAGGCGGGCGCTCAGGCCCGACGGGCTCTTCCTCGGCGTGATGGCCGGCGCCGGCACGTTGGTAGAACTGCGTGAGAGCCTGCTTGCCGCGGAAACCGAGCTGACCGGCGGTGCGAGCCCGCGCGTGATCCCCTTCACCGACGTGCGCGACGCGGGCGCCCTTTTGCAGCGCGCAGGCTTCGCGCTGCCCGTCGCCGATGTCGAGACGATCACCGTGCGCTACGACACCATGTTCGGGCTGATGCAGGATCTCAGGGCGATGGGCGTGACGAGCGCGCTCGCCGACCGGTCGCGCAAGCCGGCGACGCGGCGCCTGTTCCAGCGCGCGGCGGAGATCTATGCCGAGCGATTTTCGGATGCCGACGGGCGGGTGCGGGCGAGTTTCTCGCTGGTCTGGCTGTCCGGCTGGGCGCCGCACGCATCGCAGCAGAAGCCGCTCAAGCCGGGTTCGGCGCAGGTCTCGCTTGCCAAGGTGCTGGGCGAGGACAAGACGTAGCGACAGCGGCTAATTGTTGAGGCCCTGCTGGATCTCGCTGTTGTTGTCGCCCCACAGAATCTGCAGCTGATTGGCGAGCTGCGAAAAGCCGCCGATCATGGCCACGGCAATCAGCGTTGCGATCAGCCCGTACTCGATCGCCGTTGCGCCCCGTTCGTCGCTGAGAAATCGCTTGATCATCGGTCGCGTCCACCCGTCTCGTTGGGTTGGACCATAGCGCCGACAGATTAAGAAAGGTTAACAGTGTAGCCTTAACGGGCAATGAAGCCCGACCATGCAACCTTCAGCACTGGCCGCTGCGCGATCCGCTCTGGCCGATTATGCAGACGGCCTGCGGCGACTTCTGCAGCACGCTGCGGCGCAAGGTATAGCCGTTGTTGTTGCGTCCGATCGATCCGGTCGCCGTGTAGTCGATGCCGTCGAACCGCATCTGCCCGATCTGGGGCCGCATCTTCCGGTCGATCAGCGGCGTGATGATGAGCGCGAGCGCCACGGCTCCGAGGCCGAACAGTAAGGTGAAGCGCAGGATGCCCGCACTTGCCCGGCTGGCCGAGGACTGACGCTCAGGGCGGATGAGATCCCACTCATTGTCGGCCTGCACAGGCGCCCCCCCAATAACCCCAATCGATGCCGCCGATGCCCAAGGCGGCACTGCAAAATTTCATGATTGGATAAACTTTGCCTTAACGCTGACTCAGCGCACCTACCCAGGATCGCTACAGATCCTGGAGAGCACGAGACCCAGAGGGTCAGAGCAGGTCGATGAGGAACGGGATCAGCGGCTCGTCGGCCGGCGGCATGGGATAGTCGCGCATCTGCTTGGGCCGCACCCATTTCAGCGTCTGCCCCTCCTGCGGCACGGGCGTGCCCCAGAAGCGCCGGCAGACATAGAGCGGCATCAAGAGGTGGAAATCGTCATAGGTGTGGCTGGCGAAGGTCAGCGGCGCGAGGCAGGCGATCTTGGTCTCGATGCCGATCTCCTCGCGCAGTTCGCGCACGATGGTCTCTTCCGGCGTCTCCCCGTGCTCCACCTTCCCGCCCGGGAACTCCCACAGGCCGGCGAGTTGCTTTCCCTCGGGGCGCTGTGCCAGCAGCACGCGCCCGTCGGCGTCGACCAGCGCGCAGGCGGCCACCAGAAGCAGGCGTTTTCCAGTCTCGGACACGTCAGGCCTCCGGCGGGCGTCGATAGTGATAGCGATAGACTTCCTTGAAGCCCATCTTGCTGTAGAGGCGGATCGCCTCCTCGTTGTCGGCCTCGACCTGGAGCCAGGCCTGGCGCGCGCCGCGGAGGCGCGCCCATTTGAGCGAAGACAGGATCAGCCGCCGGCCAAAACCCTTGCCGCGCTCGGCCTCGGTCGTGGCGATCTCGAACAGGCCGGCAAGGTCGTTGTCGTGGACGCAGATGGCCGTGGTCACCGGTTTCTCGTCCTGCTCGAGGATGAACAGGCCGGCTTCGGGCTGGATGGCGCCTATGATTTCCGAAAGACCTGGACGCAGCGAGGGATCCAGCCCATGGACGGCCATCGAAGCACTGACGAAGCGGCCGATGTCCTTGAGCGGGATCTGGTCCATGGCGTTCTCGACGATGCCGTCGTCGAGCGACAGCCTCATGACCAGGGACTCGGAGAAGACGCTCCAGCGCTCGCGGTCGAGATGGGCCGCGATCGCCGGGCCGGAGAGCGGCGACATGCGGAAGGTGAGCGGGCGGCCGTAGGCCTCGAAGCGCCGGCTGGCGCGGGCGATACGGTCCGGGATGTTGCGGGTGTCGGCCGGATCGAGCGGATTGACCGAATTGAGCCGCTTCGCGGGATGCCCGGCCGTGAGCCGCACAAGCCAGGTGCCATCATAATGCACCGCCGCCGCGGGCCAGGCGCGGAAGCCCGCCGCTTCGTAGCGGCGGACCGTTGCAAGCATCTGCGACGGATGGTTCTGGTTCACGTCAGCTCCGATAGTCACCGTTGATGGCAACATATTCCTTGGTCAGGTCGCAGGTCCACACCGTGGCCTTGCCGCGCCCGATGCCGATGTCAGCGCGGATGACGATGCTGTCGCGCTTCATGTAGTCGGAGGTCGCCTGTTCGGAATAGTTGGTGTCGCGTTCGCCATTGTGGGCGAGCCTGTTGTCGCCGAACCAGATCGAAAGGAGGTCGCGGTCTGCCGGCTCGCCGGCCTTGCCGACGGCCATGACGACGCGGCCCCAATTGGCGTCCTCGCCGGCGACAGCCGTCTTGACCAGCGGCGAATTGGCGATCGAGAGCGCGATGCGCTTGGCCGAGCGGGCGGATTTCGCACCGGTGACCGTGACCTCGATCTGCTTGCGCGCGCCCTCGCCGTCGCGCACCACCTGGATGGCGAGCGTCTTCAGCATCTTGTTGAGGGCGCGGCGGAAGGCGCCGAGGCGGGCGTCCTTCGGATCGGTAATCTCAGGCGCGCCGCGCTTGGCGGCAGCACCCGTGGCGAACAGCATCAGCGTGTCGGAGGTCGAGGTGTCGCTGTCGACCGTGACCGCGTTGAAGGTCTTGGCCGTGCCGCGCGACAGCATGTCCTGCAGCACTTCGGCCGAGATCGGCGCATCGGTGGCGACGAAGGAAAGCATGGTCGCCATGTCGGGCGCGATCATGCCCGCGCCCTTGGCGATGCCGTTGATGGTCACGTCGGCATCGCCGAGCTTGACGGTCGCGGTGATCACCTTCGGATAGGTGTCGGTGGTCATGATGGCCTTGGCCGCCTCGGTCCACTGGTCGGGCCTGGCGTCCTTGACCATGCCCGAGAGCAGGTGGCTGAACTTGCCGGCGTCGAGCGGCTCGCCGATCACGCCGGTGGAAGCCAGGAAGACTTCGTTCGGCGTGCAGCCGGCCGCCTTGGATGCCGCCTCGCCGGTCATCGAGGTGGTCTCGCGGCCCTTCTTGCCGGTGAAGGCGTTGGCGTTGCCCGAATTGACCACCAGGATCCGCGCCTTGCCGCCGGAAAGGTTCTGGCGGCAGAAGTCGACCGGGGCCGACGGGCACTTGGAGCGCGTGAACACGCCGGCAGCGGCCGTGCCCTCGTCGAACACCATGGCGAGCACGTCCGTTCGCCCCTTGTACTTGATGCCAGCCTCGGCGGTGGCGATGCGCACGCCTTCGATGGCCGGCATCTTGGGGTATTTCTTGGGTGCGAGCGGAGAAACTGCGGTCGACATGTAGAACCTCTGCGGGCTCGGGAAAACGGTGAAGGTCGGCACCGTTTGCCCGATAGCGCAGGGCTTCGCAAGGCGTTTTCGAGGTGCCGGTTCAGTGGACCGCCGTGTCGAGCAGGTTGCTGAACGGGCATCCACGCGGCCGAGCGAGATCGTCGCCGTTGCCGACTACTGGATCCGCAACGAAAAAGGGCGGCGCCCGGAGGCACCGCCCTTTCTTTAACCTATTCGACGCCGGTTATTTCTGCGCGTCGATGGCGTCAATCGCCTTCTTGAGTTCCGGGTCGGCGATGTCGACCTTGGCCGCGCTGCGGATGCTCTTGACCAGCTCGATGTACTTCTCGCGGATCAGGAGCGACCTGACCTCTTCCTTGACCTGTTCGAAGGCCGGCGGCTGCTGGGCGCGCTTGTCCTCGACCTTGATGATGTGCCAGCCGAACTGGGTCTGCACCGGCACCGTGGTGTACTTGCCGACTTCGAGGGCGAGAGCCGCCTTCTCGAACTCGGGCACCATCTGGCCCGGGCCGAAATAACCGAGGTCGCCGCCGCTGGTCTTGCCGCTCGGGTCGGTGGTGTTCTCATTGGCGAGCTTCTGGAAGTCCTCGCCACCCTCGAGCTTCTTGATGATCGCCTCGGCCTCCTCCTTGGTCTTGACCAGGATGTGGCGGGCGTGGACCTCGTTGACCGGCGGCTGGGCGGCGATCTCCTTGTCGTAGCGGGCGCGGATCTCGTCGTCGGTCAGTTTGCCGGCGACTTCCTTCTCCACCAGTTCGCCGTGCAGGGCGCGCTGGTTGAGGAAGACCATGCGGCGCTGGAACTCCGCGTCCTTGTCGAGGCCTTCTTCGGTGGCCTTGGCGGCCATCAGGCGGATCTCGATGATCGACGACAGTGCGGCGGCGCGGCGCTGTTCGGGCGGCAGGCGGCCGAACTGGGCGCCGAGATCGGATTCGGCCAGCGTGATGTCGGCCTCGGTGACGTCCTGGCCGTTGATGGTCGCCACGACCTTGGCGGGATCTACCGGGGCGGCTGCCGGCGCGGCGGGCTGGGCAGCCGGCGCGGTTTCCTGGGCAGCGAGAGGCAAAGCGGACAGCGCAATAAGGCTCGCCGCCAGTCCGAGACGGGCAAGCGAGGCGCTACGGATTGAAAATGACATAAATACTCTCCGGTAGAGGGGAACGACCGCACTTCCAATCAACGCGAATGTGGCGGAATTTGGCGCCCGCAGCTTGCCTAAGGCAGCGTTGACATAAGTTGTGCCCCCTCTTATCTGTCCATCGTCCTCGCGTCCAGAACCGTTTTCCGGGCGCTTTTCGTGTTGCGCCTGCCCCGTCTCATCCCCCGGCAGGTTCGGCCGGCGGACAGTCGGCTTCATTCGGATTGAAAGGGCCACCTGATGGTCAGTCTCGGCGGTCTCGCCCGTAAGATTTTCGGTTCCTCCAATGACCGCCGCGTCAAATCGACCCGGCCGCGGGTGGAAGCGATTGCTGCAATGGAAAATGAACTGCAGGCGCTGACCGACGATGAGCTTCGGGCGCGTACCGAGCAGTTTCGCAAGGATATCGCCAACGGCGCCTCCCTCGACGACCTGCTCGTCCCGGCTTTCGCCACTGTGCGCGAAGGCGCCAAACGCGCGCTGGGCATGCGTCCCTTCGACGTCCAGATGATCGGCGGCATGGTGCTGCACGGCCGCGGCATCGCCGAAATGCGCACCGGCGAAGGCAAGACGCTTGTCGCCACCCTGCCCGTCTACCTCAACGCGCTGACCGGTAAGGGCGTACACGTCGTTACCGTCAACGACTACCTCGCCCGGCGCGACGCCGAATGGATGGGCCGGCTCTACAAGTTCCTCGGCCTGTCGGTCGGCATCATCGTGCACGGCCTGTCCGACGAGGAACGCCGCGCGGCCTATGCCTGCGACATCACCTATGCCACCAACAACGAGCTCGGCTTCGACTATCTGCGCGACAACATGAAGTACGACCGCGGCCAGATGGTGCAGCGCGGCCACTTCTTCGCCATCGTCGACGAGGTCGACTCGATCCTGGTCGACGAGGCGCGCACGCCGCTGATCATTTCCGGTCCGCTCGAGGACCGCTCGGAAATGTACAACACCGTCGACGCCTTCCTTCTCCACCTGGTTCCGTCCGACTATGAAGTCGACGAGAAGCAGAAGACAGCCATCTTCACCGAAGAAGGCACCGAGAAGATGGAGAACATGCTTCGCGAGGCGGGGCTGCTCAAGGGCGAGTCGCTCTACGACGTAGAAAACGTGGCCATGGTCCACCACGTCAACAACGCGCTGAAGGCCCACCGCCTGTTCCAGCGCGACAAGGACTACATCGTCAAGGACGGCGAGATCGTCATCATCGACGAGTTCACCGGCCGCATGATGCCGGGCCGCCGCTTCTCGGAAGGCCTGCACCAGGCGCTGGAAGCCAAGGAGCACGTGGCGATCCAGCCGGAAAACCAGACGCTGGCCTCCGTCACCTTCCAGAACTATTTCCGTATGTACGAAAAGCTCGCCGGCATGACCGGTACGGCACTGACGGAAGCCGAAGAATTCGGCAACATCTACAATCTCGACGTCACCGAGGTTCCGACCAACCTGCCCGTCAAGCGCATCGACGAGGACGACGAGGTCTACCGGACGGTCGAGGAGAAGTACAAGGCGATCGTCCGCGAGATCAAGGAAGCCAACGCCAAGGGCCAGCCGACGCTGGTCGGCACCACCTCGATCGAGAAGTCCGAGCAACTGGCCGAACGCCTGCGCAAGGACGGCTTCAAGGACTTCGAGGTGCTGAACGCACGTCACCACGAGCGCGAGGCGGCGATCGTCGCCCAGGCCGGCAAGCCGGGCGCCATCACCATCGCGACCAACATGGCCGGCCGCGGCACCGACATCCAGCTCGGCGGCAACGCCGACATGCGCATAGCCGAGGAACTGGCGGACATGCCAGCCGGCCCCGAGCGCGAGGCCAAGGAAAAGGCGATCCGCGAGGACGTCGCCCGCCTCAAGGAAAAGGCGCTCGCCGCCGGCGGCCTCTACGTGCTCGCCACCGAACGCCACGAAAGCCGCCGCATCGACAACCAGCTGCGCGGCCGCTCGGGACGCCAGGGCGACCCGGGCCGCTCGAAGTTCTTCCTGTCGCTGCAGGACGACCTGATGCGCATCTTCGGCTCCGAGCGCATGGACGGCATGCTCCAGAAGCTCGGCCTCAAGGAAGACGAGGCCATCATCCACCCCTGGATCAACAAGGCGCTGGAGAAGGCCCAGAAGAAGGTCGAGGCCCGCAACTTCGACATCCGCAAGAACCTGCTCAAATACGACGACGTGCAGAACGACCAGCGCAAGGTGGTGTTCGAGCAGCGTCTCGAGCTGATGGATGCCACGAGCCTGTCCGAGACCGTCGCCGAAATGCGCAACGACGTGATCGACGATCTTGTCAGCAAGCACATCCCCGAGAACGCCTATGCCGAGCAGTGGGACGTCGCCGGCCTCAAGGAAGGCGTGCTCCAGAACCTCAATCTCGACCTGCCGGTCGATGAATGGGCGAAGGAAGAAGGCATCGCCGAGGAAGAGGTGCATCAGCGTATTACCGCCGCCGCCGACCAGGCTGCTGCCGACCGCGCCGAGCGCTTCGGCCCCGATGTCATGACCTATGTCGAGCGCTCAGTCGTGCTTCAGACCCTCGACCACCTGTGGCGAGAGCATCTGGTCAACCTCGACCACCTGCGCTCAGTCGTCGGCTTCCGCGGTTACGCCCAGCGCGACCCGCTGAACGAGTACAAGGGCGAGGCGTTCGAGCTCTTCCAGGCGATGCTGGCGAACCTGCGCCAGGCGGTGACTTCGCAGCTGATGCGCGTCGAACTGGTGCGCCAGGCGGCCGACGCCCCGCCGCCGGAGGCTCCCGAAATGCACGGCCACCACATCGACGGCACGACCGGCGAGGACGATTTCGGCGAAGGCTCTTCGGTCGCCCTGCTCGAGGAAGCCCGCATCGTTGCCGAAGAGGATCGCGATCCGAACAACCCGGCGACCTGGGGCCGCATCGGCCGCAACGAGCCCTGCCCTTGCGGATCGGGCAAGAAGTACAAGCACTGCCACGGCGCCTATGCCTAATCGGCGGCACTGAGATCAAGACACAGCGGCGGCCATACAGCGCCGCGCGTCCCTTGGACGCGCAAAGGACGCTGTAACACTTTGAATTTGTGCATGATCCTTTCCGAAAATCGATTCCGATTTTCGGGGTCATGCACTTAGGCCGCCGTTTCCTTTTTCAGCCTGCCTCGCTGTCGGCGAGATCGATCAGGTTGCGCAGCGCCGCCACGCCGAGACTGTTGATGTGCCTGCGACCGAGCGCGATGTCGATGCGCATGGCGATCTCCTCGGCGTCGGCCCCGCGCAGGTCAGCCAGCCGCTCTATGCCGATTTCCTCGAGATAGCGGATCATGGTCGGCCCGATCGAATGGGCCCTGAGCATGGACTTGCGTTCTTCTTCCGAGATCATGCCGCCTCCCCTGGATGCCACCCGTTCTACCCAACCGTTTCTTAATCGCTGTCCAGTAGAGCCTGTCCGGGAACATTGCGGAAGATGGAGTCCAGCGTTGCGTTTTTCCGCGGCGACGACAGCCGAGCGCCTGCTCCCGGGACGGGTTGCCTCCCGGGCCATGCCGATGCTGCGCCGCGTGGACGCCGCCCTGTTCAGCGCCGACGAACGCGGCGAGGCCGGGCGCATGTCGCTCTTCGCTTTCGCCGTCCGCATCGTCAGCGCCGCGATAGCCTTCGTAAGCCAGGTGCTGCTCGCCCGCTGGATGGGCAGCTTCGAGTACGGCATCTTCGTGCTGGTCTGGGTCGCCATGGTGATCGCTGGAAGCCTGTCCTGCCTTGGCTTCCACACCTCGGTCATCCGCTTCATCCCGGAATACCGCGAGAAGGGAATGTTCGCCGAATTGCGCGGCATCCTTCTCGCCAGCCGTCTGTTCGTGCTCCTTGCCTCGACCGCGATCGCAGCCTTGGGCGCAGCCGGTGTCTGGCTGCTCTCCGGTCGGATCGAGGGGTACTACGTGGCGCCGTTCTTCCTCGGCATGTTCTGCCTGCCGATGATCGCGCTGTCGGACCTCTTGCAGGGGCAGGCACGGGCCAACAGCTGGGCCTACTCCGCATTGCTGCCCGCCTACATCGTCCGGCCCGTTCTGATCCTCGTCTTCATGGCACTGGCGCTCGCCGCGAAGCTTCCGCCGACCGCCGAAACGGCCGTGCTCGCCGCGATAGCCGCGACCTATGCCACCACCCTCGCGCAGCTCATGCGCGTTCCCGTTCGCGCCGAACGCAAAATACCGCCGGGCCCGCGCACGATCCGCCTGGGCTATTGGCTGAAAATCTCGCTTCCCATCTTCCTCGTCGAGAGCTTCTTCTTCCTGCTCACCAACGCCGACGTGCTGATGGTCGGCTTCTACATGGAGCCGGATCGCGTGGCGGTCTATTTCGCCACGGTGAAGACGCTCGCGCTGGTGCATTTCGTCTATTTCGCCGTCAAGGCGGGCGTCGCCCAGCGCTACGCCAGCTTCGCCCATGGCGAACCGGAGAAGCTAGAGGCCTTCGCCCGCGAGACGGTCTCCTGGACCTTCTGGCCCTCGCTGGCCATGGGGCTGGTGGTGCTGCTCCTGGGCGAGCCCCTGCTCCTGCTGTTCGGCCCCGGCTTTGACGCAGGCTACGAGTTGCTCTTCCTGCTTGTCGCGGCCGTCGTCGCGCGCTCGGCGGTAGGACCCTGCGAGAGCCTGCTGACCATGACCGGCAACCAGAACATCTGCGCCGTCGTCTATGCGATGACGCTGGCGCTCAATGTTGCCCTCAGCGTGGCCCTGATCCCCACCCTCGGCCTGTGGGGGGCGGCGATCGCCACCTCCGCGGCCATGGTCTTCGAGGCCAGCGTCCTGTCGGTCACGGTCTGGTTCAAGCTCGGCATCGTCATGGCCGTCTTCCTGCCGGCGCGGCGCGGCGAGGAGATCGTATGATGGCGGCGATACCCATTCTCGAGGAGGTGAGCGGCGGACCGGCGGGCACGATGATCGCCGGGCTTGCCGGCGCGCCCGGTTCGGCGGCCGAGCAGGCACAGCTGGAACTGGTTTCCGCCGAGCGGCCGGCGCGCCGACTGGCGATCTACCCGGCCTCGGCCGGCTTCGACCTTGTCGAGGAGCTCGACCATCTGTGCGCCCGAACGATCGAGCCGAACGTGTTCTTCAACCCGCGCTTCCTGGCGCCCGCCATGCCTAGGCTCGAGGACCGCGAAGTGCGGCTGGCCGTCATCCGCGACGGCACCGAATACCGCAACCGGCTGCGGCTGCTCGTGCCCTATTCGATCGAGAAGCCGACAGTGCCGCTCGGCGTGCCGGTGATGCGCACATGGTCGAGCCCGTTCGGCCCGCTCGGCATGCCGCTCATCGACCGCGACGACCCGGCGGGCGTGATCGAGGACTTCTTCTCGATGCTCTCGCGACCGCATCTTAAGCTGCCGCGCGTGTTCGTCATGCCAGACATGCGGCTCGACGGCGCGGCCGCCCGGATGCTGGGTTCGGTGGCCGAATCCCGCGGCTTGCCGCTCGAGATCACCGGCAGGTTCGAACGTCCCTTCCTTGAAAGCGACCTCGACGTCGAGGACTACCTCAAGGCGTCGCTGGGCAGCCACAAATATGGCGAGTTCAAGCGGCTTCGCCGCCGCCTCGCGGAACAGGGCACGGTCGAGCACCATGTCGCGCGCGGCCAGGATGAAGTGCGCCAGGCGATCGAACTGTTCCTCACGCTCGAGGCCTCCGGCTGGAAGGGGCGCAAGCGAACCGCCATGGTCATGGACCGCTATCGCGCCGCGTTCGCGCGCGAGGCGGTGCACCGCATGGCCGAGCACGATCTGTGCCGCATCCATTCGCTGACGCTGGACGGGCGCACGATCGCGAGCCTGGTGGTGTTCGTCGAGGCAGGCATCGCCTACACTTGGAAGACCGCCTACGATGAGAGCCTTTCGCGCTTTTCGCCCGGCGCCCTTCTGATGATGGAGGTCACCGCGAGGCACCTCGACGATCCCAACATCATGGCGACCGATTCCTGCGCCGTGCCGAACCACCCGATGGTTGGGCGCATGTGGAACGAGCGCAAGCCTTTCGGGACCATCGTCGTCGGCCTGACGCCCGAAGCGGACCGGGCCACGCGCCAGGCCGCATCGCAACTGCATCTCTACCGCCAGACGCGAAAGCTGGCGGTCAAGCTGCGCGACCGGATGCGCGGCCTGCTCGGAAGGCGCTAGGCCGCCCTCGCCTCTCGGCGGGCGCGCTCGCGGAAGATGCGGCGGATCACCTTGCCGGTCGTCGTCAGCGGCATCGAATCGACGAATTCGACCTCGCGTGGATATTCGTGCGCCGAAAGACGCTCGCGCACCCAGAGCTTGATCTCCTCGGCAAGCGCTTGATCGCCAACGATGCCGTCCTTGAGCACCACGTATGCCTTGACGATCTCGGTGCGCAGCGGATCCGGCTTGCCCACGGCAGCCGCCAGCGCCACCGCCGGATGGCCGGTCAGGCAGTCCTCGATCTCGCCCGGACCGATGCGGAAGCCGGCCGAGGTGATGACGTCGTCGTCGCGCCCGAAGAACTGGACGTAGCCGTCCCCGTCCTCGATGCCCTGGTCGCCGGTGGTCATCCATTCGCCGATGAACTTCTTCTCGGTCGCCTCGGGGTTCTGCCAGTATTCGAGGAACATCACCGGGTTGGGCCGGGCAATGGCGATCTGGCCTGGCTCGCCCATCGGCACGCGACGGCCCTCGCCGTCGATGATGGCGACGCGATGGCCAGGCACGGCCTTGCCGATGGCGCCGCCGCGGCTGACGCCGATCGCAGCGCAGGAGGCGAGCACTGCATTGCATTCGGTCTGCCCGTAGAACTCGTTGACCGTCAGGCCGAGTTCGGCCGCCGCCCAGTCATAGGTCTCGCGCCCGAGCGATTCGCCTGCTGAGCCGATGCTGCGCAGCGAAAGGCGGAAGCGCTTGCGGATGTCGGGGACGGTCTTGAGCATGCGCAGCGCCGTGGGCGGTATGAACGCGTTGCGCACGCCCATCTTCTCGACGAGCAGCAGTGCTGCCTCGGGATCGAACTTGTCGAAACGGCCAGCCACCACCGGCAGGCCGAAATAGAGCCCAGGCAGGAGCAGGTTGAGCAGGCCGCCGGCCCATGCCCAGTCGGCGGGGGTCCACATCAGGTCGCCCGGCTGCGGCAAGAACTCATGCGCCATCTGGATGCCCGGCAGATGGCCGAGCAGCACGCGGTGGCCGTGCAGTGCGCCCTTGGGCGGACCGGTCGTGCCCGAGGTGAAGATCATCATCGCCGGATCGTCGGGACCGGTGTCCTCGGCCACGAAGTGCGGCGAGTGATCGGCGACGAGGCGATGGAAGTCGTCGCGCCCCCCGCCCTCGACCACGACGACGGTTCCGAGGTCGGTGAGCCGCCCTCCGATCTGGCCGATCTTGGCGAAGCCTGCCGGATTGGTGACGATGGCGCGCACGCCGGCGGTCTGCAGGCGGTATTCGAGCGCCTCCACGCCGAACAGCAGCGCGAGCGGCACGGCGATGGCACCGAGCTTGTAGATCGCAATATGGGCGATGGCCGCCTCGAAACTCTGCGGCAAAAGCAGCGCCACCCTATCGCCGCGGCGCACGCCCCTGGCGCGCAGCGCATTGGCGAAGGCGTTGGAGCGCCGGGCGAGTTCGCCGAAGCTCAGGACGTCGCCTGTGCCCTCGGCCCTGTATTCGATCAGCGCCGTCCGGTCAGGCTCGACTGCGGCCCAGCGGTCGGACACGGCCGTGCCGATGTTGAATTTCTGCGGGATCTGCCAGTGGAAATCGCGATAGAGGGCGTCGTAAGTGTCGCGCCGTTCGAGCATGGACGGTCGTCTCCGCTCCTCCGCGAATGGAATGGTGCCCCTAGCCGGGATCGAACCAGCACTCCTTGCGGAACTCGATTTTGAGCCGTCCATGAGCGGCTATGCTGAACCTCGCCGAATGCAAGTAAGAATGCGAAAACCTCCTACGATCAAAGACTTGTCTTGCATCGTAGAGGCCTCAACCTTCTCCATGGCTTTCGGTAGTAACCGGGAGCCGGCCCCCTGAGTGCCCCTATTCGGCTCCTAGAATTTTTGAGGTTCGGAGACGATAGATGGCCAAAATCAAGCTCACCAAGACCGCGGTGGACGCCGCAACCCCGAAGGACCACGATTACGAACTCCGGGATACGACCGTACCCGGATTCATGCTGAAAGTCACGCCTGCGGGGCGGAAGACCTTCATGCTCCAGTATCAGACCAACTCCGGCATTCGCCGAAAGCCCGCCATCGGGCGCTTCGGCGAACTGACCGTTGAGCAGGCTCGGAAGATCGCCCAGGACTGGCTGGCCGAGGTCCGTCAAGGCAATGACCCCAGCGCCGAGAAGTCCGCCGCTCGCGCCGCTCCGACCATGAAGCAGCTCTGCGACAAGTTCATCGAGGACTATTCCAAGCTGCACAACAAGCCAAGCACGGTCGAGGGCAACGAACTCAACATCAAGAACCACATCGTCCCGCGCCTTGGCCGGAGGAAGGTTCATGAGGTGACGCGCGCGGATATCTCGGCCTTCATGACGGCCCTGTCGGATCGGCCGGTTATCGCCAACCGGACGCTCGCCTGCCTCCGCAAGATGTTCAATCTTTCGGAGATCTGGGGCTATCGCCCCGATGGGTCCAATCCCTGCCGCCATGTGCAGAAATATGCGGAGAAGGGTTCGACGCGGTTCATAACTGACGACGAGCTGCGCAAACTCTTCACCTACCTCGACGCCGCGGAACGGGACGGGCTCGAACACCCGTTCCTGACCTTGGCGATCCGTCTGCAATTCGAATTCGCCGCTCGCATGTCAGAGGTGCTGGCGCTCGAATGGCCTTGGATCGATCTGGAGCAGCGGCGTGTCACCTGGCCGGACAGCAAAACCGGCGACATGATCAAACCGCTCAGCGACGAGGCCTACCGTCTTCTGACCGAAGCGCCGCGCTTCGAAGACTCGCCCTTCGTCTGCCCATCCATTTTCGACCCCGCCAAATCGATGACGGTGAACACCTATCACCATGGATGGAAGCGCGTGCTGAAGCGCGCGGGCATCCCCCATGTGGGGACGCACGGCATCCGACACCGCGCTGCGACGGACATCGCCAATTCCGGCGTGCCGCTGAAAGTCGGCATGGCGCTAACCGCCCATAAGACCGTCGCGATGTTCATGCGCTACATCCACAACGAGGATGATCCGGTCCGCTCGGCCGCCGACGTGGTCGCGGCGCGTCGCCGGTCGGTTATCACGCCGAATGCGCCAGTGATCATTGTGCCCGGGCCCGAGGTGACCGAAGCTGCGCCGAGCGTGGCGCCGAAGCCGGTAAGGGAGGTTAGGCCGTCGGGCCCGCCAGCAGGTCTCGAAGACGGGAAATACCAGTCTCGCATCAAGGCCGGAAATTATCGGCCATTCCGCCATCGCAAGGGAGACAACCGCGAGGTTCCGCCAGGGAGTCGGCGCGAACCCGTCAGCGCGGAGGCAGCGGAATGACCCCCTCCAAACCTAAGACCCCGCGCCGGACATGGTCCGACGCCATGGCCGAACGCGCTGTCGCGATCGGCTCACAGTGGCTCCGCACGCGTCAGGCGGCGCTTTACCTCAACCTGTCCTACCGCACCCTGGAGAAGCTTCGCTCTTCCGGGGGCGGGCCGGCTTACCGCAAGGTCGGCGGAACCGTGCTCTATCGCATGGATGAACTCGACGCCTGGGTCGACTTGCGACGGTTCACCTCGACCTCGGAGGAAGCTCTGGCAGAGCTGGAGGGTCGCAATGTCTAACCGCTCGCAAAACCGCTGGCCTTCGGCCGATGTCCTAAAGCGCGCTGTTTTTGTGGAGGACGCCGGCCCGATCCGCTTCGTGGACACCGAGGCCGCCGCCCGCTACCTCGCCTTGGAGGGCCATACGCTGGAATGCTATCGCTCCCTCGGCGGCGGACCGATCTTCCATAAGTTCGGCAAGTACGTCCGTTATTCCATCGACGATCTTGATGCGTGGGCGGCCTCGTGCCGGCGGGTGACCACAGCCGTCGCGGTCGACGACGCCAAACCGCCATTGACTCGACATAGCTCGGAGGCTATATAGATGGCGTGGGCTGTCATCTTCCACGATGCCTTCGAGGCGGAGTTTCTGTCCTTCGATCAGGACGTGCAAATTGAATTGCTCGCCGTCGCCAAGCTGCTCGCCGATTACGGCCCCCAGCTTGGCCGGCCGCATGCCGACACGCTCAAAGGGTCGAAACACGCCAACATGAAGGAGCTGCGGTTCGAGGGCGCGGACGGCGAGTGGCGCGCAGCCTTTGCCTTCGACCCCGAGCGGAATGCGATCGTTCTCGTGGCAGGCGACAAATCCGGTGGCAGCGAAAAGCGCTTCTATAAGCAGCTTATCGCAAAAGCGGATCTCCGGTTTTCCGCGCATGTGGAAAGCCTGAAGGCCGCAAAAAAGGGAAAGTGAGATGGGTCGGAACCTGAACCAGATCATCGCCGAGCTTCCGCCCGAGCAGCAGGAACGTGTCGAGGCGCGCTATCAGGAATTGAAGCAGGAGGTCGAAGGCTTGCGTGAGCTGCGGCAGATCGCCGGCAAGGCGCAGGCCGACATCGCCACCGCGCTGAACATCAAGCATCCGGTGTGGCGTCCGGCCTCGGCGGTGTGGCGAAGGCCGCCGGCAGCGCCGCTGTCTCGCCTCTGAAACGCGCCGCATCGAAGTCCACCGACAGCGTCAAGTCCAGCTTCTCGGACGGCGCCAAGTCCGCCTTCGAGACGACGGGCGGTTCCTCAACCATGGGAACGATCGGCGGTGGCGCTGACGCTGCCGGTTCACCCTCAGCACCCGCAGGCAACGACCCGCCCGACTGGGCCAAGCGCATGAAACGCTCGCAGGGCCTGTCCCACGGTATCTCCGCCGCCGCCCACGCGGTGCGCTCCGGCGACAGCCATGGCGGTGGTTCTTCCATCAACCTTTCTGAAAGTGACCGCTGATGTTCAAACGGCCCGCAACCCATTACGGGAAGACGCCCGAACCCGAGACCCCGTACCAGAGGGCCGCGCAGATCTGGGACGAGCGCATCGGCTCGGCTCGCGTCCAGGCAAAAAACTGGCGGCTGATGGCCTTCGGTTCGCTGCTGCTGGCGGGCGGCTTCGCTTCAGCTTTGGTCTGGCAGTCGGCCCGCGGCACCGTCGTTCCCTGGGTCGTACAGGTCGATAATCTGGGCCAGTCGCAGGCAGTCGCGCCCGCTGTTGCCGATTACCGTCCAACTGATCCCCAGTTTGCTTTCCATCTCGCCCGTTTCATCGAGCAGACACGCTCGATCCCGGCCGACGCCGTCATCGTGCGGCAGAACTGGCTGCGCGCCTATGACTTCACGACCGATCGTGGCGCCATGGCGCTCAATGACTACGCGCGCGCCAACGACCCTTTCAGCAAGGTCGGCCGCACACAGATCGCGGTCGATGTGTCGAGCGTCATCCGTGCCTCGCCAGACAGCTTCCGTGTTGCCTGGGTACAACGCACCTATCAGGACGGTTCGCTCGCCTCGACAGAACGCTGGACCGCCATCCTCACCATCGTCGTGCAGCCACCGCGCGATGCCGAAAAACTACGGGCCAATCCGCTCGGAATCTACGTCAACGCCATCAACTGGTCGAAGGAGCTGGGACAATGATCCGGCAGACTATTCAAGTTGCCGGAATGCCGGCTTTCCCCGAACCCACATCGGCAAAGTTCCGCAGAAGCGGTGATACGCTTTTCCGTAAAACCGCAATCCTATCGGTGATGCTGGCGACCACCGCGCTGGCCGGGTGCGCCACTATGAAGAAGCCGCCCGAGATCAGCTATGATGATGCGGCTCCCGCCGTGCAGACAGTCGAAGCGGCAGCCCCCGTCACCGTCGTCGAACTGCCGCGCCCCTTGCCGCTGCCTGGCCAGATGAAGCCGGTCGAGGAACCCCGCCGTGCGGCCGAGCCGGCGGACCCTGCCGCCCGCGTCAACCAGGCCAATGCCGCTGCCCGCATCCAGCCGGTCCGCGATGGCTTTATCAACGCCATGCAGGTCTATCCCTATACGGGCGGCGCCCTCTATCAGGTCTATACCGCCATCGGCCAGATCACCGACATCGCCCTCCAGCCCGGTGAAACCCTGGTCGGCACTGGTCCTGTCGCGGCTGGCGATACCGTCCGCTGGATCATCGGCGATACGATCAGCGGCGCCGGAGCGGCCCAACAGGTCCACATCCTCGTGAAGCCAACCCGCGCTGATCTGATGACCAATCTTGTCATCAACACCAATCTGCGCACCTACCACATGGAGTTGCGCTCGACCGAGCGCACCTATATGGCCTCGGTCTCCTGGCAGTATCCGCAAGACCAGCTCATCGCCTTGCGGCGTCAGAACACGCAGGCGCAGGCACAGCAGCCGGTCGCCACCGGCGTTGATCTTGCAAATATCAACTTCCGCTATGCGATTGAGGGCGACCGCGCGCCGTGGCGACCGCTGCGCGCCTATGATGACGGCCGGCAGGTGTTCATCGAATTTCCGCGCGGCATCGGCCAGGGCGAAATGCCACCGCTCTTCGTCGTCGGCTCTGAAGGCAACACCTCGGAACTGGTGAACTACAGGGTGCGCGGCAACTACATGATCGTCGACCGGCTGTTCGCTGCCGCCGAACTGCGTCTCGGCGCGGACCGGAACCAGAAGCGTGTTCGTATCGTGCGTACCGACGGGAGGCCCGCGTCGTGAGCGATATCGATCCCCGGAAAGAAGAAGATCATGAAGAAGACGGCGAGGCCCGTCCTCTAACAGGCGAACCACCCAGTCCCGCGCCGATGCGGCTACGGGCAGATGCGCCGCGCGTCACCCGGCTTTCCCGCAAAGTGCTGGTAGGCGTCGGCCTGGTCGCCAGCCTCGGGATCGGCGGCGCGCTCATCTATGCGCTCCAGACTCGCGACGCCGGAACCGGCAATGAGGAACTCTATTCCGTCGACAACCGCACCACGGCGGACGGCATCGCGGGCCTCCCACGCGACTACACTGGCCCTGTTCTTGGACAGCCTCTGCCCGGCGATCTCGGCCGCCCGATCCTCGACGCCCAGAACCGCGGCCAGTCAGTGCCTGTTCCGGGCATGGCCGCTCCCGATCCCGGCATCAGCGCGGAGGAACAACGTCGCATGCAGGAACTGGAAGCAGCCAGGACCGCACGGCTGTTCGCTCCGACGGAAACGCGCACCGGCAACACAATGGCGGGATCAGGCGATAGCCCGGCCGCCACTCCCATGCCGTCCCTGGAAGGTCTTGGCCTTGCGCCGCAGCCCTCGACGCCCACTGCGCAGGAACGCCAGCTTGCTTTCCTCAATGCCCCCGTCGACCGGCGAACCGTATCGGCTGATCGGCTCGCCGCCCCTGCGTCTCCCAATATTCTTCAGGCTGGCTCTATCATCTCCGCCGCACTGATCACCGGCATCCGTTCGGACCTTCCTGGCCAGATCACCGCACAGGTGACGGAAAACATCTATGACAGCCCGACCGGCCGTATCCTGCTGGTGCCGCAGGGCACGCGTATTATAGGCGAATACGACAATGGCGTCGGCTTCGGCCAGCGCCGCGTGCTGTTGGTCTGGAACCGGTTGATCCTGCCCAACGGCAAGTCCATCGTTCTCGAGCGGCAGCCAGGTGCAGATACGCAAGGCTATGCCGGTCTCGAAGACGGCGTCGATTATCACTGGTGGGATCTGGCAAAAGCCGCAGGTCTCTCGACTTTGCTGGCTGTTGGCACGGAATTGGCCGTCGACGATGATGACCGCCTCCTTAGTGCTATCCGTGACGGGGCGCAGGGCACCATCAACGACGCCGGTCAGCAAATCGTTCGCCGCCAGCTCAATGTGCAGCCAACGCTCACCATCCGTCCGGGATTCCCGGTCCGCGTGATCGTCACTCGCGATCTCGTCCTCGAACCCTACGGAGGCTGACATGGCCCAATTGAAACTTGGCCCCATCACAGAAGACAAGCCCGTCAAGGTGATGCTGGAACTGCCGGGAGCGTTGCATCGCGATCTTGTTGCTTATGCCGAGGCGCTGGGTCTTGAAACGGGGCACCCCCCCACCGATCCGAAGAAGCTGATCGTGCCGATGCTGGAGCGCTTCATCGCGTCGGATCGGGGCTTTGCGAAAGCGCGCCGGAGTGCGGCGGTTTCCCGTTAACTGAGCACGCCTGACAATTCTGCGAAATGACTTTTGCAAGACTGAGCAAACGCCGGAACGCGGGATTGTCGTTCTTTGGCGACCATACCGCGCAAAAGGGTAGGATCTCCCCTACAAGCGGGCGGTAAACTACACCGGAGAACTGTGTGGCGATCGTCGCCTCGCTGGTCAGTGTCAGGTGATGGCCTCCCGCTACGATCTGCATCAGGTTATCGCGATAGACCGCCTGATGTTCAATGGCGGGAGAATGGCCGAGCGCGGACAGATGCTTCACCAGATAGTCGGCAATCTCTGGCCCCGGCTGGGCCTCGCTGACGACAAAGCGTCGGCCTTGCAGATTTCTCCACGTAAGTTCTCGCTCGCCAGCCAATTCGTGCTGATCCGACATTGCGACAAAGACCCGTTCATTCCACAGATGGGCGAGATCGCAGCCCTCGGCCACCGGTTGCCCAGTTAGGAATGCCACATCCAATCGATGCTGCTGCACGGCCGGCACGTGCTGCTCCGGTCCACCTTCGACATATTCCAGACGCACATCCGCATGTTCGGCCTTGTAGCTCTTAACCAGCTCCGGCAGGAAACCCGAGGCCAGAGACGAGATCAGGCCAATCCGAATGATTCCCTGATCGCCGCGCCCAACCGCTCCGACATCTTGGGCCGCTTGACCAACGTGTGCGACGGCCTGGCGTGCACGCTGCAGAAACCGCTCGCCCGCAAAAGTGAGTTTGATACCGCCTTGGCCACGAATGAAGAGGGCTGCACCGACCTCGTTCTCCAGATCGCGGATTCGGCGACTGACGGTACCGGGGTCTACACCGAGATGACGGGCTGCACGCCGAACGCCGCCGAGTTCGGCGGTCGCTATCACATAACGTAGGTGGTGCAGCCCGAACTTCACGCCGTTTCGTCCTACGCCCAATTTGGCAAAAAAGAGGGCGAGAGATTTCGGCGATTCAGACTTGCTCGACGGGCCTTTGATGGCTCGGCTTGGGTTGAGTCAGAAGCATAGGTGGACGAACTGTCGTCGCCATCTGGTCGACCAATAAGATCGAAAGCGATGGCGGCTTCCGTGGGGCGTGCCATACTGTTGATTTGCCACCAACTGTCCAATCTGCCAGCTAAAATTAGCGGGACGTTCGTATGGCTGTTGCCCTTCATTCGTTTACCTCGCTGTTCTCGTTGATAGGGTTCTTAATCAGCCCACGCTTGCGTCGCTCATCATAATTCGATAATTCTCGACTCATGGAAAGAAAAAACATCGTCGAAGCCTTTTCCGCGATCGCCCAAGAGACCCGTTTGGAGAGCCTTCGCTTGCTGTTAGATCGCCTGGAGGACGGCCTTCCCGCCGGCGAGGTCGCCAGATTGCTCGGGGTGCCGCAAAATACGATGTCTGCTCACCTCGCCGTGTTGAAGCGAGCCGATCTCGTGCTTGCGGAGCGGCAGGGAACCACGATCCTGTACCGGGCCAATACAGAGCGCGTCTGGCAACTCGTTGACTATCTCGTTACCGATTTCGCGGGGTTGGCTGCCACAGTCGGTGGAGAAAAGATCCAAACAACCATTCCAAGACAGGGATCGAATCGGCAGTACAACGTATTGTTTCTTTGCACTGGCAATTCGGCCCGATCCGTCATGGCCGAGAGTGTCCTGAACAAGGATGGTGGCGGCCGCTTTCGGGCGTTCTCAGCTGGGAACAAGCCGATGGGGGCGATCCATCCCTCGGCCGTCGCCGCACTCAAGGAATTCGGCTATCCAACCGACGATCTTCGATCCAAAAGCTGGGATGAATTCGGCAACGCCGATGCTCCCATCATGGATTTTATATTCACGCTTTGTGACAACGCGGCGGGTGAGGTTTGCCCGGCTTGGCCTGGACGGCCGATAACGGCGCATTGGGGTATC
>MEEF01000046.1 GCA_001724355.1 Mesorhizobium sp. SCN 65-20 | reverse complement strand
GCGTCGCCATGTGAACTGCGAAGTTTCATGGTCGCATTTGGACCGGCAACGAAAAAGGCCGCCCCGGAGGACGGCCTTTTCGTTGGTTTCAGGCGGTTGCGTCAGAGCGCGGAGGTCATCTGAAGCTCGTCGACCCCGTCGCGGCCATAGATGTCGTCGCGGAACTGGACGACGCCGTCGCCCGTCGACCAGGCCGAGATATAGGTGAAGTAGACCGGCACCGGGTTGGTGACGGGGACCGGCGTGTTCGCGCCCGTCTTGATGGTCTGCTCGAAATGCTGGCGGCTCCAGCCCGGCGTGTCGCGCAGGATCCAGGTCACCAGGTCGCGCACGTTCTGAACACGCACGCAGCCCGAGGAATCGAAGCGCATCAGCTTGTCGAACAGGCTCTGCTGCGGCGTGTCGTGCATGTAGACGCCGTCCGGGCTCGGGAAGTTGATCTTCACCGAGGCCATGGCGTTGATCGCGCCCGGGTCCTGGCGGAACAGATACTTGGCCGCCTCTTCCGTCGACCAGTCGACGGTCATCGGATCGACCTCGCTGCCGTCCGGAGCGATGAGGCGGATCTTGTTGTCGGTCAGGTAGTTCGGGTTCTTCCGCATCAGCGGAATGATGTCCCTGCGAACGATGGAAACCGGCGCGTTCCAGTACGGATTGACGACGATCTCGTTGATCTTCGAGGCGACCAGCGGCGTCTGCCGATCGACCTTGCCGACGATCGCCGTGTGGCGGAGCACGACGCGATCGTTCTCGACTGCCTCGATCTGGGCAGCGGGGATGTTGACGTTCACATAGCGGTCGCCGAGGGTTCCGGCCTGTTGCTGAAGACGCTGGAGGTTGGTTTCGAGCTGGCCGAGGCGAACCTGGGCGCTGACGTTCATCACCGCATAGGTGTACTGGCCCATCACGCCGTCCTGGGGCAGACCGTGGCGTGCCTGAAAGCGCTTCAAGGCGGCATCGACATAGGTGTCGAAGGAGTTGGAAATCCCGGCGCGCGACGACAGGTCGCCGGAGACCATCAGGCGCTGACGGAGGATCGCGACATCGGGATCCTCAACGCCGAGGCGAAGCTTCTTGGTCGCCGGAACGACCGGCCAGCCACCCTGGGCAACGATACCCTGATATTGCCCGATGGCCTGCTGGACGTAAGCCACCGTCTGCGGCGAGAAGATCGGCAGCGTCGTGGCGACCTTGCCGCCCTGGCTGACGCGCGCGTCGAACTCGTCGTCCCAGTTGCCCCGTCGCGACGAACCCAGCACCTCGCCGATCACGTCCTGGGCGCTCGCCGCACCCGACAAGGCTGCCATGGCGACAGCGCCGGCACCGGAGAGAAAGAAACGGCGGCTAGTTTTCATGGGCGTCCCAGACATGTTCGCGCAACTTCATGGGCGGAAACGTTTCCCGCGATGATATGACGGCCATGCTTAACAATTAGCCAACCATAACCCGGCACGGCCGACGCATGAGACGCGGCATCGGCGATCAGGTTGTTGACGGCCATATCAGGGCAGCTTGTGGCACATCACAATATGCTTGGGTTTTCATCCGAATATGGCGGCAACATGGCTGCGTCGCCTCGATGGTTCCGCCTCCGCGCAGAAAAAGGATGGGCCGGTGCATTTCTGCAACCGGCCCGGCGACTGGAGGTCGTTCCTTTGGTTGTCGTTTTACGCCCGGATCCCCGCGGCGCTCACATGCGATAGGCGATGGTGTCGTTCCAGAAGCGGTCGAGCCGCTGCAAAGCCCGGTTCATCTGCTTGAATTCATCGGTGTTGATGCCGCCGACCTGCTCGATCGAGCCGACGTGACGGTCATAAAGGCCGGCGACCACCTCGGCCACTTCCTGGCCCTTCGGCGTCAGGCTGACACGAACCGAGCGGCGGTCGATGCGCGAACGCTGGTGGTTGATGAAATCGAGCTCGACCAGCTTCTTGAGGTTGTAGGACACGTTCGAGCCCAGGTAGTAGCCGCGAGAGCGCAGTTCGCCGGCGGTCAGCTCTGCGTTGCCGATGTTGAACAGCAGCAGCGCCTGGATCGCGTTGATGTCGCTGCGGCCGTTGCGATCGAACTCATCCTTGATAACGTCAAGTAGACGACGATGAAGTCTTTCGACCAGCTGGAGCGATTCCAAGTAAAGCGAACGGATCGCTTCGTTACGATCCTCAGAACTCATTGCGGGCTTGGCCGCCTGACGCGAAGTGATCATTGTTTTTGCCTCTCGTTTGTCGCCTGGTGATTTTTTGTTTGATCTCACCTTGAGCGCGAACTTATCGAATACCCATAAAATTCGACTTAAACGTCAGGCTTAACAAGGGCTTACCAGCCACTGGTTTCGAAAGAGGGTTAATGAAAGCCCCTTCGAGTAAGAAAAATTAACCTTGAATTTTACCGAACGCCCCGCAAGGCGTTGAACGCGCTGCTACTGCGCCGCGCGGCGGCGCTGCAGGTGCAGCAGGACGCGGAAGGCCGCGTAGATCAAAGCCACCGCGCCATGGGCCGCGACGATCAGCGGACGGCTTCCGAAAAGGTCGGGGAAGCCGGCATACATGACGACTTCCGTAACCGCGCAGATGAACCAGATCACCGGCCCCCAGGACGACAGCATCCAGAGGCCGATCGCAGCGAAGGGGAAGAGCACCGCCAGCATGACGGACGCCACCTGCCAATGCAGCGGCATCAGGTCGAAGCGCCAGAGTGTCGTGTCATACACGCCGATCAGGCGGATCCAGTAGAGCACGCCGAACAGCAAGCAGTAGGCCGCAACCACGCGGAGGAACCAGGCGAAAGCGTTTTCGAGTACCGATGGGTGCATTTCGTGCAGTCGGCTGGCGTCATCGATCACAGGGTGAGCTCCCGCTCACCGAGGGGCTCGAAGTAGCTATCGATATCGGCCGGGTCCACGTCTTCGAGGCGGGACGGACGCCAGTTCGGCTTGGAGCCCTTGTCGATGATCGCGGCGCGGATGCCTTCGTAGAAGTCGTGACCGGCGAGCATGCGGTTGAGAATGCGGAACTCCATCCGCATGCAATCGTCCATCGACATGGTCAGGCCGGCGCCGATCTGGCGGAACGCGACCGAAAGGCTGGTGGGCGACCGCGACAGGATCGTCTCGAGGGTCTTGGCCGCAAAAGCGTCGGAAGCCGCTTCCGATTCGAGGCTCTCCAGGATGCCCGCGAGCGTCGGCTTGGAGAAATGTCTGGCAATAGCCTCGAGCGTATCGCGATCGGTCTCGCGCTTGGCCGCCTGGAAAAAGCCGCGCAGTACGCCCTCGGGCTCGCCCGTTTCGGTCAGTCTTTCGATGAGCCCCGTCAGACCGTCAGCGGCAACGGTGTGCGTCGCCAAGCCGGACCAGAGGGCATCGCCATAGCGGATGCGATTGCCGGTCAGGGCGAGGTACATGCCGAAGTGGCCGCCGAGGTCAGGCAGCAGATGGCTACCACCGACATCGGGAAAGAAGCCGATTCCGACTTCGGGCATGGCGAACTGCGCGTTCTCGGTCATGATCCGATGCGAACCATGGAACGAGACGCCAACCCCGCCGCCCATGACGATGCCATCGATGAGGGCCACATAGGGTTTGGGGAAGCGCGCGATCTGGGCGTTGAGCCTGTACTCGTCGGCGAAGAAGTCGATGGGCGGATTGCCGGCCCGCCCGGCCTCGTAGATGTGCAGGATGTCGCCGCCGGCGGAGAACGCCCTGCCCTCGGCCTTGATGACGACCAGGGAAACCCCGGCATCGCTCTCCCAGTCGGTCAGCGCCCGCGACAGGGCGCGAACCATATTGTGGGTCACTGCATTCAGAGCCTTCGGGCGCGTCAGGGTGACGATGCCGGCCAAGCCGGTCCGCTCGAAGCGGATTTCGTCGCCGCCGCCAAAGTCCATGTCCAACAGATTCCCTCACATCGAAACCGGGTCTGAAGAGCTAATGTGCAGCAGAGGGGTGCGTCAATGCCGCAGGCATCATCCGATGTCTTGGTCTTCGGCAAACCGGCGTGTTAAAAACCGCACAATCCGGAGACGACCCATGAACAAGTTCACCCCCGCCAAGCCAGCCGGCGCGCGCAGCGTCGACGAGATCACCGGCAGCCGGCGCCTGCGCCGCATGCGCAAGGCCGATTGGTCGCGACGCCTCGTGCAGGAAAACAGGCTGACGGTGGACGACCTGATCTGGCCGATCTTCATCATCGACGGCGAGAACCGCCGGGAAGCTATACCCGCAATGCCCGGCGTGTTCCGGATGTCGGTCGACCTCGCGGTCAAGGAAGCGAAGCGCGCGGCCAAGCTCGGCATTCCGGCGCTCGCCACTTTCCCCAATGTCGACATGGGCCTGCGCGACCAGACTGGCGCGCACATCCTCGAACCTGACAACATCATCAATCGCGCGACACGTGCCATCAAGGCGGCGGTGCCGGAGATAGGCATCATCACGGACGTGGCGCTCGACCCCTTCACCAGCCACGGCCACGACGGAATCCTGCGCGAAGGCGTCATCGTCAACGACGAGACGGTCGCCCAGGTGGCCGCGGCCGCCGTGCTGCAGGCGGCTGCGGGCTCCGACATTATCGCGCCCTCCGACATGATGGACGGCCGTATCGGCGCAATCCGCGACGCGCTCGACGACAACGGCTTCCACGATGTCGCCATCATGTCCTACGCAACCAAATTCGCCTCGGCCTTCTATGGCCCGTACCGCGAGGCGATCGGCACGCAGGGTCTGCTCAAGGGCGACAAGAAGACCTACTACATCGACCACGCCAACTCCGACGAGGCTGTGCGCGAGGCGGAGCAGGACCTGGCCGAGGGCGCCGACATGCTGATGGTCAAGCCCGGTCTGCCCTATCTCGACATCATCCGCAGGCTCAAGGACGAGTTCCGCATGCCGACCTTCGCCTACCAGGTGTCGGGCGAGTATTCGATGATCAAGGCGGCAGGCGCGAACGGCTGGATCGACGGCGACAAGGCCATGCTCGAGAGCCTGCTGGCCTTCAAGCGCGCCGGCTGCGACGGCATCCTGACCTATTTCGCGCCACAGGTGGCGGAGATGCTGAGGGACTAAAAGCCACACTATTTCCTGATTATCTCCGGGGGTGATCCGACATCACCCACCAAGGTTACGCGGCGTGAATCTTGAATTCGCGACTGCCTTTTCCAATTTGCTTCTGCGCGGGCATTCCTGCCCGCTCAGAGGAATCCATGACTGCACGCGTTCTCGACGGCGAAATCATTGTGAGCAGGCTCGATGACGCACGCGCCTACGACGGCGTGCGCACGCGGCGCATCCTGGCCTTCTGCATCGACTATCTGATCATCGGGTTGCTGATGATCCCCTTCGCGATCGTCATCTTCTTCCTGGGCATCCTGACGCTGGGCCTCGGCTGGGCACTGTTCGGCATCCTCTTCCCGCTGGTGGCACTCGTCTATGTGTGGACGACGTTGGGCGGACCCAACCAGGCGACGACCGGGATGCGCATCATGGGCATCAGGCTCGACCGCCTCGACGGGCGTCCCACCGATGGCCTCTTGGCCGTGGTCCACTCGGTCCTGTTCTGGGCCGGCAACGTGGTGCTGACGCCGCTGATCCTGTTGGTGACGCTGTTTTCCGACCGCAAGCGCACGCTGCACGACCTGCTCTTGGGCACGGTTGTCAGCCGCAGCGATCGTTGAAATCGGCATAAACCGAGTCAAAACGTGCATTTGCGCCAAAATGTGAAGGCAAAGAGTCGGCTTGCCTTCATATTCATGTTGAATTTTTCGCTGCCGACGCCAAGCTAGGGGTGTTCGTGGGGAGTCTTCCTGACGCGCGATGACGCAGCATCCTACCCATTCTCCGCAGTTCTTCCTGACGGCACCTTCCCCCTGCCCCTATCTCGAAGGGCAATTCGAGCGAAAGGTCTTTACCCATCTGGTCGGGGACAGGGCGCGGGAGATGAACGACCTGCTGACGCAGGGCGGCTTCCGACGTTCGCAGAACATCGCCTACCGTCCCGCCTGCGAAACCTGCCGGGCATGCGTTTCGGTGCGGATCCTGGCCCAGGAATTCCTGCCGACGCGCAACATGCGCCGCGTGATCGAGCACAACTCCGACCTCATCGGCGCCATGCACGACGCCGAGCCATCGACCGAACAGTATTCGCTGTTCCGCGCTTACCTTGACGCCCGCCATCGCAAGGGCGGGATGTCGGACATGACCGTGCTCGATTATGCGATGATGGTCGAGGACACCCATGTCGACACCAAGGTGATCGAGTACCGCCGACGCGGGCCTGATTCCTTCATAACCGGAAAGGGCCAGGGCGAGCTGATGGCAGTGGCCCTTACCGACAAGATGGCCGACGGCCTGTCGATGGTCTATTCCTACTTCAATCCGGAGATGGACGAGCGATCGCTTGGAACGTTCATGATCCTCGACCATATTGCCCGGGCGCGCGCCATGGGCCTGCCCCACGTCTATCTGGGATACTGGGTCAACGGCTCACGCAAGATGAACTATAAGATACGCTTCAAGCCGCAGGAGCATCTCGGCCCCAAGGGGTGGGAACGCTTCACGGAGAAAACCTGACAGTCCGGCCCGTTTTCCACGCTGCCGTCGACCACCTGGGCAGAGGAAAACGTGGCAAGTTCGCATTCCAACCATTCCAAGGGCCTGCTCCTGACCGGCATCGGTGGCCTCGCCCTGACGGTCGACATCCCGCTGATCAAGCTCGCCGACGGCAGCAACTGGTCGATCCTGATGCTGCGCAGCGGCACCACCTTCATCGCCGCGATCATCATCTGGCTGGTATGGCGGTCGTTCGACCGCAACGCCCCGCAGCTCATCCCAGGCAAGGCCGGACTGGTGGTCGCCAGCCTCTACGGCGTAGGTTCCATCGCCTTCATCACCGCCGTCTACAACACCTCGACGGCCAATCTCGTGTTCATCCTGGCCTTCAACACGGTGTTCGCAGCGCTTCTGTCGTGGATATTCCTGCGCGAGCGGCCGCGGCCCGTCACGTTGCTGGCCATGCTGGCGATGATCGGCGGCGTGTCGATCATCGTCGGTGGTTCCATCGGGACCGGGCACCTGTTCGGCGACCTGATGGCCGTCGCCTCGGCATTCTGCATCGCCTCGGCCATCACGATCTCGCGCGCCAGCGGCAAGGACATGGGGTTCACGGCCTTGGTCGGGGTTCTGTTCCCGTGCCTGATCGCGGCCTACATGGTGTCGAGGACCGGCTTCCAGGTCGAAGCACCGTGGTGGATCATCTTCAACGGCGCGGTGATCATGCCGATCTCGTTCTTCTGCCTCGCCAACGGGCCGAAGTACCTGTCGGGGCCTGAGGTGGCGATGTTCTACCTGCTGGAGACGGTGCTTGCGCCCATCTGGGTATGGATGATCTTCGCGGAGGTTCCGACGCGCAACAGCCTGATCGGCGGGGCGATCCTGATCGTGACGCTCGTCGCCCACTCGGCGTGGCAGCTTTCCCATAACCGCAAGCTTCGTGCCGGGGCCGCATTCCAGCCGGCAGCCTGATCTCGAAGCGCTATCCGGCCTGGGTGCGTTTTGCGACGTCGTCGCGGAGCGGCTCGACCGGCCGCGGCGCCTCGCCCTCGGACGGCGCGTTCGCCGCGACTATCGCAGCCTCGTCGGTAAGTTCGATCTCACGGATCCACTCGCGCCAGATGGCGACGAGCAGCGCCATCAGCACCGGACCGATGAAAAGGCCCAGCAGCCCCATGGTCTTCACGCCGCCGATGAGGCCGAAGAACGTCGGCAGGAACGGCAACTTGATCGGGCCACCGACCAGCTTCGGACGGAGCGTCTTGTCGACGATGAAAAGTTCGATCGAGCCCCACGCGAACAGGGCCACGCCGGCGACCGGCGAGCCGCTGGCGACCAGGTAGATCGAAACCAGGGTGAAGCACAGCGGCGCGCCGCCGGGGATCAGCGCCATGAAGCCGGTGATGACGCCCAGCGTCACCGGCGAAGGCACGCCGGCGATCCAGTAGGCGACGCCGAGCACGACGCCCTCGCCTATCGCGATCACCGTCATGCCCATGACGGTGGCGCTGATGGTCTTGGGCACGACGCGCGAAATACGTTCCCAACGCATCGGCAGGATGCGTTCGCCCAGACGGTCGAGCTGGGCCACGAAGGCCTCACCGTCCCGATAGGTGAAGAACAGCGCGATCAGCATGAAGAGCAGCGTCAGGACAATACTGAACGCGCTGCCGCCGGCCGCGAGCACGCCGCGGTAGATGCTGCCGATATTGGCGCCGCTGATCAACTGGAACAACTCGCCGATGGAGCCGGGATGGCCGATGTAGCGCGTCCATTGTTCGTTGAGCCACTCGCCGACGATCGGCAGATTGGCGATCCACTCCGGCGTCGTCGCGCCATGGCGGTTGGTCATCACGGCCCAGGCGAACCACTCGCGAATCTCGTTCACCGCATAAGTGGATGCGAAGGAGATCGGCACGACCAGGAATGCGATGATGAACAACAGCGCCAGCGTGGCGCCGATGGTGCGGTTGCCATCGACGGCTGTCAGGAGCCGCCGATAGATCGGCCAGCTGGCGAATGCGATGACCAGCGCTGCAAGCACCGGTACCAGGAAGCCGTGGAAGAAATAGATGCCTGCGGCGACGATCAGGACCAGGAGCCAGCGCGCGGCCGACAGTGGCGGAACGAGCGGCGCCCGCATCGGTGCGGACGGGCCGAAAAGTCTAGGCTCGCGTTCCGCTTTCCGGGGATCTGTCAGTTTCAAGGGCCGTGATCTCCTTGGCCCTGAAGTGGACCTGATGGAAGCCCGGCGGCGGTGGCCGCCACCGGTCAGAAGATCATAGTGCCTAACGCTATGGCGCGCACGAAAACTTTAGCGATCCGCGGTTGCCTCAACGTCAACCGAAGCGGCCGGTACGGGGGAAGCCCTTGGGAACCATGCGCCCGGCGGTAGCACGACCGCCGATCCACTCCAGCAGTTCATCGCGAGACCGTGTGAAGGTGCGCTCGGCGGAATCCTGCCAGGTGAGGCCGGCCTCCATCGCAAAGGTCTTCACGTCGAGCACGCCGCCATCCTTGTATTTCTGCAGGCGGACGCCCTTGCCGCGCGTCATCTCCGGAATTTCCGCCAGCGCGAAGACCAGCATCTTGCGGTTCTCGCCGACGATGGCGAGGTGGTCGCCGGTCAGCGGAACGCAGCGCTTGGCTTCGTCAGGCGTCTTGATGTTCATCACCTGCTTGCCCTTGCGGGTGTTGGCGACGACCTCATCCTCGGACACGACGAAGCCGTTGCCCTCGTGGCTGACGAGAAGCAGCTTGCGCTTGGGCTCGTGCACGAAGGCCGTGACGATGTCCTGGTCGTTCTCCATGTCGACGATGATGCGGATCGGCTCGCCGTGGCCGCGGCCGCCCGGAAGGCGATCGGCGCCGATGGTGTAGAACTTGCCACCCGTCGTGAAGACCAGGATCTTGTCGGTGGTCTGGGCATGGAAGGCGAGTTTGAGGCTGTCGCCCTCCTTGAAGGAGAGTAGCGAGTAGTCGGCCAGATGCCCCTTCATCGCGCGCAGCCAGCCCTTTTCGGAGACGACGACCGTCACCGGTTCCTTTTCGATCATCGCGTGATGGATGTCGGTAAGGTCGTGGTCAGGCGCGTCGGTGAACTCGGTGCGGCGACGGCCGAGCTCGGTGTCGGGACCGTAGTGCTTGCGGACTTTGTCGACTTCCCACTTGATGGTCTGCCACTGCTTGGCTTCAGAACCGAGCAGCACCTCGATCTGGTTCTTCTCGGCGCTGAGAGCGTCGTGCTCCTTGCGAATCTCGAATTCCTCGAGCTTGCGCAGCGCCCTCAGGCGCATGTTGAGGATCGCCTCCGCCTGGACGTCGGTCAGGTCCCAGCGGGCCATCATGACCTGCTTGGGCTCGTCCTCCTCGCGGATGATGCGGATGACCTCGTCGATGTTGAGGTAGGCGATCAGATAGCCGCCGAGGATTTCCAGCCGGCGCTCGATCTCGCTCAGGCGGAACTTCGACCGCCGCACCAGCACCTCGCGGCGATGGTCGAGCCACTCGCGCAGCACGGCCTTGAGCGAGAGTACGTTCGGCACCTTGCCGCGCGACAGCACGTTCATGTTGAGCGAGAAGCGGCTCTCGAGCTCGGTCAGCTTGAACAGCGATTCCATCAGAAGGCCGGGATCGACGGTCCGGCTCTTGGGCACCAGAACGAGGCGCACGTCTTCGGCGCTCTCGTCGCGGATGTCCTCGAGCAGCGGCAGCTTCCGCGCAATGAGCAGTTCGGCGATCTTTTCGATCAGCCGCGACTTCTGCACGCCGTAAGGAATTTCGGTGACGACGATGTTCCAGGTACCGCGCCCCTGGTCTTCCTGCTGCCACCTGGCGCGCACGCGGAAACCGCCGCGACCGGTCTCGTATGCCAACACGATCGAGGCCCAATCATCGACGACGCTGCCGCCGGTGGGGAAGTCGGGACCGCGCACCATGCAGTTGAGCCGCGCTTCCGGATCATCCTTGATGCGCTCCCACTCCGATGGCGACGTCATCAGGTCGGTGACCGAGGCCTCGGGATTGTCGATCAGGTGAAGTGCTGCGCTGCAAAGCTCGGCGGCATTGTGCGGCGGGATCGAGGTCGCCATGCCGACCGCGATGCCTGATGAGCCGTTGGCAAGTATGTTGGGGAACGCGCCGGGCAGGACGACCGGTTCTTCGTCTTCTTCGTTGTAGGTCAGACGATAGTCCACGGCATCTTCGGTGATGCCCTCGAGCAGCGCTACCGCCACGTCGGTCATGCGCGCTTCGGTATAGCGCATGGCCGCGGCGTTATCGCCGTCGATGTTGCCGAAATTGCCCTGCCCGTCGACGAGCGGATAGCGGACGGAGAAGTCCTGTGCGAGGCGCACCAGCGCGTCGTAGATCGACTGGTCGCCATGCGGGTGGAACTTACCCATCACCTCGCCAACGATGCGCGCGCACTTGGCGAATCCCTGATCCGGATTGAGCCTGAGCAACCGCATGGCATGCATGATGCGGCGATGGACCGGCTTCAGCCCGTCGCGCACATCCGGCAATGCCCGGTGCATGATGGTCGACAGCGCATAAGCGAGATAGCGCTCTTCAAGCGCTTTCTTCAGGTCGACCGGTTCGATGTTGTCGCCGCCATCTGCGGGCGGCAAAAGCCCTTTTCCCATGGGGTTGGACTATCGGAACGGACGATTCGCGACAAGCCTTATCGGCGATTGCAAGGGCGAAGGCCGGCGCGAGACAACAATTTTCGACACCCGCATAGGTAGAACAGACAAGGCGAACGGACCCTTCACCATTTTTGCGTGTGTTGCATTGCAGCGATTGCCTTTTGCCGCGAATTGCGGCCATTGTCCCTGCGATGCCTTGTTCCAGTCCAGTTCATGACTGACAGGAAGGGCGTGACGATTTTCTCAATGTCTCAGGAAACTATGATGTCGCAACACCGTAACGCATTGCGCAAACTCGCACTTTCCAGCGTGCTCATGGCGATCCCGCTCAATGCCGCATTCGCCCAGGAGGCCGGGGCGGTAGCCGACAGGCTGAAGTCGCTCCTGGCCACGCAGAACATGACCCTGGCCTGGAGCAATGCCACCGGCGACGCGTCCAAGATCGTGCTCGAGGGTGCGACCGTCACCGTGGTCGGGGAAGACAAGGCGTTCCCGATCGGCAAGCTGACGCTGAGCGGCGTCACAGACGACAATGGCGGCTACAAGATCGAGACCATCAGCACCGAGGCCTACAACGCCACGCAGGACGGCGCCACCGTCGACATCAGCCCGATGACCTTCGGCAATGTCAGGCTGCCGGCCGAGGGGGCGACCGATCCGCTCGCCTCCTTCCTGATGTACGAAACCGCCAATCTGGACAACTTCAGCGTCAAGATCGGCGACAAGCAGGCCTTCCAGATGAGCCAGGTCCATGCTGAGGTGACCCCGCCGGCCAACGGCCAGGCGATGACCTTCACCGGCGCGGCGGAGAAGTTCACCGCCGACCTCAGCCTCGTCGAGGATCCGCAGTCCAAGGCGGCAATCGAGGCGCTCGGCTACCAGAACCTGAGCGGCAATGTGAAGTTCGGCGGCTCCTGGCAGCCCTCCGACGGACGCATGACGATTTCGCAATACAACATCGCAGTCGACAACGCCGGCGCGCTCGGCATGACCTTCGATCTCGGCGGCTATACGCTCGACTTCCTGAAGTCGGTGCAGGAACTGCAGAAGACCATGGCGGCGCAGCCCGAGGGCGCCGACAGTTCGGCCCAGGGGCTGGCGATGCTCGGCCTGATGCAGCAGCTCACCTTCCACGGTGCGACCGTGCGTTTCGACGACGCCTCGATCACCAACAAGGTGTTGGAGTATCTCGGCAAGCAGCAGGGCATGTCGGCCAAGGACGTCGCCAACCAGGCCAAGGCGATCGTGCCGTTCATGATGATGGAGCTCAACAATCCCGAGCTGACCCAGCAGGTCACCACTGCCGTCTCGGCCTTCCTGGACAATCCGAAGTCGCTCGAGATCGCGGCCAAGCCCGGCTCGCCGGTTCCGTTCGCACTGCTCGCCGCCAGCGGCATGTCGAGCCCGAAGGAACTGCCGAAGACCCTCGGCCTGTCGGTCACCGCCAACCAGTAAGACGCATCGCGAAAGCGAACAAACAAAAAGCCCGGCAGCGATGCCGGGCTTTTTTCATGGGCCTTTTAGCGAGTCGAAAGAATCGCTTGCGCGAACTTCCTAAGCTTCCTTCTTAGCCACGGCGACGCGCAGCGACAGCTCGCGCAGCTGCTGCGGGGTGGCTTCGGCCGGCGCATTCATCAACAGATCCTGCGCCTGCTGGTTCATCGGGAACAGCGTGACTTCGCGCAGGTTCTTGGCGCCGACGAGCAGCATGATCACGCGGTCGACGCCGGCAGCCATGCCGCCATGCGGCGGCGCGCCATACTGGAAGGCGCGGTAGAGGCCGCCGAACTGCTCCTCGACCTCCTCACGCGACTTTCCAGTCAGCTCGAAGGCCTTGACCATCAGCTCAGGCAGCTGGTTGCGGATCGAACCGGAGGCGATTTCGAAGCCATTGCAGACCATGTCGTACTGGTAGGCCTTGATGGTCAGCGGGTCCTGGTTGGTCAGCGCATCCAGGCCGCCCTGCGGCATGGAGAACGGGTTGTGGGCGAAATCGATCTTCTTTTCTTCTTCCAGCCATTCGTAGAACGGGAAGTCGATGATCCAGCACAGCTCGAAGCGGTCGCGGTCGACGAGGTTCAGTTCCTCGCCGGCCCGGGTGCGGGCAGCGCCTGCGAACGAGACGAACTTCTTGGGATCGCCCGCGACGAAGAATGCCGCGTCGCCGTCGGACAGGCCGAGCTGCTGGCGGATCGCCTCGGTGCGCTCTTCGCCGATGTTCTTGGCGATGGGACCTGCGCCTTCGAGCTTGTCGCCTTCCTTGCGCCAGAAGATATAGCCGAGGCCCGGCTGGCCCTCGCCCTGCGCCCACGAGTTCATGCGGTCGCAGAATGCGCGGCTGCCGCCGGTCTTGGCGGGGATCGCCCAGACTTCAGCCTTGGGATCGTTGGCGAGGATGCCGGCGAAGACCTTGAAGCCGGAATCGCGGAAATGGTCGGAGACTGCCTCCATGACGATCGGATTGCGCAGGTCGGGCTTGTCGGAGCCGTAGTTGCGCATTGCGACGTCATAAGGAATGCGCGGGAACTCCTTGGTCACCGGCTTGCCGTCGGCAAACTGCTCGAACACGCCGCGCATCACCGGCTCCATCGTGTTCCAGACGTCTTCCTGGGTCACGAAGCTCATTTCGAGGTCGAGCTGGTAGAACTCGCCCGGCAGGCGGTCGGCGCGCGGGTCCTCGTCGCGGAAGCACGGCGCGATCTGGAAGTAGCGATCGAAGCCGGCGACCATCAGCAGCTGCTTGTACTGCTGCGGCGCCTGCGGCAGCGCGAAGAACTTGCCCGGATGGATGCGCGACGGCACCAGGAAGTCGCGCGCGCCTTCCGGCGACGACGCCGTCAGGATCGGGGTCGAATACTCGGTGAAGCCCACGTCCGTCATGCGCTTGCGCATTTCGGCGATGATCTTGGTGCGGGCGACGATGTTCTTGTGCAGCGTCTCGCGGCGCAGGTCGAGGAAGCGGTACTTGAGGCGGATGTCCTCGGGGTAGTCCGGTTCGCCGAACACCGGCAGCGGCAGTTCCTTGGCGGCCGAAAGCACCTCGATCTCGCGGGCGAAGACCTCGATCTCACCGGTCGGCAGGTTGGCGTTGACCGCCTCGTCCAAGCGCGCCTTGACCTCGCCGTCGACACGGATCACCCACTCGCCGCGAACCGTCTCGGCGATCTTGAATGCCGGCGAATCGGGATCGGCGACAATCTGGGTCATGCCGTAGTGGTCACGCATGTCGATGAACAGCAGGCCGCCATGGTCGCGGACGCGATGCACCCAGCCGGACAGGCGGACGGCGGTGCCGACGTCGGATTTCCTCAATTGTGCGCAGGTGTGGCTGCGGTAACGGTGCATGGCAAAGTTCCGGTTCGGGCTGTTGTTGGGCGGCACCGAATGCGCCTAAAGCGCCCGGGCCGAAAATTTGCGCGAAAAGCGCATGGGTGCCCGGTTTTGTCAAGGTAAAGCGGTATTTGTACCGCCCTCGCCTGGGGTCAAAATCGCTTCTTGAGCCACACCCTGGAATGGCCGGCCGGGTAATCGTCGATGCGGCCGAACTCCTCGTAACCCTGCCGCTTGTAGAACTCCGGCGCCTGGAAGGTGAACGAATCGAGGTGGACGCCGATGCAGCCGCGCTGCCTTGCCTCCTCTTCGGCCTTGGCGAGAAGCTGCGTGCCGAGGCCGCGGCCCCGCTGTTCCGGGCTGACCCAGAGCCACTCGACGAACAACCAGGTGTATTCCGACGAGCCCTTGAGACCGCCCACTACGTTGGCGTCGCCGTCGCGGGCCACGACCCAGAGATCCAGGTCATTGTGCGGCCCGGCGGCGTCATGATTGTAGGAGTTCAGGCCCTCGCTGATGAGGATGGCGGTTTCGCGGTCGATATTGGTGCTTACGGTCAGTGTGGTCACGGTCGGCTTCCTGAAGTCTGGCGCGCACGCTATCCGCGGCTTCACGGCAAAGGTTGGCGCAGCCGACGAAATATGTCGCACCAGCAGCAGTCCGGCATTGACCCGATCGCCTATCTATTGCCCAGTCAGGTTTTTGACGTGCTCTCCGAATGTCCTCGATACGCTCTCTGATCCCCCTCCTGCTCACCGCCGGCATCCTGCTCGGCGGCAACGGCCTTCAAAGCACGCTGATTGCATTGCGCGGCGCCCAGGAGGGCTTCAGCGCCTCGACGATCGGACTGATCGGAACAGCTTATTTCGGCGGCTTCCTGCTCGGCTGCATTTTCATCAGCCGCATGATGAAGGCCGTGGGCCATGTCCGCGCCTTCGCTGCGCTCGCCGCGATCGCCGCGTCCGCGACGCTCACCCTGGTGCTGGTGATCGATCCCTTCATGTGGTCGGCGATCCGCTTCACCACCGGCTTCTGCTTCGCCGGGCTGTTCACGGTCATGGAAAGCTGGCTCAACTCGGGCGCCTCCAACAACGACCGCGCACGCGTGCTCGCCATCTACCGCATCATCGACATCGGTTCGGTGACAGGCGCCCAGTTCATGATCCCGGTGTTCGGAGCCGGCGGCTTCACCATCTTCGCCATCATGTCGATCATGATCACGCTGTCGCTGGTGCCGGTGTCGCTTGCCGACAGGTCGAATCCCGTGCCGCCGGAAGACGTCAAGCTCGACCTCAAGCGCGCCTGGCGGATTTCACCGCTCGGCAGCATCGGCTGCATCTTCGTCGGCGTCACCAACAGCGCCTTCCGCACGCTGAGCCCCATATACGCCGAGCAGATCGGCATGTCGGTCACCGATGTCGTGACCTTCGTCAGCGTCGGCATCATCGGCGGCGCGCTGATCCAGTATCCGCTCGGCCATCTTTCCGACCTCTGGGACCGCCGGCGCATCCTGCTGCTGACGACCACCGGTGCGCTCGCCTCGGCGTTGATGCTGGTGTTCCTGGCGGGCGAATCTACGCTTGCCAACTTCGCGCTGGTGTTCGTCTTCGGCTCCTTCGCCATGCCGCTCTATTCGCTCTCGGCGGCCCACGCCAACGACCGCGCCGAAAAGGGCGAGTTCGTGCTCGTGAATGCGGCATTGATGCTGTTCTATTCGCTCGGCGCGATCGTCGGCCCATTTGCGGCATCGCTGTTCATGGAGAAGTTCGGGCCGCACTCGTTGTTTGCGTTCTGCGCGGTGGTCTACTTCCTTTTCGTCGTCGTCATCTTCTACCGCATGGGAGCGCGTTCACCGGTACCGGCCAGCCACCGCAGCCGATTCTTCGCGCTGCTCAGGACCTCGCCGATCTTCGCGCGATTTGCCGGACGCAGCACCAACGGCAACGGCTCGGACGCCGTCTAAGCGTTGGGCGGACGCGACGAACGCTTGACGAACGCGCGCGTGACTGAAATGGAAAGACAACGCGTTCTGACCAAAGCAATATTATGCATGTAATAACGACCCAGGAAGAACTCGAAACCGCTGTTGCCGCGCTCGAAAAATCCAACTTCGTCACGGTCGACACCGAGTTCATTCGCGAAACCACTTTCTGGCCCGAACTCTGCCTGATCCAGATGGCGGCGCCCGGCACCTCCGCGCTCGTCGACCCGCTCGCACCCGGGCTCGACCTCCAGCCGTTCTTCCGGCTCATGGCCAACGAGGCCGTGACGAAGGTGTTCCACGCCGCCCGCCAGGACATCGAGATCATCTTCCATCTGGGGAACCTGATCCCGCATCCGGTGTTCGACACCCAGGTGGCGGCGATGGTCTGCGGCTTTGGCGACAGCGTCTCCTACGAGCAGATCGTTCAGAAGGTGACCGGAGGCCGGATCGACAAGTCGTCGCGCTTCACCGACTGGCGCCACCGGCCGCTGTCGGACAAGCAGCTCGACTATGCGCTGGCCGACGTGACCCATCTCATCGGTGTCTACGAGCACCTCAAGTCCGAGCTCGAGCGCGAGGACCGCGCGCACTGGCTGACCGAGGAAATGGAGGTCCTGACCTCACGCGAGACCTACGACCCGCATCCCGAAGACGCCTGGAAGCGGCTCAAGATGCGCTTGCGCAAGCCCCAGGAACTGGCCGTGGTGCAGGCGGTCGCAGCATGGCGCGAGCGCGAGGCGCGCGAACGCAACGTCCCCCGTGGCCGGGTGCTCAAGGACGATGCCATCTACGAGATCGCCCAGCAGGCGCCGCGGGACGCTGCTGCCCTTGCGCGGTTGCGCACCACGCCCAAGGGCTGGGAAAGGTCGTCCTCGGCGGCGGCTCTGCTGACCGTGGTCAACGCCGCGCTCGACACGCCACGGGACCAGATGCCCAGGCTGCCCAAGACGTTCCAACCGCCAGAGGGCTCTAGCGCTGCAGCGGAACTGCTCAAGGTCCTGCTGCGCCTCGTGTCGGAGAAGGAAGGCGTTGCGCCCAAGGTGCTCGCTTCCGGCGACGATATCGACCGCATCGCCGCCGAAGGCGAAGCCGCGGATGTTCCCGCACTCCAGGGCTGGCGCCGCGCCGTGTTCGGCGAGGCAGCACTGCGCCTGGTGCGCGGCGAGATCGCCATCCGGTTCGACAAGCGGCGGATCGCGATCTTCGACGTAACGGCCTGACGGCCAGACCAGGGTCGCAACGCGACGGCGCGTTGCGCGAACATGATTCTCGCCGGTGCTGCGGACGAGACGCGGGCATCATCCAAGCAATATGCGGACCGAGCGACGGCGTACGGTCGACATCGGATGCGACTTCGTCGCCTGAATGAACCCGGCGGCCGACGACGAAGTCGACGAGCGGACTGGCCAACCCGTCGGCGTCGCCGGTGAAGCCTTGCGGGGTGTCCTCGCCCACTATCTCGAATTCATCGGCGAGCTCGACTTCAGCAAGGAAGAGCGCAACTCGATCTGGCTTTAAGGCTGTTCAACCTGCCTTGCGCCCCGGCGGCGAAGACCGCCGCCGAAGCTGGTTGTGGCTGCATGGCAGCTAGGCAACCGCTGCGATCAGGCACCGCCCGGATAGTTCGGGCTCTCGCGGGTGATGGTCACGTCGTGGGCGTGGCTTTCGCGCAGGCCGGCATTGGAGATGCGCACGAAGGTGGCACGCTGGCGGAAGTCCTCGAGATCGCGACCGCCGACATAGCCCATGGCAGCCTTGAGGCCACCTGCGAGCTGATGCAGGACGCCTGCCACCGGGCCCTTGTACGGCACCTGGCCCTCGATGCCCTCTGGCACCAGCTTCAGCGTATCGCGCACCTCGGCCTGGAAATAGCGGTCGGCCGAGCCGCGCGCCATGGCGCCCACCGAACCCATGCCGCGATAGGCTTTGAACGAGCGGCCCTGGTGCAGGTAGACCTCGCCCGGGCTTTCGTCGGTGCCGGCGAGCAACGAGCCGATCATGGCAGCGCCCGCACCGGCGGCCAGCGCCTTGGCAAGGTCCCCCGAGAACTTGATGCCGCCGTCGGCGACCACGGTGATGCCCGACTTCTGCGCGGCCTCGACCGCCGACATGATGGCCGACAGTTGCGGCACGCCGACACCCGCGACGATGCGCGTGGTGCAGATGGAGCCCGGCCCGATGCCGACCTTGACCGCGTCCGCGCCGGCGTCGATCAGCGCCTGGGCGCCGTCGGCGGTGGCGACATTGCCGGCCATGATGCGGACCGAGTTGGAGATCTTCTTGGCGCGGGCGACGGCGTCGAGCACGCGCTGCGAATGGCCGTGGGCGGTGTCGATGACCAGAAGGTCAACGCCGGCGTCGATCAGCCGCTCGGCGCGCTCGAAACCGTCGTTGCCGACGCTCGTGGCCGCGGCCGCGCGCAAGCGGCCCTGGGCGTCCTTGGTGGCGTTGGGGTTGAGCTGCGACTTCTCGATGTCCTTGACGGTGATGAGGCCGACGCAGTTGCCCTGCTTGTCGACGACCAGCAGCTTTTCGATGCGGTGCTTGTGGAGCAGGCGCTTGGCCTCTTCCTGATCGACGTTTTCCTTGACCGTGATCAGGTTCTCGCGCGTCATCAGCTCGTAGACCTTCTGGGCGGGGTCCGAAGCGAAACGCACGTCGCGGTTGGTAAGGATGCCTACGAGGCGGCCTGTCTTCTGCCCTCCGGTGCCGCCGTTCTCGACGACCGGAATGCCCGAGATGGTGTAGTGGCGCATCAGCGACAACGCATCGGCGAGCGTTGCGTCGGGGCCGATGGTGACCGGGTTGATGACCATGCCCGATTCGAACTTCTTGACCTGACGGACCTGCTCGGCCTGCTCGGCCGGCGAGAAGTTGCGGTGGATGACGCCGATGCCGCCGGCCTGGGCCATGGCGATGGCAAGGCGCGCCTCGGTGACGGTGTCCATGGCAGCCGAGATGATCGGCACGTTGAGTTCGATATCACCGGCGATCCGAGTGCGGATATCGGTTTCACCGGGCATGACTTCCGAGTGGCCGGGCTGCAGCAGCACGTCGTCAAAAGTAAGCGCCAGCGCGCCGGTGGAGGATTCGATGATTTTCGCCATGGCCACTCCTTGGGGAACTGCAATCGGAAGAATGCGAAAGCGAGCGCTGGAACCAATGGTATGCAGCGCCGACTCCTCATCTTCCCTTTCAGGATTGGCGCTGGCTGGTAACACGTCTTGCCGCAGATGAAAAGCGCGCGTTGAGGCCCAATCGACGCAGCCGACAATCGCCGCTCTTGCGCCGACTCACATTTTTGGCAAGTTGCGGCAGGGCAATTCAGCTTCGGGTTGAAGGGGCGAAGAGAGCATGAACGAGATGTCGAGCCTGCAGACGCCGGCGGGCCCAAGTCTCGCCATACGTCGCGAGGCATTCTCCTTCACCGGCAGCGCGCGCGAATACTTCGGCATCTGGATCGTCAACGTTCTCCTGACGATCCTCACTCTCGGCATCTACTCGGCATGGGCCAAGGTGCGCCGCCAGCGATACTTCTACGGCAACACGCATCTTGCCGGCGCGACCTTTGACTACCACGCATTGCCGTGGCGCATCCTTGTCGGACGCATCATCGTCGTCACAATGCTGGTGATCTACAACGTCGTCGTGAACTTCTTCCCCGTGTTCGGCCTGGTGGTGTTCGCGATCTTCCTGTTCGCGGTCCCCTGGTTCATCATGCGCGGCCTGCGCTTCAATGCCCGCGTCACCAGCTACCGCAATGTCCGCTTCGACTTCACCGGCGGATACTGGGGCGCGTTCATTGCCTACATCGTCGGCGGCGCCCTTATCTATCTCTCCGCAGGCCTGCTTACGCCGATCTCGTCGCGCTGGATGTGGAACTACATGCTCGGCAACCTGCGCTATGGTGGTCGTCCGATCGAGTGCGATCCCCGACTTGGCAAGCTCTATGGCCAGATGTGGCTGCCTGCCTTCATCCTGATCGGCGGCGGATTGCTCGGAGTTGCCATCGTGATAGCCATCGTCATAGGGGCGGGCTTTCCCGAGTTCGACACGACCGGTTCGAGCGGCTGGTCCATCGCGATGACGATGATTGCCGTCTATGGGGCGATGGTTCCGCTGTTCCTGATCGTCCTCCTTGCCGGGCTGATCTATCGCGCCGGCGTGCGCAACGTCGTCTTCAACGAAACGGTCATCGACGGCAGGCACATGCTGGCCTCGTCGGTCCATCGCGGGCGCTTTGCCTGGATCTCGATCAGCAATCTCTTCGCAACGCTGTTTACCCTCGGCCTCGCCCGCCCCTGGGCCGCGATCCGGATGGCGAGCTACATGGCGACGGTGACTGCACTCGACACCACCGGCGCGCTGGACGCCTATGCAAGCGACCTCAAGAACGCGGGCACGGCGACGGGCTCGGAATTCCTCGACGTGGAAGGGTTCGACCTTGGCTTCTGAACAAGGTGCCGTCGCCGGGCTCTGGCGCAACGCCGGAGAGGCCCGCGCGATCGACGCGCGATTGGCGATTGCCGCCGACGGGACGACATCGGTCACGGACGAGGCGGGCACCGTGCTTGCCTGGGGCGCGTTTCAGGGAACGACGGTTTCCGACCGCATCGGCTCGATCGCCAGAAAGGTCACCTTCCCCGGTGGTGGCGTGTTCGAGACCTCCGACAATGACGGCATCGACCGGATTATGGCGCCCCACTCGCGAGGCCCGGCCGGTTTCATCCACCAACTGGAGCGGTTCCGCCCCCGCCTGATCGCCTTCGTCCTTGCGACCGTCCTTCTCGGCGCCGCCATCTATCGCTATGCGGTGCCGCTGCTGGTCGAGGTGGCGGTTGCCGTCACGCCGCCGGCCGTCAGCACGCTGATGAGCAAGGGGGCGCTCGCCTCGCTCGACCAGACGGTTTTCGAGCCAAGCAAGCTCGATGCCGAGCGCCAGAAGGCGCTGAGCGACGGCTTTGCTCAACTGGTCGCCCTGACCGACGCGCCCGAACCAGAGCGGACTGCTTACACGCTCAACTTCCGGGCCGGCGGTCCGATCGGGCCAAATGCCTTCGCGCTGCCCGATGGAACGGTGGTCCTGACAGACGAGTTGGTGAAACTCGCCGGCCAGGACGACGAGCTGATCCTCGGCGTTCTCGGCCACGAGATCGGCCATGTCGACCACAAGCACAGCCTGCGCCAGCTCTACCGCGCGGCGGGTGTGACGGCGCTGATCATGCTGATCGGTGGCGACATCGGCTCGGGCACCGAAGACATCATGGTCCAGGGCGCGGCATTGCTCAGCCTGTCGCATTCGCGCGACGCCGAGAGCGACGCCGACAAGTTCAGCGTCGCGCTGATGCACAAGGCCGGACGAGACCCGGCGGCAATCGCCCGCTTCTTCGAACTCTTGCGCGACAAGCTCGGCGATCACGCCGAAGGCAACTTTCTGTCATCGCACCCGGCAACCCCGGAACGCATCGCCGAAACACGACGTTATGCCCGGGAAATCACCGGCTCGAACTGACTGGCCCTGAGCAGCAACGGGCCCTGGCAGCGGACAGGCTGGAATTTCCATGGTAGCCCACCATGCAGCCCCAGCCAGCGGCGGCCAGAGTCGACCCATGCCCACTGCGTCCATAAACCGAACCACCCCGCTGATCCTGGCGGTCGCCCTGTTCATGGAAAACATGGATTCCACGGTGATCGCCACGTCATTGCCGGCCATCGCCGCAGACATCGGCACCAGCCCGATCGCGCTGAAGCTGGCGCTCACCGCCTATCTGGTGTCGCTGGCCATCTTCATTCCGATCAGTTCCTGGATGGCCGACCGGTTCGGCGCCAAGCGCGTCTTCCGGATCGCCATCGGCGTGTTCATGGTGGGTTCGATCGCCTGCGCGCTGTCCAACTCGCTCGGAGCCTTCGTCGTGGCGCGCTTCCTCCAGGGCATGGGCGGTTCGATGATGACGCCGGTGGCGCGCCTGGTGCTGGTGCGCACGACCGAGAAGAGCGGGCTGGTGTCGGCCATGGCGACGCTGACTATCCCCGCGCTCGTCGGCCCGCTGATCGGACCTCCCGTCGGCGGCTTCATCACCACCTTCTTCGCCTGGCATTGGATCTTCCTGATCAATATCCCGATCGGCATCATCGGCATTTGGCTGTCGGGGCGGTTCCTGCCCGAGATCCCGCCCGTGCCAACCCAGCGCATCGATGTCGCCGGCTTCTTCCTGTCGGCCCTCGCCGCATCCGGTATCGTCTTTGGGCTTTCGGTCGTCAGCCTGCCGGCGCTTCCTCCCATCGTCGGCGCAATCACTGTCGCCATCGGCATTGCCTGCGCCCTGCTCTACATCCGTCACGCCCGGCGGACGCCGCATCCGCTGCTGGACCTCCGGCTGTTCTCCAACCCGGTGTTCAGGACCGCGATCGCCGGCGGCTCGCTGTTCCGGGTTGGCGTCGGCGCGACACCGTTCCTTTTGCCGCTGCTGTTCCAACTGGGCTTCGGCCTGACGCCCTTCCAGTCGGGCATGATCACCTTCGCCACCGCGGCGGGCGCGCTGTCGATGAAGTTCGTGGCGCCCAGGATACTGCGCTCGGTCGGCTTCCGGACGGTCCTCCTCGTCGCATCCGGAGGATCGGCGTGCCTGATTGCCATCAACGGCTTCTTCACCGCCCAGACGCCCTATCTGGTAATCCTCTCCGTGCTATTCCTGTCGGGGTTTCTGCGCTCGATGTTCTTCACCTCATCCAACGCCCTGGTGTTCGCCGATATCGAACCGGCGCAGAGCGGACAGGCGACGGCGATCTCGGCTGCGGCCCAGCAGATCACGGTAGCGCTCGGTGTGGCGGTCGGCGGCGGGGCGCTGGAACTGTGGAGCCTGTTCACCGGGCAGGCCATAGGCGGCGCTGGCTTCACCTTCGCCTTCCTGGTCATTGCCGTCATCACGGCCATGCCGATGCTGATGTTCTCACGTCTGGCGCCGGAGGCCGGCGGAGCGATCTCCGGCCACCGCAAGGCCCCTGTGCCCGCGAACGAAGCGCCGCAGTTATGAGGCGTCGGGCTTTGGCCTGCCCTTGAAATCCTTGGCCAGCAGATAGAGCTCGACCGATTCGTCACGCGAGGCCGGCGGCTTCACGTGGTGGACCGACCGGAAATTGCGCTTGAGCTGGTCGAGCAGCCCGACTTCGGTGCCGCCCTGGAAGGTCTTGGTCAGGAAGTGCCCGCCGGGCTTCAGCACCGAGATCGCGAACTCCGCCGCCACCTCGCACAGGTGCATGGTGCGCAGGTGGTCGGTGCGACGGTGCCCCGTGGTGGGTGCCGCCATGTCGGACACGACGATGTCGGGCTCGCCGCCAAGGGTCTCCGCGAGCCTGTCCGGCGCTTCGGGATCGAGGAAGTCCAGTTGGAGGATTGCCGCGCCGGGCACAGCATCCATCTCGAGATAGTCGATGCCGACGACATGCGGGTTTTCCTCAGTCGAGCCCGTTCGCGCGGCCGCGACCTGGCACCAGCCGCCCGGTGCCGCGCCAAGGTCGATCACCTTCATGCCGGGCTTCAGCAGGTGGTACTTGTCGTCGATCTCGATCAGCTTGTAGGCGGCACGCGACCGGTAGCCGTCGGCCTTCGAGCGCTGCACGTAGGGATCGTTCATGTGGCGCTCGAGCCAGCGGCGCGACGATTCCTTCAGCCCGCTCTTCTTCTTGATCTTTGTCCTCAGCACGCGGGTCGCGCCTGCCGAAGTGCCTGGCTTGGTCGGTTTCTTGGTCATCCACGCTGTCCGTTACGCCGGTTGCGACGCCATACTCCGTCATCGGCCATCAATTCGCTGAGTATACCCTCGCGCAGGCCGCGGTCTGCAACCCTCAGCCTGTTCGCTGGCCAGACGCCGCGGATCGCCTCCAGGATGGCGCATCCGGCCAGCACCAGATCGGCCCTGTCGGCGCCGATGCAAGGGTTCGCCACCCGCTGGTGGAAGTCCCAGCCGAGCAGCTTGTCGATCATGCGGTCGACGCTGCCGCCATCCATCCACAACCCGTCGACGCGACGGCGGTCGTAGCGGTCGAGTTCAAGATGCACGCCAGCCAGTGTCGTCACCGTTCCCGAGGTACCCAGGAGATGGAACTTCGGGCTCGCGACGATATGGTTGAGCCGGTCGCGGCCGTCGAAGGCCCTCAGGCGGGCAGCGACGTCCTCCACCATGGCGGCAAAGATCTCGCGCGTCACCGTGCGGCCGCCGAACCGCTCGGCCAGCGACACGACGCCGACAGGCAGCGATGTCCAGGAGACGATGTGGTTCGCCAGCCGCGGCGAGCGGTGGCGGGAAACGTCGATCAGCGCGATCTCCGACGACCCACCGCCGATGTCGAACAGCACCACGCCGTCCGTGTCGCGCTCGACCAGGGAACCGCAACCCGAGACCGCGAGCCTCGCCTCGGTTCGGCGGTCGATGATCTCAAGCTTGAGGCCGGCCTCGCGCTCGACGCGGTGAAGGAATTCGGCGCCGTTCTCGGCCGACCGGCAGGCTTCGGTTGCGATCAGGCGGGCGCGCCTGATGTTGCGGCTGCGCAGCTTGTCGCCGCAGACCTTGAGCGCCTCGACAGCGCGGTCCATCGCCGGGCGCCCGAGCTTGCCCGATGCGGTGAGCCCCTCGCCCAGGCGCACGATACGCGAGAAGGCGTCGACGACCCGGAACTGGCCGGGGCGACCGGGAACCGCGACCAGCAAGCGGCAATTGTTGGTCCCGAGGTCGAGGGCCGCGAAGACGGGCGTGTCGGGCTCGGCCACGCGCCGTTGCGGCATGCCCGGTCGTGGCTGAACATGCTGCGGCTGGGTTGGCGTGCTGGCGGGACGGGGTGGCGGGGGCGGTGCCGCTGGCTTCTGCTCGTCGGCGGGCTGAACGCCATCGCGCACAAAAACCTTGCGTCCGCGGCGGCGCTTGCGTCTTTTCCTGGCCTTGCCCTTGTGTTGCGCGGTGTCTCCATGGCCATGGCCGCCACCCGCTTGGGCTGCGACCTGACGGCCCGGCCGGGGCCGATCGCCGCCGCGCGGCGACGCACCTTCCCCGGAGACACCCGCATCCGACGCGCTCGCGCCGGCTTCGCGGTCCTTCACCTTGCAATTTCCTTCTGGCGCCGCGCGAACCCTGGGGACGCTGCACGTGCTTGGCATCTTGTGTTGCAACAAGCCTATCAGCGCCGGCAGCGAACACCAAGGCCTACCGCCACCGAAATTTGCCGGCGGCATGACGGCATCGCTTACCTTTGGGAAACGGTCCGCTCGGGTTGAATAGCCGGCTTCGATGAGGCAAAGCTGATCGAGGTGCTTATATGCGAGCGGACGCATCGGCCCCGACGAGGCAACGAAACGCCAGACCGAAAGGACCGGAAAAGCCCCGCCGCATGAGAATCAAGGACTATTTCTGGCCCGTCGTCGGGCTTGGTGCCGTCGCCGTATCCGCCTGGCTGCTCTATCACGAGTGGCGCGAAATCTCCCTGGAGGACGTCTGGAGCGGCTTGGCCGCCATCCCCCCGCACGCGTGGGCCCTCTCTGCGCTGAGTTCCATCATCGCCTATGCGGCGCTCGCCGGCTATGACCACATAGCGCTCACGCACCTCGGCAAGCGCGTGTCGTGGCTGTTCGTCACCGTCTGCTCCTTCACCACCTACGCGCTCTCCCACAACATCGGCGGCTCGGTGTTTTCCGGGGCGGTGATCCGCTACCGCGCCTATGCCTCCAAGGGGCTTACCGGGCAGGATGTCGGCGTCCTGGTTGGCATCTGCTGGTTCACATTCGTGCTGTCTAGCGTGTTCGTGGGCGGCGTGGTCTTGCTTATCGAGCCGTCGGTGCTCGACCGCTACACCGAGGGCAGCCATGAGGGTTGGTGGATCGCCCTCGGGATCGCGATGCTGCTGTTCGTCGGGGCATACGTCTTCGGCAGCTGGCTGCATCTCAAGCCGCTCGCCATACGAAAATTCCGGCTGCAGTATCCGTCGCTGCCGATCGTGGCGCGGCAGCTGGTGATCGGACCACTCGAGATTCTGGCGGCAGCAGCGATCATCTTCTTTGCGCTCCCGGCCGAGAACAATCCCGGCTTCATCGTCGTCCTCGGGATATTCCTCTTCTCCTTCGCCATGGCGCAGGCCTCGCACGCCCCCGGCGGCCTCGGCGTTCTGGAAGTGGTCTTCCTCACCGGCCTGTCCGAGATGGACCCCGCCGCGGTGCTCGCCGCACTGCTGGTTTTCCGGCTCTTCTACCTCATCATACCGCTGGTGCTGGGGATCGTTGCCGTGCTCGCCTTCGAACATTCGCAGTTCGGCAGGGGCAGCCGGAGCGGCCGCGAAGGCGATATGTGAAAATCGAAAAATTGGCGCGCCTTGCGGGGTTGACTATTTTTCGGCTCCGGTTACAAGGCGCGCACCGGCGGCGTTGCCAGTCAGCGTCGCGGCCGAAACCAAATCGGCCTTGCTGGGGAATAGGTTAACGGTAGACCCACGGACTCTGACTCCGTTAGTCCTGGTTCGAATCCAGGTTCCCCAGCCACTTTCATACTAACTCATTGAAATCATTAAAGTGCATCGCGCCACCTCAGGCGGGATGAAGCGTTTTGCTACAAACCGCTGCTACAAAGAGCGATCGAAGCGACGTGGCAGCTCCTTCAAATATCGTCCGGCGCGGACGCATATTTCATTTCCGACGAGCCGTTCCGGCAGATTTGCGCGACAGGCTGAAACGACGCGAACTGGTTCGTAGCCTCGGCGCTTGCGGTCCCAAGGAAGCGCGGCTACGAGCAGATGAGCTATATTGGCTCTCCGAACGACTTTTCGAAACGGCCCGCGCAAACCCAATGCTTACCCAGGATCAACTCGCCCTCCTTGCCCAGAGTTTTTACAGCCACGTTCTGGAACGAGAACGCACGGTGCGAGCATCCGGTATGTTCCTCACCAAGGACGGTCGTGTTGCCCGCGCAACCTACTGGGGGAACGTCGCGGAGCAAATCCGAGATTCCTTGGGCGGCAACACTCTGGATCACGGATCAGACACAGCCCGGATGTCGGCCCGATTAGCTGGCCTGAGCTGGGACGATCTAACCGAAGCCGAGCGGCACCAATGCAAGGAAGTCGTTCACCGCGCCGGCATCGACCTCGCAGAAGCGCTGAAAGCCCGATATGAAGGCGACTTCGAGTTCGAGCCCAGGAGCAAATTGCTTCGGCAAGCCTTGTCAGAGGTTGCCCCCACTGCCGCTCCCGTTCAACAACAGCAACCGCAGTCAAAGGCAGAGCCGCTATTTTCCACGGTCTATCCGAGCTTCATCGAAGGCCAGCATCGGCGCGGCGAATGGCGTCAGCAAACCGGCAACCAGGCAGATGCCACCTACCGACTGTTCATCCAGATTTGCGGTGACAAACCGGTAAGCCAGTATGGGCGGACGGATGCCGGCCAATTCCGCGCAACGGCGGAGCGTATGCCTTCCGACTATGGAAAGGCGGCTTCCTACAAGACTTTTCCGCCCGAAGAGATCATCCGCGCCTATGAAAAGCTGCCGGAGGAGCGGAAGCCGCCGCTGCTGACGCAGAAGACCATCAAACGCCATTTCTCGGCTCTTTCCGCGATGTGGAGCGAGGCCATCGCAACCGGCAAGGCCACGGAAAACATCTTTTCCGGCTT
>MEEF01000045.1 GCA_001724355.1 Mesorhizobium sp. SCN 65-20 | reverse complement strand
ACACAGACTTTCCCCGTTTCGCCAGCAAGGGCGCGGCGCGACTGGGAGTCTGTTTCCGTACAATCAGGACCGATCGTGAAGGCCTGAGCATCACGGAAAAGTGAACATCTCGGTTGCCGCTCCCCAAGAACCAAGGGAGGTAACGGCCATCAGACACGAGTCCGGATTGGAGGCTGCGAGTCCCCTCGGCTGAAGATCCAAAGTCAGTCCCAAAGTCGAAAATAGAGGCAAGTGCCCGCGTAAGCCAAAGACCGTGTGAGAGATGAAGACGGTTCGGCAGTCGCGGTCCCAAACCGAGGACATGACGATGTCTGACAGAAACAACGGGATTAGTGCGTTCGGCATGCAGTTCCCCGGCAATCACTACGACCCGGGTGATACAGAGAACAGCAACGAGAACGAAAACAAGAACGAAAACAAGAACGATTCTGACAACAACAACGACAACTACTCAGAGAACGGCAATTACACCGAGAACGACAACAATAACGATAACGACAACAAGAACGAAAACGAAAACAAGAACGAATCCAAGAACGAAAACGAAAACGAGAACAAGAACGAGTCCGAAAACAAGAACGAGAACGTAAATCGGACCGAGACCAAGGTTGATGTCAATGTCGACGTCGATCTCGACCTCAAGACAGACACCCCCTTCACCGACGACCACTCCGACGACGACTTTGTCGACATCGACAATGCCGGCGGTAACATCGACACTATGCTGGTCACCCAGAACGGCAACATCGACTACGATCCGGGTGACGACGTCAACTTCAAGGACATCCTCGGTGGCGCCCTGAACGGCGACGGCAACAACGCCTTCGTCATCAACCAGGTCGCCAACATGTATGACGACGATAAGGTTGAGTCGGCTAACGTCACCAACAACTCTGCCTTTACCCAGACCTTCGACGCCAAGGGCGGCTTCGCCTCGTCCGGCGACGGCATCGACACCGACACCGGTGGCGGTTCCGGCGGCGATGCGAAGGCCGACGGCGGCGACGGCGGCAACAGCGGCGACACCAAGGGCGGTGAGGCCGACGGCGGCGACGGCTCCGGTGGACTGGCTCTGAGCGCAGCAATCGGCGGCGACGCCAAGGGCGAAACCAAGGCCGAAGGTGGCGACAGCGACGGCGGCGACGGCAAGAACGACGCCGAAGGCGGCAAGGGTGAAGGCGACTCGGGCGGTCGTGGTGGCGACGGTACCGGCGTAGGCCTCGGCCTCGGCCTGGGTCTTGGCCTTGGTGCCGGGCTCGGCGGCGAAGCCAAGTCTGAAGGCGGTGACACCAAGGCGGATTCCGGTAGCGCCGACGCGGACAGCGGCGACGCAGGCAATGGCGGCCATGGCGGAGACAGCGGCGACAGCGGCGACTCCGAAGGTGGCGACGCCAAGGGCGATGGCGGTGACGGCATCGACGCATTCGTTCCGATCGTTCCGATCCTGAACTTCGGCTTCGGCGGCGACGCCGAGGGCGACGGCGGCGACTCCGGCAATACCGGCAATACCGGCAATGCCGGCGGCGGCGGCGGCGGCGGCGGCACGGGTGCAGCAACTGCCACGAGCGGCGATGCGACGTCGACGGGTGGCGATACTGCCTCCACTGGAGGTGCGGGAAGCGGAACCGGCTCAGGCAGCGGAACGGGCTCCGGTAATGGCTCAGGCACCGGCGGCGACGGCGGCGCAGGCGGCTGGGGCGTCGGCGGCGCAGCAACCAACGGCGACGCAACCGGTGGCGAAAGCACCGGCGGTGCGGCGACGGCCTGGGGGGGCGACGGCGGCCATGCCTTGAGTGGCGCTTGGGCTGACGGCTATGGCGGCGACGCCACGGGCGGTCTGGCCTGGGGCGGCGCAGGCGGCGCGGGCGGTGCTGGCGGCTTTGCCACTGGCGGCGCAGGCGGCGCAGGCGGCGACGCCTGCACCTGGGGCTCGAACAATGGTGACGACGGCTATGTCACCGGTTCCAGCGAAGCCAGTGCCGACGCCATCATCGACACCAGTGCGTTCAACCAGCAGATCGTCATGGGCGCCAACCTGCAGGGCAACACGGTCGACATGACCGTGGTGGGCGGCGATTACCATCATACGATCAGCGGCGAAGACGGTACCGACCACACCACCTGATCGGTGCGATCGGCTCGCAAGCGAGCACGAAACCGGACTGCGCGGAACCTCCGCGCAGTCCTTCCATGGTGGAGCCAGAATTTCTTGAGGGGTGGCCCGCCGTGATTTCCTGGGGCGGAGGCAACGAACGTGTATTCCCTCACTTTGGGCAAGGTCTCAGACGCGATCGCCCACTTCATCGGGTTACTTCACACCTCGATCGAAGAGGCTCGGCAGAAGCAGGCCTTTGAATCATTCAAGGCGCATCACGCCAAGGATCCGCAGCTCGAGGACAAGGATTCCCCTGTCATCAAGGTCGATGCCAGCCACGACCTGGAGAATTTCGATCCGAACGTGCCCTATCTCGGACCGGCCCCGGTACTTGAGCCGTGGTCCCACTGGACGCATGTGGAGCTCAATCCGCCCCACATCCCGATCCCCGGCGACGATTCGGATGTCTACTACCCCAATTTCAAGGCAGGCGGTGGCGGCAGCGTCTCCTACAGTTCCTCCGGCGAGGTCGTCCTGCCAACCATCGACCCGCCCGGCTCGGTCGCCGTCCTCCTCAACCAGGAGATCCGGCTGGATGACAACGACTATGTCAGCGTCGGCGGCAGCGGGCTGAAGTTCACGCCACCGCCCGTCGACGGCACCCACTTGGCTGCGCTGCATTCAGAAGCGGCGAACCTGTCGCCGATCGACGATCTCACGATGCCCGGTTCCACGCAGGAGATCGTGGCCCTCGTGACGACGGCCGCCGCGCGGCTGAACGACTTCAATCCCGACGGACATGGCGACGCCAACGTGTTCGCCCTCAAGGCCGATGTCATCGAGGGCACCTACGTCAATGGCGTGCTGGTGGACGACGACGCGGCCCCCAAGCTCAAGGACTATGCCGACTACATCAAGGATCCGGACGCACAATTCGGCAAGGACGACTTCAGCGCCAAGCCCGACTCATCCGATTTCATGGGCAAATGGGGTGACGGCACGGTCGCTCCCTCGGTGCAACTCGACGCCGGTGGAAACACGGTGGTCAACTCCGCCGTGATCGTAAATGACTGGGCTTCCTCGGGCGTCATCGCCACGGTCGGCGACTATGTCGAGTTGAATGCCGTAGTCCAAATCAACGCCATTGCCGACGTCGACAGCATCGGCAAGGCCCTCAACGACTGGACGTCGGACCCGAGCCCGAACGAGACCTTCAACATCGCCTCGTTCCAGCGCATCGATCCCGGTGCCGATGCCGCCCCGGACCCCGCGGCGACGCCCGACTTCCCGTCCTACTACGTGGTCACCCAGGTCACGGGCGACCTCATCATGATGAACTGGGTCCAGCAATACTCATTCGTCATGGACAACGATATCGCGGTCCTCGCGTCCTCGGGCGTGAAGACCATGGTTTCGACCGGCGACAACGTCGCCATCAACGATCTCACGCTGAACAACCTGGGCTACTACTACGATCTCATCATCGTCGGCGGCAGCGTATACGACGCAAATATCATCAGCCAGATGAACATCCTGATCGACAACGATCTGGTAGGTGCCGTGAACGGCTTCGAGAGCGGCGCCGGGCAGATATCGACGAGCGGCAATCTCCTCTGGAACCAGGCCAAGATCCTCAACGTAGGCCAGGGCAACGACTCCGAAGCCCTGCCCGGCCAGTACAAGACGGCCGCGGACAACCTGGCCGCAGGCAACAATACACTGCCGAGCCAGATCCTGCAGGACGATGCATTCAGCGGCATGGACCTGCTCCGGGTGCTCTACGTCTCGGGCTCCATCTACAACCTGCAATTCATCAAGCAGACGACCATTGTCGGCGACAGCGACCAAGTGGCGCTCGCCATGAATGCGGTCACGGCGCATCCGGAAGCGCAATGGACGATCAACACCGGCGCCAATGAACTGGTCAACTTCGCTGCCGTCGTCGACGTCGACGGTGCCATGAAGACCTATGTCGGCGGTCAGGCCTATTCCGACGAGATCCTGATCCAGGCCGACCTGGTGTCGCATGAGCCGGTGCTGGGCGCCCAGAACCCGGATGCTCTTGTCAATGAAGCAGTGGCCTTCCTGGCCGACGGTGCCGTTGATTCCGGCCCCGACCCGCATGCCGATCATGCTTCCGTACCTATCCATTCGGATACGGGGGCAACCGACGGCATGCAGAGTATGATCAGTTGAACGGGTCCGGAGGCTGGCAATGACCGATGACCGCGAACACGGCTGGAGCGCCTACCAGGAAATGGGAGGCGACGACAGCCAGGACAGTTCCCCCTCGCGCCCAACTCGGGCATCTCCCTCCCAAACGCCGGATCATAAGCTCTCCCGCGCGGTCGCCTCCCAGGAAGAGGCGCTCGATCGCCTGGAGCGCTATATCGAGAACGTGGTCGGCGAATTGAAGCAGGCCGCAGGCACGACGCCGGACGAGGCCGAAACCAAGAAGCCGCCAAAGCCGGCCGAAATGCCGGTTGCCGAAGCACCGCGCAGCGCCGACGCGCAGCCCGTCGCAGCAGCGCCTTCGGTGGCTCCTATAGCAGCACAGCCTCAGGCGCAGCGCGCTCCTGAAGCGCAGGCTAATTCCGCTCAGACTCGCCCGACCCATGCGGTTCCCGTCATCGGACCCGTTCGGGCCGAACAGCAGTCGCCTTCGCCACGCGCCGCGGAGCCGACGAACGGTTCTGCTGCACCACGTCCAACAACAGCGCCGCAAGGGCCGGCCCAAGCGGCTCAGCCGGCGAAAACTACGGCCCCGGAAAGCGCCCCCGCGCAACGCGCCACCCCATCGGCCCCGGCCGCGCCTGCGAAGGAAGCGGCCCGTTCGGAGCCCCCCACAGCGCGCGTCGAGCAGCCCGCCGCCCAGCCGCAGGCCAAGCCTGCCCAGCCTGAGGCGAAAGCTGCGCCTGAACCCGCGCCGTCATCCCCCTCCCCGGAGATGCGGGTAAGCGAAGCTCCCCAGCCCGCCGCCAACGGGAAGGAAAAGTCCGTTCCGGTGGGCAAGATCAACATCGAAGCCGATACCGGGCCGATCAAGGTTCGCGACAAGCTGCCGGACACCAACGGCCCGAATGGGGGCGATATCGATGGCGGCCGCGGCGGCGGTGGTGGCGGAGGCGGCGGAAGTGGTGGCGTCTTCCACAAAAGGCTTGGCCCGGTCGACTTCTCGGCCGCGCTCAAGAACGGCAAGCGGATCGTCCAGCGCAACCTGCTGATCGTCATGCTGTTCACGCTCGCCAGCAACATCCTGGTGCTCGCGATACCGCTCTACCTTTTCCAGATTTCCGACCGCGTGCTCACCAGCCGCTCGGTCGACACGCTCATCATGCTGACCATCGTCATCGTCGGCGCGGTGGTCATCCAGGCGATTTTCGACGCGCTGCGCCGCTTCATCCTGATGCGCACCGCCGTCGAGGTGGCCGCGCAACTGGGAACGCCGATCCTGAGCGCCGCCGCACGCGCGTCACTGCACGGCACCGGGCGCGAGTACCAGGTACTGGGCGACCTCGGCCAACTGCGTTCCTTCCTCGTCTCGGGCACGCTGCTGTCGCTGCTCGACGCGCCGCTGGCACCGCTTTTCGTGCTGGCCGTGTTCCTCGTCCACCCGCACCTCGGCATGATCGTGATCACCACGTCACTGATCCTGCTGGTGATCACCATGATCAACCAGCGTTCGACCGAGGGGGCCTTCAGCGAAGCCAATACGCATCAGACCAAGGCGAACATGCACCTCGACTCCATGTCGCGCAATTCGCAGATCATCAACGCGCTGGCGATGATCCCGGAAGCGGTGCGCATCTGGGGCAAGGACACCGCGAGTTCGCTCAGGGCCCAAGTGATCGCCCAGGACCGCAACATCGCGTTCGCGGCGACATCAAAGGCCGTGCGGCTCTTGACTCAAGTCGCCATGCTCGGCTGGGGCGCGCACCTTGCCCTGGACGGCCACCTCACCGGCGGCATGGTCATCGCAGCTTCCATCATCGCCGGCCGTGCGCTTGGCCCGATCGAAGGCGCCATCGAGGGCTGGAACCAGGTCGTCCAGTCGCGTGCTGCCTACGGCCGCATCACCAGCCTGCTGCAGTCGTCTCCGCTCAACTTCGAACGGCTCAACCTGCCGCGTCCCGAAGGCCGCCTCGATGTCGAGCGCCTGCTCTTCGTGCCGCAGGGCACCAAGCGGGTCGTGCTCAATGGCATCACCTTCGCGCTCGCCCCCGGCGACTCCCTGGCGGTCATCGGAAACTCCGGCGCCGGCAAGACGACCCTCGGCAAGATGCTGGTCGGCTCGATCCTGCCCACCTCCGGCAACGTCCGCCTCGATCTCATGGACCTGCGCAATTGGGACCAGCGCCAGTTCGGCGAGAACATCGGCTACCTGCCGCAGGACGTGCAACTGTTCCCCGCCTCGATCAAGGCCAACATCGCCCGCATGCGCGACGACGCCACCGACGCGGAGATCTACCAGGCGGCCCAGCTTGCCGACGTCCACGAGATGATCGCCACGCTGCCACACGGCTACGAAACCTTCGTCGCGGCCGATGGCGCGCCGCTGTCCGGCGGTCAGAAGCAGCGTATCGCACTCGCCCGCGCCTTCTTCGGCAACCCGCGCATGGTGGTGCTCGACGAGCCCAACTCGAACCTCGACGCCGCCGGTGATGCCGCGCTTGCCCGTGCCCTCCAGCACGCCAAGGAGAACAAGATCACCGTCGTCACGATTACCCAGCGGCCGGCGCTCTTGCAGAGCGTCGACAAGATCCTGCTGCTGGTCAACGGCACAGTGGCTCTCTTCGGCATGCGCCAGGACGTGCTGCAGGCCCTCGCCCAGCGCGGCCTGAGCATCGAGGGCGGCTCGTTCGGCCACCAGATTCCATAGGCGGACACCACCATGAGCGATGTCGTAAAAGTCCACGATCTGGAATGGTATTCAGAGGTGCCGCGCTCAATCGGCAAGCAGACCAAGATCGGCCTGCTGCTGATAGCGGTGACCTTCGGCGGCTTCGGCACCTGGGCCTTCACCGCGCCACTCGCCGCCGCCATCATCGCACCGGGCTCGTTCGTGGCCTCCGGCCAGAACAAGATCGTCCAGCATCTCGAGGGCGGCATCATCAAGGAGTTGCTGGTCGGCGAGGGCGATCACGTCACCTACGATCAGCCGCTGGTCCGGCTCGACGAGACGGCCGCCCAGGCCAACGAGCGGCAACTGTTCCTGCGCCAGGTGCGCCTCGACGCCATCGCCGCCCGGCTCAATGCCGAGGTCGGGCGGTCCGACCGGATCGCGTTTCCGCGCAGTGTGACCGACAACGCGAACGACCCCGACATCAAGCCGATCGTGGACAACCAGCAACTGACCTTCGATGCGGCCCGCGGCAAGCTGCAGAGCGAGATCGGCCTGCTCAAGCAGAACATCGCCGCCTACGAATACCGCGCCGATGGCTACCGCGAGCAACTCGACGCTGTACGGCGTCAACTGGCGCTGTTGAAGGAGGAGTATCTCGGCAAGAAGACCCTCATGGACAAGGGCCTGCTGCGCGCGACCGAGGTCAAGGCCATCCAGCGCGCCATGGCCGACGCCGAGGGACAGATCGGCAGGCTGATGGCCGAGGTGGCGGAAATCGGCGCTGAGATCGTCAAGCTGCAGCAGCAGATCACGCAGACCGAGGACACCTACAAGCAGGCCGCACTCGAACAGTTGCAAGGCCTTGAAGGCGACCTCGACACGATTCGCGAGCAGTTGCGCGAAGCCAAGAGCGTACTCAACCGCGTTACCATCAACGCTCCTGTCGCCGGCACAATCGTCCGCATGTACTACCACACGCCCGGCGGTGTCATCGAAAGCGGCAAGCCAATCCTCGAGATCCTACCGTCCGACGTGCCGCTGGTGATCGAAGCCCAAGTTTCGCGCACAGACATCGACAGCGTCCAGGTCGGTCAGAATGCAACCATCCGCCTCACCGCGCTCAACAGGCGGACGACGCCAGTCCTGGACGGCAAGGTGATGTACGTCTCGGCGGATGCGATAGCCGACACTTCGGGACCGGCGCCACGCGAGATCTACTTGGCCCGCATCAGCCTGCCTGCGACTGAGATCTCGCGCGTCCACAACTTCACGCCCACGCCCGGCATGCCGGCCGAGGTGCTGGTCCAGACCGAAGAGCGCACGTTCTTCAGCTATCTGACCAAGCCGATCGTGGACAGCATGTCGCGCGCCTTCATGGAGAAGTGAGCGAGCAGGCGAGCGAGGGGGCAAAACGATATGCACGTCGACGTCATCACCGAACCCGCAATGCTCGACGCGCTTCGCGACGACTGGGACCGGCTCTACGCCCGCGATCCCGAGGCGCAGTTCTTCCTCTCCTGGACGTGGCTGTCGAAATATCTGCGGATCTTCGACGGATCGTGGTTCATCCTCGCCGCGCGCCAGGGCGGGCCGGGAGCACCCTATGTCGGCCTCATGCCGCTTCGGCTTCGCACCCGCATGAACAAGAAGAACGGGCTTCTGTTCAACGAGATCAATATGGCCGGCAATTATGCCGCCGATTACACCGGCGCGCTGTGCGCTCCGAAGACGGCCATCAAGGCGATGCAGGCCTTCGCCAGGCACCTGATGGGCATGGGCTGGACCCGGATACATCTCGAGAACGTCCGCATGTCGAGGACGAGGCTGCGAGCCTTCCTCGACGCGTTTCCAAACGACATTCTGGCTCTGCGGGAATTCAGCCGCGTCAACAAGCCCGACAATGTCGACAACTGCCGCTGCTTTGCGGCGGCACTTCCCGACAGCTTCGAGGTTTATCTGGACAAGGTCCTGAGCACCAACAACCGGCAGAAGCTGAAGCGCTTCCTGCGCAAGGTGGATGCCGGGGAGTTGCGCATCACCCATGCCGATGCCTCGACCTTTCAGCGCGATTCCGAGTTGCTGTTCGATTTCTGGCGGCAGAGATGGGGCGCACGCAAGGGCGCCAGGCTGCAGTCGATCCTGGGCCACAACCGGTTGGTGCTGCGCAACAATTTCGAGGCCGGCACGCTTTTCCTGCCGGTTCTTTGGCAGGGCGACAGGCCGCTTGGCGCGCTGGCAACCTTCGTCGATCCTGTGAAAAAGGCGATGCTTTTCTACATCGCCGGCCGCGACGAAACGGTAACGTCCATCCCGGTCGGGCTCATCCTGCACGGCCACAGCATCCGCCACGGCATCGAAAACGGCTTCGCCACCTATGATTTCCTGCGCGGCGACGAGCCCTACAAGCTCGCCTTCGGCGTGACCGAGAGCAGGATCGATTGCGCCATGATCTACACCCGCAGCGGGCGCAACATCGGCGACCGCCTCGATCCACGCTCGCTGGACGCCATGTATGTCGAGGTCAACGCCAGCCACGAACAGGGCCATCTCGCCCGCGCGGAAAGCGGCTACCGCCAGATTCTGGCGACGAACCCCATGCATGGGCGCACGCTCTATGGACTCGGCCAACTGGTCTCGGCCAAGGGCGACCATCGCGAGGCGCGCGACCTCTACGCGCGGCTCGTGGGCGTCGCTCCGAATGCCTCCAAGGTCTGGTTCCGGCTGGGAGCCGAATTGCAGGCGCTCGAGGCGCATGCGGAGGCAGTCGATGCGTTCCGCAAATCGCTTGCACTGAACGACGAATTCGGTGCGGCGCAGTTTTCGCTGGCCAAGAGCCTGGCGGCGCTCGAGCGCGCCGGCGAGGCGATCGAGGTACTCGAAGATCTCGCCCGCCGGCGCGAACGTGCGCCCGGCGACGCGCTGGCGATTAAGGGCAAGGCCATGCTCGAACGCCTGCGCCAAAATCAGGCGAGCTACATCATGCTCAAGCCCCAGAGAAAGGCGGCACAGCGCCCCGCCATTCCAGCGCTGTAAACTCGGATCTGTTGCCGACCGTGCCGGCCCTCAGACCTTCAGCAGCCACTCATGCTCGCGGGCATTGTGGAACTTCCATGTCCGCACCGGGCCGGCCATGACGTTGAGATAATAGAGGTCGTAGCCATGGCAGGCCGCGCAAGGGTGGTAGCCCTTGGGTACCAACGTCACGTCGCCGTCCTCGATGGCCATCGCTTCGTCGATCTCGCGATGGCCCGCCTCGTTGAACTCAGTGTAGACGCGCTGGAAGGCGAAGCCCTGCGGCGGGTTGAGCCGGTGATAGTAGGTCTCCTCCAGCAGCGACTCCTTGGGCAGGTTGTCCTCGTCGTGCTTGTGCGGCGGATAGCTGGAGGTATGGCCGCCGGGCGTGATGACCTCGACCACCAAAAGCGAATCCGCCGGGTCGCTCTCCGGCAGGATGTTGGTCACGTAGCGGGTATTGGTGCCCTTGCCGCGCGTTTCCTGCTGGACGTCGTCCGGACCGATGACCCGGGTCGTATGGCGGCCGACAGCGCCGGGCGCGGAGCAGACGGCAAGCTCAAGATTGGTCTCGGCCCGCACCGACCAGTCGGCACCCGCCGCCACATAGACCGACCACGGCTTGCCCTCGAAGGGCGACATGCGCTCGCCCAGTGTGCCGAGGTCTTCCTCATCGATGCGCACATGCGCCTTGCCGCTGACCAGGACCAGGCAGGTTTCGCGGTCGCTCGTCCAGTCGCCGTAGGTGTCGCCCGGCTCGAGCCGGTGCAGGTCGAAGCCGACATAGGTCCAGCCGGCATTCTCCGGCGTCACATGGGTGACACGCCCGGTGCCGTGCTTCGGCTTGATCAGAAGTCTCGACATCGGCTCACTCCTTGTCGGCCGGGGCATCGTCACCCGGCTTGTAGGCGATCAGGAACTGATAGGCGCCGAGCACCGCCATGCCACCCGCCAGCGTGCCCCAGAAGGCCGAGCCGGTGGCGAACTCGAATATCGACCATGCCGCGCAGAAAGCGACGAGCACGATGCGCCGCCACAGCGGTCGAAGGAAGGGGTGGCTCTGGTCCTGGATCAACTCGGCGCTGCCTCCGCGAAAGCCTATCTTAGAATCGTCGGACGGCTGCGCTCAAGTGCTTGGAAAGCCCTGCGTTTCGACAGTGTAGCCGGCAGCGGTCATCACCCGCATGAGTTCGGCATGGCCGACCTGGGCCATCTTCAGCGGTGGGCTCTTCCTGGGGTCCTGCTCGGCCTCGACGACGAACCAGCCCTCATAGCCGTAATCGGCGAACTTCTGCACGATCGCGCCGAAGTCGAGCGAGCCGTCGCCGGGCACGGTAAAGGCGCCCAGAGCCACCGCGTCGAGGAAGGACTGTTTAGTCCAGTCGAGCGCCTTGATCACGTCCATGCGCACGTCCTTCACATGCACGTGGCTGATGCGCTTGTGATGGTTGTCGATGGCGCGCAGCACGTCGCCGCCAGCGAAGGCCAGGTGGCCCGCATCGAGCAAAAGCGGGATGCCCTCGCCCGAGTGCTTCATGAAGGCGTCGAGCTCGTGCTCGAACTGCACCACCGCCGCCATGTGGTGGTGGTAGGACAAGGGCATACCCTGCTCGGCGCACCATTCGCCGAACTCGGTCAGCTTGCGTGCATAGGCCTTCATCTCGTCGTCGGAGAGCACGGCCTTGGTCGCCAGCGGCTTCGAGCGATCACCCTGGATCGAGCGGCCGACCTCGCCATAGACGATGCAAGGCGCATCGACCGCCTTGAACAGCTCGATCATCGGCTGGATGCGGTCCTTGTTGGCCGCCAGATCCTCGTTGACCAGCGTGCCGGAGAACCAGCCGCCGCACAAAGTCACGTCGGCCTTCCTCAGGATCGGCAACATCTCGTCCGGCGTGCTCGGGAAGCGGCGGCCCTGCTCCATGCCGGTGAAGCCGGCAGAGCGCGACTGGCGAAGGCACTCCTCCAGCGATACGTCATCGCTCAGTTCCGGAAGGTCGTCGTTCCACCACGCGATGGGGGACATGCCCAGTTTGGCTTTCACTTCAGTTCTCCAGTGTCATTTCCTGCCGTCACGAAAGACAGCGTAAATTCGTTACCGTCAGCGCCGCCCCTCACTGTCCTGCTGGACATCTCTCCCCGCAGGCGGGGAGAGAGTGACTGGCATCCGCCGTATCGCCAATCGTCAACATTGACGTTTGGCAGGAGCGTCGCGGTTAGCGTGTCTCTCCCCGTTTACGGGGAGAGATGTCCGGCAGGACAGTGAGGGGCAGCGCCAACCTCGGCCCGGCACCTAGTCCCCCACGCGCTGCAACTTGAGCTTCTCCTCATACCCCTTGCGGGCGGCATTCACTTCGGCGCGCGCACTTACCTCCGGCACTGCCACGTCCCACCAGTGACCGCCCTCACCGGTCGAGACCAGCGGGTCGGTGTCGATCAGCACCACCGTCGTCCGGTCGCTCTTGCGGGCGCGGTCGAGCGCCGCTTCCAGATCGGCGATCGAGGCCGCCTTCTCGGCATTGGCGCCCAGGCTCCGGGCGTGCGCGACGAAGTCGATCTCGGGCAGCGTCTCGTGCCTGGCGTCGCGCAGCAGGTTGTTGAAGTTGGCGCCGCCGGTCGCCATCTGCAGCCGGTTGATGCAGCCATAGCCGCGGTTGTCGAGCAGCACGATGGTGAGCTTGAGCCCCAGCATTACCGAGGTCGCGATCTCCGAATTCAGCATCAGGTAGGAACCGTCGCCGATCATGACGACGACTTCCTTGTCCGGCCGCGCCATCTTGGCGCCCAGCCCGCCGGCGATCTCGTATCCCATGCAGGAGAAGCCGTATTCCGAATGGTAGGAGCCGGGTCCGCCCGCCTGCCACAGCTTGTGCATCTCGCCCGGCAGTCCGCCGGCAGCGTGCAGCACGACGATTTCGCTGCCGAGCGCGCGCTGCACCGCGCCGATCACCTGCGCGTCCGACGGCAGCGTCGTGTTGGTTGCGGCCGTGACCTTCGCCGCCGCCTTGCGCCATTCGGCCTTTCCGGTCCTGGCGTTCTCGGTCCATGACGCCGGCGCCTTGTAGCCGCTGACAGCGGCGCCCAGTTCGGCAAGCCCTTCCCTGGCGTCCGCGACCAGCGGCAGCGCCCTGTGCTTGCCGGCGTCGAAGAGCTGGACGTTGAGGCCGATGATGGTCTTGCCTGAATTCTTGAACAGCGCCCACGAGCCCGTGGTGAAGTCCTGCAGTCGCGTGCCGACCGCCAGCACCACGTCGGCTTCCTCCGCCAGCCTATTGGCGGCGGATGTGCCGGTCACGCCGACCGCCGCCATGTTCAGCCCATGGTCGTCGGTCAGCGCCGACTTGCCGCCCTGCGTCTCGCAGACGGGAATACCGGTTGCCTGCACGAAGCGGTCAAGTTCCTCCGAAGCGCCGGAATAGAGCACGCCTCCTCCCGCTACGATCAGCGGCTTCTTCGCTGCCTTTATCGCCTCGGCAGCGGTCGCGAGCTCATCGCGGTCCGGACGCGGCCGGCGCGGCGTCCAGACGCGTTCGGCAAAGAAGCTCTCGGGATAGTCATATGCCTCTGCCTGCACGTCCTGGCACAGCGAAAGCGTCACCGGTCCGCACTCGGCCGGATCGGTCAGCACCTGCATGGCGCGCGCCAGCGCCGGGATGATCTGCTCGGGCCGGGTGATGCGGTCGAAATAACGCGACACCGGTCGGAAGCAGTCGTTGGCCGACACCGTGCCGTCGCCGAAATCCTCGACCTGCTGCAACACCGGGTCGGGCACCCGGTTGGCGAACACGTCGCCGGGCAGCAGCAGCACCGGAAGGCGATTGACATGGGCGAGTGCCGCCGCCGTCACCATGTTGACCGCGCCGGGACCGATGGAGGTCGTCGCCGCCATCATGCGATGGCGGAAATTGGCCTTGGCAAAGGCGATCGCCGCATGCGCCATCGCCTGCTCGTTGTGGGCGCGATAGGTCGGCAGTTCCTCGCGCACCTGGTAGAGCGCCTCGCCGATGCCGGCGACATTGCCATGGCCGAAAATCGCCCACACGCCGCCGAAGAGCGGCAGCTTCTTGCCGTCGATCACGGTCATCTGCCGCGCCATATAGCGCGTCAGCGCCTGCGCCATGGTCAGGCGAACGGTCTTGGTCATCGTCTTTCCTCCCACTTCAGCGGCGCATCCTGGGATGCCGGCCTCGCCTCAGCTGTCTGTTTATGCCGCCCGACGGTCCCGCGCTGCAAGCCATGCCTTGGTCAGCTGCTCGAAACGCTGCGCCATGTCGTCGATTGCCGCCTGGTCGTTCATGCGGCCGCCCATCCACTCTTCCGCCGCATGGGCGAAGATGCTGCGGCCGACCGCAAAGCCCTTGACCACTGGCGCGTCGGCTGTGGCGGCAAACGCCACCTCCAACTCGGCCAGCGGCGCCTCCAGCCCGAGCAGTACCACGCCGCGGCAATAGGGATCGTTCCTGGTGATGACCGCCTCGATCTTCTTCCAGGCGGCAGCCGAAGCCTGCGGTTCGAGCTTCCACCAGTCAGGCTTGATGCCGAGCGCATAGAGCTCTTCCAGCGCGCGCGGGATGGTGTCCTCGGCAAGCTTGCCGTGCTTGCCGGCGATGATCTCGATCAAGAGTTCCCGGCCCACCTTCCGCGCCGCCTCAAACAGGGTGCGCAGCTTCTGCTGCTGCTCGGCCTTGAGCTCCGCCGGGTCGTCTGGGTGATAGAAGCACAGGCACTTGATGCAGTGCTCAACCGGCCATTCCACGAGCTGCGAGCCGATGTCCTGCGAGAACTCGAAGCGCAGTGGCCGCGATCCCGGCAGCTCCACCGGCCGCCCCATCCACGAGAACGGATGGCGGGCGAATTCGAACATCGCCTCGCGCCCGAACCTCTCGTCGATCAGCATGCCGTAGCCGTCGCGGCCGTCGGCCACCTTGGCGGCTGCCTTCACCGCCAGCACCTTGAAGTCGCGGATGCGCTGGGCGTCCGCACCTGTGCGGGCGGCGATGTCCTCCAGCTGGATGCGGTGGTCGCAGGCGAGCGCCATCATCGACGGAATCTCGTGCCGGCGCGTCGTCGCCCAGTGCACATGGTTGATCGCCTCGTCCTTGCGCAGCGCCCGTTCCTTGCTGCCGTTCTTGAGGAAGAACTGCAGCTCCTCGAAGGTCGGAATCTCCGGCGAACAGAGCAGCCGCGACACAGCGAAAGCGCCGCAGGCATTGGCCCAGGTCGCAGCTGTCGCCAGGCTCTCGCCACCCAGCCAGCCGCGCAGGAAGCCCGACATGAAGGCGTCGCCCGCGCCCAGCACGTTGTAGACCTCGATCGGAAAGCCCTTGCCGACGATGCCGGCCTCGAGGTCGTCCGAGATCGGCCCGTCATAGACGATGCAGCCCATCGGCCCGCGCTTCAGCACGATCGTCGCCTTGGACAGCGAGCGGATGGTCTTCAGCGCCGCCAGCAGGTCGCTCTCGCCCGAGGCGATCAGCACCTCCTCCTCGGTGCCGACGATCAGATCGCAGTCTGCCAGCACGCCCTTGATGTGGTTCGACACCTTGTCGGAGGCGATGTAGCGGCTCTCGCCGGCGGCATGGCCGGCAAGGCCCCAGAGGTTCGGCCGGTAGTCGATGTCGAACACCACCTTGCCGTCGCTCTCCTTGATCAGCTTCATCGCCTTGCGCTGGGCGGCATCAGTGTTGGGGCGCGAGAAATGCGTGCCGGTGACGACGATGGCGCGCGCCGACTTGATGAAAACCGGGTCGATGTCCTCCTCCGACAGCGCCATGTCGGCGCAGTTCTCGCGGTAGAAGATCAGCGGAAACGTCTTGTCGTTCTCGACCGAGAGCAGCACCAGCGCCGTCAGCCGCTCCTTGTCCGTGACAAGCCCCTTGTCCGACACGCCTTCGCGCAGCATCTGCTCGCGGATGTAGCGGCCCATGTGCTCGTCGCCGACGCGGGTCAGCAGTGCCGAGCGCAGCCCGAGACGCGCCGTGCCGATGGCGATGTTGGCAGGACAGCCGCCGACCGACTTGGCGAAGGACGTCACGTCCTCCAGCCGCGATCCGGTCTGCTGCCCATAGAGATCGACCGATGCGCGCCCGATGGTGATGACGTCGAGCTCAGCATCTGGCTGGTTCTTGGGATCGGCCATTCTGTCCTCCCGATCGCTCTGCCGCGCCGGCCTGCACTTGCGACATGCCGCAGGCCAACAATGAAATTAAGGCTCCGCACAACAGTCAATCGGAATTTTCATTCCATCGACAGTTTGTGAAGGCACGCCCCGGGGCCCACTGCCCCGAGGCGGCTGTCGTCCGGCCTAGAGCCGTACGGTCTTGCCTTCCTTGGCCGACTTCAGCGCCGCGTCCGCCAGCTTCAGCGCCATCAGCCCGTCCTTGCCGTCGGGCGAGATCCTGGCTCCCTTGGTCACCGAGGCGATGAAGGCCGCGATCTCGTTGGCATAGGCCTCGGTGTAGCGGGTCATGAAGAAGTCGTGCAGCGGCGGGCGGGTGTAGCCCATCGCACCCGCGACCTCGATCGATACCGCGCGCTGGTTTTCGGCCGAGACCATACCGTCCGAGCCATGCACCTCGATACGCTGGTCGTAGCCATAGGTAGCGCGGCGCGAATTGCTGATCACGCACTGGCGGCCGCTGGCGGTCACCAGGATCACGGACACGCTGTCGAAGTCGCCGAGTTCGCCGATCTTCTTGTCGACCAGCACCGAGGCCGTCGCCGTCACCGCCACCGGCTCCTCGCCGAGCAGGAAGCGCGCCATATCGAAGTCGTGGATGGTCATGTCGCGGAAGATGCCACCCGAGCGGGTGATGTATTCCGCCGGCGGCGGGCCAGGATCGCGCGAGGTGATGACCACCTGCTCGACCTTGCCGATGGCGCCATCGTCGATGGCCTTGCGCACGGCGGCGAAATGCGGATCGAAACGCCGGTTGAAGCCGACCATCAGCGTGCCGCCGGCCTTTTCGACCACGGAAAGGCACTTCTCGACACGGGCCGCGTCGAGATCGATCGGCTTCTCGCAGAACACCGCCTTGCCGGCGAGCACGAAGCGCTCAATCAGGTCGGCATGGGTGTCGGTCGGCGTGCAGATGACGACCGCATCGATGTCCGACGCCTTCTCGATCTGGTCGATGGAGCGAACCTCGCAGCCATAGGCCGTGGCGAGATCGTTCGCCGCCTTCTCGAACGCGTCCGCCACGGCGACGAGCTTCGCCTGCGGGTTGGAAGCCACTGCCTTGGCGTGGACCTTGCCTATGCGGCCTGCACCCAGGACACCGAACCGAACTGTCATGACAACCTCATTTCCGTGGCCCGCTCCGTCCAGGCCTGCAACTTGATCTTGCTATTGATGGGGACCGCCCGCCGACGGATGCCGGGCGGTCCAGGGTTTGTGGTCAGGCCTTCTTGCGCCGGTTCTGGCGCTGCTGGTCGATGATCACCGCGGCCACGATGATGATGCCCTTGATGATCTCCTGATAGTAGGCGCCGACCTTGAGGAAGGTGAAGCCCGAGGTGAGAACGCCGAGGATGATGGTGCCGATCACCGTTCCCGAGATACGCCCGACGCCGCCCGACAGCGAGGTGCCGCCGATGACCGCAGCCGCGATGGCGTCGAGCTCGTAGGCGACGCCCATGCCGGGCTGGCCGGAAGCCGCGCGCGCCGCTGTCACCACCCCGGCAAGCCCGGAGAGCAGGCCTGCAATCGCATAGACCTTGATCAGGTGGCTGCCGATGTTGATGCCCGAGACGCGTGCCGCCTGCGGGTTGGCGCCGATGGCGTAGGTGAACTTGCCGTAGCGCGTATAGCCGAGCGCGATGTGGAATATGACCGCCACCAGCAGGAAGATGATGACCGGCAGCGGCAGCGGAAAGCCGAACACGTTGAAGCTCTTGCCGAACCAGGTGAAGCTGTCGTCGAGCAGGGCGACCGGCTGGCCGAGCGTGTACCATTTGGCAAGCCCGCGCGCCGACACCATCATACCTAGGGTGGCAATGAATGGAGGGATTTTCGTCTTGGCCACAAGGGTGCCGTTGATGAAGCCTGCTGCGAGACCCACTGCGAGGCCGGCGAGGATCGCCCAGATCGGCGACATGTCGGTGAGCGAAGGATAGACCGCCCGCGGGTTGGCCGATGTCTGCGCCAAGCTCGCCGCGACCATCGCGACGAGGCCGACCACCGAACCTGACGACAGGTCGACGCCGCCGGTGATGATGACCTGGGTCACGCCGACCGAGATGATGCCGATCACCGACACCTGCAGGATGATGATCGACAGGCGCTGCTTGTTGGCGAGGAAGCTGTCGCCGACGAGAATCCAGCCGAGGATCTCGAAGACGATGGCGATGCCGATGAGCACGCCCAGGATCGAGACTTCCGGAGGCAGGCGCTTCTTGCTTCGGATGACATTTGCGGAGCCCGCAATCTCGTTGGTCGACATGGTTCTTCCACCCTTGTGGTTCTTGGCGTCGTTCAATGCGACGCGAGTTCCATGATTTTCACCTGGTTGGCTTCGGCGCGATCCAGGAAGCCGGTGACCCGGCCTTCGTGCACCACCATGATCCGGTCGCTCATGCCCAGCACCTCGGGCATCTCGGACGAGATCATGATGACGCCGACCCCCTGACCGGCGAGCTTCGAGATCAGGCGGTGGATTTCCGCCTTGGCGCCCACGTCGATACCGCGCGTCGGCTCGTCGAGGATCAATATCTTGGGCTTGGTCAGCAGCCAGCGGCCGATCAGCACCTTCTGCTGGTTGCCGCCGGAAAGGTTGATGATCGGCTCGGACATGTCGGGTGTCTTGACCCTGAGCAGGGAGCTGATCTCGACAGAATCCTTGGTGAGTTGCTTCTGCTTGACGAAGCCGTTCTTCACATAGCCCGACTGGAGCACCGCCATCTGCGTGTTCTCCTGGATGTCGAGCAGGAGGAAGCAGCCCGTTTCCTTGCGGTCCTCGGTTAGGAACGCCAGTCCGTGACGCATCGCGGTGGACGGACTGTCGATGCGGACCGGCTTGCCAAACAGGTCGATGGTTCCGGCGTCGGCCGGCGTGACGCCGAAGATCGTCTCGGCGATGTTGGATCGGCCCGAGCCGACGAGGCCGGCAATGCCAAGGATCTCGCCCGAGCGCAGGTCGAACGAGACGTCGCTGAACACGCCCTTGAGCGTCAGTCCCTTGACCGACATCACCACGTCGCCGATCGGCACCTCTTCCTTCGGGAACATCTGGGTGATCTCCCGCCCGACCATCATCCGGATGATCTCGTCGCGGGTCACCTCGTGCGACAGCTTGGTGGCGATGTACTTGCCGTCCCGGAACACCGAGAACTCGTCGGCGATCTCGAACAGCTCGTTCATCTTGTGCGTGATGTAGATGATGCCCTTGCCCTGAGCGCGCAGCGCTCGGATGATGGTGAACAGGTGATCGACCTCGCGCTCGGTCAGCGCCGAGGTGGGCTCATCCATGATCAGCACGTCGGATTCGTAGGAGACCGCCTTGGCGATCTCGACCATCTGGCGGCTGGCCACCGTCAGCGTGCCAACCTGCACGTCCGGATCGATGTCGATGTTGAGGCGCTTGAACAGGTCTGCCGTCTTGCGGTGCATCTCGCCATGGTCCACGAAGCCCAGCTTCGTCAGCGGCTCGCGGCGTATCCAGATGTTCTCTGCCACCGTCATCGGCGCCATCAGGTTGAGTTCCTGGTGGATCATGGCGATGCCGTGCTCGAGCGCGTCGAGCGGCCCGCGCAGTTTGATGTCTTCGCCGCGCAGCTTGAAGGTGCCGGAATCGGGCGTGTAGATGCCCGCCACGATCTTCATCAGCGTCGACTTGCCAGCGCCGTTCTCGCCCATCAGCGCATGCACGCTGCCGCGCTTCAGCTTGAGCTGGACGTTGTCGAGCGCGAGCACGCCCGGGAACTCCTTGCGGACGTTCTCGACTTCCAGAAGGTAGCCGCCATCGACCGCGGCGCCGCCCGCCGGCGCCGCTTCCATCGTGCTGGTGCTTTGCATGATTGGTCCTCCCGGACCGGCCCGGCATGCGCACTGGGCTGGTCCTTGTGGGGAAATGCGCCGCCGCTTGCCGGCGGCGCATTGGGTGGATCATATCAGTTCTTGGTCGTGTACTGGTCCATATTCGCCGGGGTCACGAGCTCGAACGGAACCCACACGGGCGACGTCACCGCTTCGCCCTTGGCGAGCTTCATGGCCGTCTCGACCGCCCCGCTGCCCTGCGCGGCCGCGTTCTGGAACACGGTGACGTCGAGGTCGCCGGCCTTCATGTAGGCTAGCGCTTCCTGGGTCGCGTCGACGCCGGCCACGATCACGTCCTTCATGTCCCAGCCGGCCGCCTTCATGGCGTTGATGGCGCCGATGGCCATGTTGTCGTTGTTGGAGATGACGGCTTCCGGCTTGTGGCCGGCAGCGATCCAGTTGGTCATCAGGTCCTGCGCCTTGACCGGATCCCAGCCGGCGGTCTGCTCGTCGATGACGTTGAGCTTGACGCCGCATTCGCTGCCGGCGTTGACATCGTGGATGTCCTTGGTGCGCATCACCGCGGCCTGGTTGGCGAGGTCGCCGACCATGATCAGGATGCCCGCCTCGGTCTTGCCGGCCTCCTTGAGGATGCGGCAGACTTCCTTGGTCTCCAGCGTACCGGAATCGACCTCGTTCGAGCCGACGAACGCACCCTTGGCACCGAGCGCCGCGACGTCGATCGGCTCGCGATTGACGTAGACGATCGGAATGCCGGCGTCGTTTGCGAGCTTGGTCATCGGCCCGGTGGCAGACGTGTCGACCGGGTTGACGATGATCGCGTCGACCTTGGCGGCGATGAAGTTCTGGACCTGGCTGAGCTGCTTGTTGACGTCGTCGTCGGCGATTTCAATGACGACGGGCTGGCTAGCGTCGGCCGCGGACTTCTCGATGCCCTTGCGAAGGACAGTCAGGAACGTGTCCGAATTGGCCATGCTGACGCCGATGTCGCCGGCAAACGCGGTTCCCGCCATCAGCACCGTCAGTGCGGCGCCGAGCAAATATTTCTTCATGATCACTCTCCTCCACGAATGGTGCCCGGCTGCACCCCTAGTGCCGGGAGCCCGCGGTTGCCCCGAAGGCCCGTCTTCACAGGCGCCACCATCGCTCCTCTGCGAGGCTTGCGTGCCGCCCGCCTTCCCAAGTGGCCGGCCCAATTCAGAACGTTCGGGCCGTGTTTTTTCTTTATGAAATATTTATTCCATATTCCAGGTGAACGTCAAGAGATATTCCATCGCCAGCGATCAATCTTCGGTGCTCGATGGGCCATTGCCGGACAAATGGACGCTCGATCGCGGCTGCCCAGCGCATCACCGCGGGTGTCACACCCGCGAGCGAATGAATTCGATGCTTTGCGCAATTGCCGCGCCGGGCTTCGCCAGCTTGTGGACCGCCGGCGAGAAGGGCTCGAAGGAGAACAATCCGTTGTAGCCGCCTGCCGACAGGGCCCTGATCTGACCGACATTGTCGAGACGGTCAGAGGCATCGACCAGGATACGGTGCGGGTCGCGCATGTCGGGCACTGTCACCATCGGATCATCGACGCCGGAGATATGCACCAGCCCGGTCATGCCGGGGAAAATGTCCGGTTCGCCGGCGAGGTGGTGATGGAACGTGTCGTGCACCATGCGGAACGTGGCGCTGGCGTCGACATCCTCGATGGCCTCGGCCGCCTCGCGCTTGGAACGCAGCGAGCAGATCTCGAAGCCGAGCGGCTCGACGAGACCGCCCACGCCTCGGTCGCCAAGGATCACCTTGAGCGCGGAGAGTGCTGTCCTGAGATTTCGCTGGCGCTCGCCGTCCGCCTTCCCTGTGCCGTCATTGACCGGTACCAGAACCAGCGCCCGGGCACCCACGTCTCGCGCATAGTCGGCGAGTTCGATGGCTTCCGCCTCGCGCGCCGCATTCCATTCGTTGAAGCGCTGCAGCGCATTGATGCTTGCAATGGATATTCCATTTTCGGCCGCGAGCGCCCGGACCACGCTCGCCGGAGTGCCATCGACTATGGCGTTGCCGGCAAGGTCGTTGCGGATTTCGGCGTGCTTGATGCCCAGTTCGCGGCAGAGCGCGAAGAAATCCGCCGGCTTCAGTCCTGGCGCCACCATGTGATTGAGCGCGAATTCGAGCCTGATGTTCGAGGTCATGCCGTGTCACTCCGTGGATAGGGAGAGCGGGCGATCTGACGCCGGCCTCTTCATTCCATTCACACCGCATAACGGAATAGTCAATCCATTTCACGTCGCAATTCCATCATTCCTGATAGATTCTCGCTCACGGCCTCATGCCCCATCTGCATCATCCGAAAGCTGTTGGCCGGGACGGCAACATGTGCCACATGCGAGCACCGCCAGATGTGGCGTGAGGTGGAGGAAATATGGCGACAGACGCCGAAATGGCCGACATCGACCTGTTGGAGACCAAAACCCTGCACTTGCATGAACTCATGCAAGAGACGGAAATCAGCCTACGAAACAGCGAGGCTCGCCTCACCGAGGCCAATTCGCAGCGGCGCAGCGATGCCCTGCAAATCCAGGCAGCCAGGAACCAACTCGACGCCAACAATGTGGAACTTGCGCGGGCCCGGCGGCACCCTTTGGGAAATCTCGGCAAATATGTGCACTTCAAACTGCTTGCGGGGCTGTCTTCCAAAAACTCCCCGTTCCCATCGCGAATGAAGAAGCGGTTTCAGCGTAGTGCTCAAAAGCGCGACCCCAAGCGGTCGCTGTTGTCTCTGTCAAGCCCCGAGGGAATGCACGCCGCGATTGCGCGGCGCTCAGTTTCGTATGGAGGCCATGCGAAACTAGTGGCGTCGAGACCCCACATACTCATCGTGAGTCACGATGCCAGTCGAACCGGCGCGCCGATCCTGGCCCTCAATCTCGTTCAGGCGCTCGCCGAGCGATACAATGTGACAACCTTGTGCCTGCGCGGTGGCGAACTGATCGACAGTTTTCGCGCACATTCGGTGGCGGTTTGGGTGGCAGACAGCCCATCGGGCAATACACCCTATTTCTCGACATTGCTCGATGACATGATGAGCGATGGCAAGTTCGCCTTCGCCATCGTCAACTCGATCGAATCTCGATATATCTTGGGGGCGTTGCGCGCGCAGGGCATCGTGAGCGTCGCGCTCTTGCACGAATTCGCTTCCAACACGCTGCCCAAGACAGCCTTCAACGAGACATTCCGCACTGCGGATCATCTCGTCTTCTCCACGGAACTCACATTGAGCAATGCGCTCGCCACCACGGGTCAGGCGCGCACACCCAAGCTGCATCGCGTGCCCCAGGGCAAGTGTGAGGTGCCCAGACCCAACCAGTCCGACGAGCAGGGTGAGGCCGAACGCGAACGGCTCACCAAGTTGTTACGGCCAATTGACGCTGAACCCGACCGCTTTGTGGTCATCGGTGCCGGCTATGTGCATTTTCGCAAAGGGGTCGATCTGTTTATCGACTCGGCGCGTCGCGTCCTTGCCCAGCCGGGGGGCGAGCGTGCATTCTTCGGTTGGATCGGCGCGGGCTATTCGCCAGACAACGATGCCGCCTACTCCGTGTATCTCAAGGATCAGCTTGAGCGGGCAGATCTGTCTGACCGCGTGGTCATGATCCCGGAAACCTCCGAGATCGAGCATATCTATTCCCTTTCGAACCTGTTCCTGCTGTCCAGCCGGCTCGACCCTTTGCCGAACGTGGCAATAGACGCAATGATGTCCGGTTTGCCGGTGATGTGTTTCGACAAGACGTCCGGTATCGCCGATGTTCTTTCGCGGGCCGGTGTGCGGGATGAATGTATCGCCGAGTATCTTGACACTGCGGGCGTCGCGGACCGAATTGTAAAGCTCATGAGTTCGCCCGAAGCCTACGGCCGGGTTCAGGCACTGAGCAAAGCTTACGCAGTACACACCTTCGACTTTGCCCGCTATGCCGCAAGGATCGAGCAACTCGCCCTTTCCGAGCGCGCGGCAGTCGAATTCAGGGAAAGGGACGTCGCACAAATCGTCAAGAGCGGCAGTCTGCGAGCAGACTTCATGCTCCCCCCCGAGGCAAAGGGGATGGGGGCGAATGAGGCTGCAAGGTTCTATGTCTTCGATAATTGGTCGCAGGAGACTCCACGCCGGCCAGAACCGGGGTTTCATCCCGTATTGTATTGGAAAGCCCTCGCCGAGCAGAGTGAATTCAACGGCGACGCCTATGCGGAATTTCTGCGGCGCAACCGCCCCCAGGGGCCCTGGCTGACACAAGTCATTCGCGAGACCGATGCCAGCGAAGCGCAACTCGGCTCAGGCGCGCTGACGACGGCTTTGCATATCCATGCCGACAATTCCGACGAGCTTTCGAAGATCGTCGAGCGGCTCCATGCAAATGACCGTCAGCCGGATCTCTACGTAAGCGTGACCGACAGAGGTGCGGCGGAAAAGGTGCGAGCGGAGTTGAAGGCTTATCGCGGCAAAGTTCGCGCGATCCGCGTCGTCGCCAGCCGCGGGCGTGAGATCGGGCCGTTGTTGACCGAGTTCGGGCCTGAACTCATCAGCGACTACGACATCATTGGGCATGTTCACACGAACAAAAGCGAGGTCCTTACCGATCGCAGCCTGGTGGATCGTGGGGCCCACTTTCTGTACGAAAACATGATCGGTGGGGAACGAGCTGGACCTATGATCGATCGGATCATTTCGGCCTTCGCCACGAATGAGAAACTCGGTGTCGTCTATCCGGAGGACCCCAACGTTTTATCCTGGTCGAGCAACGAGCCGATCACGCGCGGATTGGCTTCTCGCCTCGGTATTCAGTCGCTGCCAGAAACGTTCTTTTCTTCAGTCGGGACGATGTTCTGGATTCGAAAGGAAGCGCTGGCGCCGTTTGTCAAACTTGGTCTTGACTGGGACGACTATCCCAAGGAGCCCGTCGCCAACGACGGAACGTTGCTCCATGCGCTTGAACGCTTGTTCAGCGCGGTTCCGGCGAACCTCGGTCTCAGTATTGCGGTTACAAACATTACAGGGCTAACGCGATGAAAGTTCTGGTTATTGGTGGCTGTGGGTTCATCGGCTCGCATATCGTGGATCGGTTGCTCGAGTCGGGCTATTCGGTCCGCGTTTTCGACCGCAATCCCGAACGATTTCGTTCCCCACTTGGCGGCGTGGAGTATACCTTCGGCGACATCAAGGATTCGATGGCGATCATCGAAGCGCTTCAGGATGTCGGCATGGTGATGCATCTTGTAAGCACCACTTTCCCTGGGACCGCCGATCTCGATCCGCAAGCCGACGTTCGTGACAACCTCCTCACGACGCTGAACTTGCTTGAAGCGATGGTCAAGTTCGGCGTATCGCGGCTCGTTTATCTTTCCTCGGGCGGCACCGTTTACGGGATTCCCGAACGAGTGCCGACACCCGAAACACATCCCTTGCGGCCGATCAATTCCTACGGGATCGTGAAAACCGCGATCGAACACTACATCGAGATGTTCGGCCGAACACGGGGGCTTTCCCCCATCATTATCCGCCCTTCCAATCCCTATGGCCCGCGCCAAGGGCATACGGGCGTTCAAGGTGTCGTGGCCACTTTCCTCAACCGTATCCTGCGGCAGGAACCGATCGAGATATGGGGCGACGGTAGCGTCGTGCGCGACTATCTCTACGTTGAAGACCTTGCGCGCCTGTGCGTCACGGCAGCAGCATCCGGCAAAGCAGGCATTTACAACGGCGGCAGCGGGGAAGGTACGTCGCTGAACGAAATCGTCGAGCGGATTCAGGAGGTTACCGGGAGCGATACGAAGCCGCTCTACAAGCCTGGGCGAATGGTCGACGTACCACGATCCATCCTCGACATGTCGTTGGTACGGAAAGAGTTTTCCTGGGTGCCGGAAGTGGCTCTCACGGAGGGTCTTGGCCGAACATGGGATTGGGTGCGCGCAAATCGGGCTTGAGCGGTCTCGCAAGAGCATCCAGGGCGATGGCAACGTTTGGCACCGCCGCATTCCCAGGAACCTCGCGCGCTTGCGGGCGGGTTGAACCCCGGGCGGCTCAGATGTTCTCCGGCAGATAGATCTCGAAGGGCAGGAAGGTCTGCCCCGGGGCATTCGCGGCCCCCTCCTCTATCGAATGTCCCATCAGGTCCACGAGTTCGCGGCACAGCGCCTGCAGGGGCGTCGCAATGACCATCACGGCCAGGTTCTCGGCCAGCGCGGCGCGCGTGTCCGCGGTGATCTCGTTGCAGATCAGCACCGGCAGCTGATCGGGAGCGAGTTCCCGGATCGCCGATATCGCTCCTTCGATGCCGCCGCCCGCCACGTAGCAACCGACAAGATCGGGATTTTTCTTGAGCAGGTCCGTGATCGCCACCTGCGTGGTCTCGCGGGACTCATTGTTGACGATGGTCTCAAGCACGCTGAATTCGGGCGCATGTTCGCGGAAGAAGGCGCGGAAGCCGATCTCGCGCAGTTCATGGCCGTGGAAGCGGTGGCTGCCGACGAACAGCGCCACGTTGCCCGGCTTTCGCGCGCACTTGGAGATCATCCAGGCGGCGGTGCGCCCGACCTTGAGATTGTCGATGCCGACATAGCCCTCGCGCACGCCCGTCGCGAAATCGGACAGCAGCGAAAACACCGGAATGCCCCGCTCCTTCAGTTCCGCGACTGCGGCAGTCACCGTCGGGTGGTCGGGGCTAACCAGCGCCACCGCATCGCAGTGCGCCGCCAGCCGGCGCAAGCGCTCGACGATTTCCTCTGGCGCCAGCGACTCCGAGAAGTCGATGGCAGCGGTGCCGCGAAAACCATGCGCCCGGGCTACCGCCTTTTCCAACTCACTGGCGAAGGCGCCATAGAACACGTCCTTCGGGCGCAGCAGCAGGAACCCCAGCCGGTGTTCCGGCAACTCCTTGCGCATGCGCTGCGCGATCAGGCCGGCCGCGTGATAGCCGATTGCGGTCGCGGCCTCATAGACGCGCCGCTGCGTTTCCTCGCGCACCGGCAGGCGCCCGTTCAGCACCCGATCGACGGTGGCGACGCTGACGCCCGAGGCGTGAGCGAGATCGGTGATGGTGGGGCGCTTGCTCATGTCCAATCCCTGAATTTGCACATAGCTTAGCCCAGTATGATAGAAAATGATAGAAACCATCATGCCGTGATTGAAAATATCTCATCATGACGTACCATCTCTCCAGTGAACGATGTCCGCCGCCGTCAGCCGACCCGTTCCCGACTTTCAGGGAGAGAGCCATGACCGTGCAGCCTTCGGCGCGCGACTACAGCCTTGTGGGAGAGAGCGCACGTCGTGCCGTCGAAAGCGGCCTTGCCGCGGCCGAGTGGTATCACACCGACATTCCGCGCAAGCAGATGAAGGAACTGATGCAGCGCTCCAACGCCCCGGCCATCCGCGACACCGCGATCTGGCTCGGCCTGCTGGTTACCTTCGGCGCAGCCGGCGCGGCACTTTGGGGCAGTTGGTGGTGCGTGCCCTTCTTCCTCTGCTACGGCGTGCTCTACGGGTCGGCCACAGATTCCCGCTGGCACGAATGCGGCCATGGCACCGCGTTCAAGACGCACTGGATGAACGACGCGGTCTACCAGGTCGCGAGCTTCATGATCATGCGCAACCCGGTGACCTGGCGCTGGAGCCACACCCGCCACCACACCGACACCATCATCGTCGGGCGCGATCCCGAGATATCAGTCATGCGCCCGCCGGACTTTGTGCGCCTGGTGCTCAATTTCTTCGGCATCGTCGACGTCTGGCACGCGCTGATCGACATGGTCCGCAACGCCGCAGGCGTGCTGAGCCCGGCCGAACGGAGCTTCGTCCCCGAGCAGGAGCAGCCCAGGGTCATCCGCATCGCCCGCATCTGGGTGTCGATCTATGCGGTCACCATCGCCGTCGCCGTCTATTTCGGCTCGTGGCTGCCGCTGATGCTCGTCGGCCTGCCCCGCCTCTACGGCGCCTGGCATCACGTGCTCACGGGCCTTTTGCAGCATGGCGGCCTCGCCGACGACGTCGTCGACCATCGCCTCAACAGCCGCACCGTGCTGATGAACCCCATCAGCCGCTTCATCTACTGGAACATGAACTACCACGTCGAACATCACATGTTCCCGATGGTGCCCTACCACGCGCTGCCCAAGCTGCACGAGATGATCAGGCACGACCTGCCGGCGCCGAGCCCGTCGATATGGGCTGGATATCGCGAGATGCTGCCGGCCTTCATCCGCCAGCTCCGCAACGAGGATTACTTCGTCAAGCGCGAGCTGCCGCCGACCGCGCGGCCCTACCGCGAGGAATTGCACAGCGAGGCCGTCCTCGCCGCCGAATAGCCTTTCGAACCCCGAGGGAGAGAGACATGAGCGACTGGATCGAGGCCTGCGCGGCCGACGACATCGACGAGGAAGACGTGATCCGCTTCGACCACGCGGGCAAGAGCTTCGCCATCTACCGCAGCCCCGAGGACGAGTTCTTCGCCACCGACGGCCTG
>MEEF01000044.1 GCA_001724355.1 Mesorhizobium sp. SCN 65-20 | reverse complement strand
GAGCAGGAGCGAAGCGACGTGCGGAGACCCGGGGATCCATGCCGCGAAATAGCAGCGGCCGATGCGGTCCAATACCACCCGAATGCGCTCATGCTGCGTCCCTATCTCTGATGGCAAGGCTGTGGATTGGCGGCCCTTCCAGTGGAGCCAGCCATATGGCACATCCAAAGCGTGATACGGGGACATCGAAACAGCACAGCCAAGACCATGCGCCGCGCCGCAGCGATAGTGGTTGCCGGATTAGCCGCAACCGCATCGCAAACCCTGTCAGCCTTCGCCCACGCATCCGACCGCGGCCATGTGCTGTTGCTCCCGACCGGGCACTACATCGCCGGCGCGGCTTTTGCGGTGGCGGCGAGCTTTCTGGTGCTGGCGGTGCTGCCGCCCGCGCGGCTGGTCGACCTGTGGCGCAGGCGGTTGCCGCTCGGCACGGTACCGGACCTGCGCTTGCCGGTGAGCCTCGTCTCCTTCGCGATTTTTTCGACGCTGGTGCTCGCCGGGTTTTTCGGGAGCCGCGACCCGCTGTCGAACCCGCTGCCGCTGACGGTCTGGACGCTGCTGTGGGTCGGCCTGACCTTGGTGCAGGGCCTGTTCGGCAATGCCTGGTACTGGCTGAACCCGTGGTATGGGCCATACCGGCTGGCGAAATGGGTGTCGGGCTCGACGGATGACGGAAATGCTCGTCGCGTGCTGCCCGGCGGGGTCGGTTACTGGCCGGCCTTCGTCCTGTTCTTCGCCTTCGCATGGTTCGAAGGCTCGCGCTTGCCGCCGGGCTCTACTGACTCGTAGCCTTTGCCGCGATGCTGGCCTTCGGCTTCGAGGTGTGGAGCAGGCAGGGTGAATTCCTCTCGGCCTTCTTCGCCATGATTTCCCGCTTCGGCATGGTCGAGGGCAGGGCACAGGGGAACAGCATCAAGCTCGGATTGTGCTGGCCCGGCGCGCAGCTCGCCGATGCCCAGCCGTTGCCCGTTTCGGGCGCATTGTTCCTGCTGCTCACCCTGGCGTCGGTTTCCTTCGACGGTTTTTCCAGGACCTTCTTCTGGTTTGGCCTGATCGGGGTGAACCCGCTCGAGCATCCGGGGCGATCGGCGCTGATGGGGGTCAACAGCCTGGGCTTGCTCGTCATGTTCCTTGCGCTCGCCGGCGTCGGCATGAGCGCCATATTTACCGGCGAAAGGCTGGTGCGGAGCACGCTGCCGCTCGGCCGGGCGGCAGGCCTGCTGGTGTGGTCGATCGTGCCGATCGCGCTGGCCTACCATGTCTCGCACTACCTCACCGCCCTGCTGGTCAACGGACAGTATGCGTTGGCGGCGCTGTCGGATCCGTTCGGCCGCGGCTGGAACCTCTTTGGCACCGCAGGAATGCCGGTCGAGGCGGGTATCGCCATGGGGGCGGAGGCTGCCTGGTGGTTGTGGAACCTGCAGGCCGCGGTGATCGTCGCGGGCCATGTCCTGGCGGTTCTGGCGGCCCATCTGCTCGCCTACAGGCTGCACCCATCCGCGGCCCGCGCGACGCTCAGCCAATTGCCGCTGACGCTTCTGATGATCGGCTACACGGTCTTCGGCCTCTGGCTGCTTTCGACGCCAACGGCGGGATGATTCGGATGCGGTCTTCCGGTCAAACGTGCTCATATTGCCAGCTTCCGGGATTGGTGATCTAGTTTGTATGCATGCGATTTTTCGCCCTCGCGGAGGGCTTGCCAATCCGCACGAACGTTGGTCAAAACGCGCGACAAGGGGACAGGGCATGACTGACAGAAATCGCTTTTTCGATCTCGGCAAGAAGGGCGTTACGCGCCGCAGCGCACTCAAGGGCATCGCCGCCGGCGCCGGCCTGATGGCCGCTCCCGGCTTCGTGCGCTATTCCCAGGCGCAGTCTTCCGCACCGATCAAGATCGGCTTCCAGGCGCACCGCACCGGCATCGGCGCTGCCTATGGCCGCTGGTACGAGAAGACGACGAATGCGGCGGTGAAGCTCATCAACGACGCCGGCGGCATCAATGGGCGCCCGGTCGAGATCATCGTCGAGGACGACGGCACCGACCCCAAGCGTGGCGCCGAGGTTGTCGGCAAGTTCGCCAGCCAGCACAAGACCGACATCGTCTACGGCACGCTGTTCAGCCATGTGGTCGTCGGCTCGGCGCCGACCGCCGGCGAACTCAAGATCCCCTACTACGTGGTCAGCGAGGGCTACCACGTCGCCTCGGGCAAATTGAATCGCTGGGTCTTCCAGCCTGGCATCACCGACGTGCGGGCGCAGGTCACCTCGGTTGCGCCCTGGATCGCGGCCAATCTCGGCAAGAAGGTGACGATGATCTATCCGGACTATGCTTTCGGCTACGATCACCGCGACTACTTCACCCCCGCCATCAAGGCCAAGGGCGGGGAGGTGGTGGCGCAGATCCCGATCCCGCCGACGGAAAGCTCTTTCACAAAATACCTGCCGCAGATCCCCTCCGACACCGAGGTGCTCTACCACGTCATGGTCGGGCCGGGAGTGCTGACCTTCGTCAAGGAACTCGGCGAGTTCTACGGCTCGAGCAAGCCGCAGCTCTTCGGCTTCATCGACTCACTCGAGGCCGTCGACATCAACAGTCCCGGGCTCGAGTTCCTCGACGGCAGCCATTTCTGGGAAGGCTCGCCGCGCTATGCGCAGGAAAACGACAGTGAAGCCCAGAAGGCCTATCGCGCGGCGGTCGGCATCGACGACAACGGAGCGTCCACGAGCGATTCCAAGGACGTGTCGACCGCGGCTCACATGTTCGGCTGCTGGGAGACGCTCTACGTCATCAAGAAGGCGATGGAGGATTCAGGCTACAAGGGCCCCGGGGACCGCGCCAAGCTGGTCGAGGCGACCGAGGCGCTGAAGGAGTTCAAGGAAGGTCCGGAGCACCCGCAGGGTGACAAGATCTTCAACGGCAAGATCCATCAGGTGTTCGGCCACCAGAACATCTCCAAGGTGGAAGGCGGCAAGCTCAAGGTCGTGCACCGCACCTCGATCGAGGACGGCATGTACGAGCCGGAAGCCGACTACACGACGCAGCCGCTGTGAGGCAGCTTGCCGGATGCTTTCTAGGTTGAGTTCCTTCGCACCCCCCTCTGGCCTGCCGGCCATCTCCCCCGCAAGGGGGGAGATTAAACAGTTGCCGCCCTCTCGCCTCTCGCGACGACTGCAAAGGGAATGCGAGGCGCCAGTTGCTAATCTCCCCCCTTGCGGGGGAGATGGCCGGCAGGCCAGAGGGGGGTGTGACGGATCGCTGCCTCCTTCGACTGACAAATCCTGAATGGCCTTCGGACCCCATCTCCTGCTCGCCACGCTCGAAGGCCTCGTCACCGCCGCGGTGCTGGCGCTGACCGCACTTGGCCTGTCGCTGGTGTTCGGCGTCATGCGCATCGTCAATGTCGCGCATGGCGAGTTCTTCATGCTGGGTGCGGTGCTTGCATGGGCGATCACCACTGTCGTCAGCGGCAATCCGGCGATCGGCTTCGCGCTCGCGCTGGTGCTGTCGCCGCTCATCGTCGGCGCCATTGCCTGGGTGGCGGAGCGGCTGGTGCTGCGCCGCATCGAGTACAATCCCGAGGCGACGATCGTTGCCACCATCGGCCTGCTCTACATCATCCAGCAGCTGGCGCTCACCTTCTACGGCCCCGAGGCGCGGCCGGTGACGCCGCCCTTCAACATCCGCATCCAGCTGCCCTGGTTCGGCTATTCCGGCTACAAGCTGTCGATCATCGCCGCCTCGGCGCTATTGCTGCTTGCCACCTGGTTCGTGCTCACTCGCACCAGGATCGGGCTGGTGATGCGCGCCACCCAGTACGACCGCGAGACGGCGCAGGCCTTCGGCATCCCGGTCGGGCGCGTCTATGGCGCGGTCTTCGCGCTCGGCGCCATGCTGGCCGCAATCGCCGCGGTGCTGATCGTACCGATCCAGCAGGCGCATTACCTGATGGGGCTCGACCCGCTGCTCCTGTCCTTCATCGTCGTCATCATAGGCGGCCTCGGCTCGCTGCGCGGCACGGTGGTGGCGGCCCTGCTCATCGGCGTGTCCGACGGCATCATCTCGGTGTTCTTCTCGCCGACCTTGGCCAAGATCATCGCCACCCTCGTCGTTGCCATGGTGCTGGTGTTCCGTCCGCAGGGCCTGTTCGGAACGGCAGCGAAATGACCGAGGGATCGACCGCCAGGATCTATGGCCTGCACATCGCCGTGGTGGCGGTTCTGGTGGCGCTCAACTTCGTGCTGCCCGAATATCATCACGCCGTGCTGGCGCGCGTGCTGGTGCTCGCCGTCTTCGCCATGGGCTACAATCTGTTGTTCGGCTATGCCGGCCTGCTCAGCCTCGGCCACGCCATGTTCTTTGCCGCAGGCCTCTACGGCGCCGGCCTGCCGCTCTACCATCTCGGCTGGGGCATAGCTGCGGCATTCGCTTCTGGCATGGCGGCGGGGTTCGTGGTCTCCGCCGTCGTCGGCTTGCTGGCGCTCAGGACCACCGGCGTCGCCTTCATGATCGTCACCATGATGTTCGCGCAGGTGTTCTATCTGGTGACGCTCTATTTCGGCGAATGGACGCGCGGCGATGAGGGGCTGGTGCTGCCGCAGCAGGCGCGGCGGATCGTCTTTGGCGGGACCGCGCTCGACCTCACCGATCCGACGACGCGCTATCTCCTGGCGGTTTCTCTTTTCGCAGCCGCGTTGTTCGCCACCCTCGCCGTCGTCCGTTCGCGCCATGGCCGCGTGCTGGTGGCGATCCGCGAGAACGAGGAGCGCACGCGCATGCTCGGCTACGACACCTTCGCCAACAAGCTCGCGGCGGTGGTGACGTCGGGCGTCATCTGCGCGGCGGCAGGCGCCGCCTACGCGCTGCTCTTCGGCTATGTCGGCGCGACCTTCGCCTCGGTGCAATATTCGATCCTGCCGCTCTTGTGGGTGCTGCTCGGCGGCGCTGCCACCACGCTCGGTCCGCTGATCGGCACGCTGTTCATGTACTATGCCGTCGACATCGCCAGCGGCTACACCTCGGCCTACATGCTGGTGGTCGGCGTCATGCTGATCCTTCTGGTGCTGTTCTTCCGCAGGGGCGTGCTCGGCACCGTTCGCGAGCGCTGGGCGAGGTGGCTGCCATGACCCCGCTGCTCGTCACCAGGGGCCTGTCGCGTCATTTCGGCGGGCTGCGCGCCGTCGATGGCGTCGACTTCTCGCTGATGCCCGGCGAGATCAGGGCGGTGATCGGTCCCAACGGCGCCGGCAAGACCACATTCGTCAGCCTCGTCTGCGGCCGCTACGAGCCGAGCGCCGGCACCATCGTCTTCGACGGCGAGGACATCACCAGGATGCCGGCCCATCTCAGGGTCCGGCGAGGCATCGCCTACACCTTCCAGATCACCAGCGTCTTTGCCAACCTCCCGGTCTATGACAACGTCGCGCTGCCGGTGCAGCGGACGCTGACCGACGGCCGCTCGCGCGGTGCCGTGCGGCATGGCGTGATGGAGGCCCTGGAGCGGGTCGGGCTGGCATCTCGCGCGGGCGTGCCGGCGGGTTCGCTGGCCTATGGCCACCAGCGGCTGCTGGAGGTCGCCATGGGGCTTGCGCTCAAGCCGCGGCTGCTCATCCTCGACGAGCCGACGCAAGGGCTCTCGGACGGCGAGATCGACAACTTCATCGGCCTGGTCCGCGACATAGCCAGGGATGCGACCGTGCTGCTCATCGAGCACAACATGCCGGTGGTGATGGAACTGGCCCAGCGCATCACCGTCCTCAACGCCGGAAGGATCCTGGCCGAAGGCACGCCGGCCGAAATCCGCGCCAACACCGCCGTGCAGGAGGCCTATCTCGGCACCACCCAGGAGGCCGGCGCATGAGTGCCGTGCTGACCGTGGCAAGGCTCGACTGCTTCTATGGCGAGGTGCAGGTGCTGCACGGCCTCGACCTCGAACTGCGCAAGGGCGAGGTTCTGTGCCTGCTCGGCCGCAACGGCGCCGGCAAGACCACGACGCTGAAGGCGATCATGGGGCTGGTGCGCGCGCAGGCAGGATCGATCCGGCTGGGCGAGCGGGAGCTCACGCAATTGCCGGCGCATGAGGTGCCGAGGGCTGGCGTCGCCTATGTGCCGCAAGGCCGGCGCCTTTTCGCCGAGCTTACCGTCGCAGAGAATATCGAGATCGGGCTGATGGCGCGCGGCAAGGGCGTTTCGACACGTGAGGCGGTGCTCGACCTCTTCCCCGTACTGCGCGAACGGCTGAAGCAGCGCTCCGGCACCCTGTCGGGCGGCGAGCAGCAGATGCTCGCCATGGCGCGTGCGCTCTGCATCGAACCGGAGGTGCTCCTGCTCGACGAGCCGACCGAGGGGCTGATGCCGTCGATAATCGCCAGGATCCGCGAGACGGTCGGCCGGCTGCGCGGGCTCGGCGTCTCGACCATCCTGGTCGAGCAACGCGTCGATGCCGTACTGCCGGTCGCCGACCGAGTCGCCTTCATCGAGAACGGCCGTAACCGCGAGACGGTAGACGTCGCGAGGCTGCGCGAGGATCCGGCGCTGATCAGGCGCTATGTCGGCGTAGGGTAGCGCGGAAGATTCAGCGCCCGGGTCATCGACCGGCGCCTTTTCGTGGCCAATGGCGGGGCGATCGGGTGCGATTGTACCCCCACCCCTAACCCCTCCCCACAAGGGGGAGGGGGCGGCAGACGCCTGAGCTTGGCTGTTCCAACAAGCAGGGCCGTTGCATTGACGCATCAGTGTGAAGGGCAGCAGCGGAGCGCTGGAATTCCCCTCCCCCTTGTGGGGCGGGGTTAGGGGTGGGGGTCCGACGCCGGCAGCTTCCCTGTTCACCCGAAGAACACGAAGCCCGCGATCAGGAAGGTCGGGATCAGCACCGCGCCAGACCACAGCATGTAGCCGAAGAAGCCCGGCATCTTGACCCCGCGCTCGCGGGCGATGGCGTAGACCATGAAGTTGGGCGCGTTGCCGATATAGGTGTTGGCGCCCATGAACACCGCGCCCGCCGAGATCGCAACGAGCGTGCTGGACAGGGTCGTCATCAGTTCCTTCGCATCGCCGCCGGCGAGCTCGAAGAAGACCAGATAGGTCGGCGCGTTGTCGAGGAACGAGGACAGGATTCCGGTCAGCCAGAAATAGGCGAGGTCGTTGGGTGCGCCGGAGGCGGTGGTCACCATCGACACCAGCGGGCTGAACGCCCCGTCGAGGCCGGCGCGCAGGATGGCGATGACCGGCACGATGCAGACGAAGATGCCGGCAAAGAGCTTCGCCACCTCGAGGATGGGACCCCAGTTGAAGCCGTTGGCGGTGCGGTATTCCTTGCGTGTCACCTTCAGCGAGACGAAGGCGAGCGCCAGGATGATTGCGTCGCGGACGAGGTTCTGCAGTTCCAGCTCGACGCCCTGGATGGTGAAGGCTATGCCCGGCTTCCACGATGCCGACAGAAGGATGGCCCCGATCACGCCGGCGAGCAGGATGAAGTTCGCCCGGCCGCGGATGCGCACCTTGGAGTCCGGCGTCGGGTCCTTAATCTTGGGCAGGCCCTTCTCGCGGATGTGCAACGTCCAGTCCAGCGCCACGAACACGGCCAGCACGATGCCGCCCACCAGCAGCGTCTCGCGCCAGAGATTGGCGGTCGTCCAGAAGAAGTCGACGCCGCGCAGGAAGCCGACGAAGAGCGGCGGATCGCCCAGCGGGGTCAGCGAGCCGCCGATGTTGGAGACCAGGAAGATGAAGAAGACGACGACATGGGCGTTGAACGGCCGGTTGTCGTTGGCGCGGATCATGGGCCGGATCAGGATCATCGAGGCGCCCGTCGTGCCGACCACCGAGGCCAGCAGCGCACCGATCACCAGCAGTGCCGCATTCACCATCGGCGTGCCGTGGATGTTGCCCGCCACCAATATGCCGCCGGCGATGGTGAACAGCGCAAACAAAAGGATGATGAAGGACATGTATTCGAGCAGCAGCGTGTGCAGCACGGCCTCGGCCGAGACGCCCACCCCGAAGGATGCCATCAGCGGCAGGATGACCAGTGCTGCCCAGGCCGCGGTGATCTTGCCGTAATGGTGTTCCCAGAAATGCGGATAGAGCAGCGGGCCGGTGGCGATGGAGAGCAGCAGGCCGAGGAAGGGCAGCGCCCACAGCAGCGACATGGTGGCGCCCGGCAACCCTTCCTCTGCCGCAAATGCGGGTCCGGTGGCCAGATAAAAACCGGCCGCACCTACGGCTGCCAAGCGCAATAAATTCATATAGGTCTCCTTAATCCCGGCGCGTGCGCCGGTTGTCAAAATTTACTTGATCGGATGGTTCAGATCAGCATGACGCCGGCGTCACGCATCTTCCCGATCATGAGTTCCAATGAGCCGTTGAGATCGATCGCCCGGCAGGCATCGAGCCTGACATTGGTCACGAAGCCGTGACTCACCGCATCCAGGGCCGAATAGGCGACGCAGAAATCGGTCGCCAGGCCCACCAGTGTGATCTCGCTGATTCCGCGCTCGCGCAGATAGCCGGCGAGGCCGGTCGGGGTGAGGCGGTCGTTTTCGAAGAATGCCGAGTAGCTGTCAATGCCTGGACGGAATCCCTTGCGGACGACGAGTTCGGCCTTCGTCCAGGCGAGGCCGGTGTGGAATGCCGCGCCCTTGCTGCCCTGTATGCAGTGGTCGGGCCACAGCGTCTGTGCGCCATAGGGCATCTCGATACTTTCGAAGGCCTGCCGGCCGTGGTGGCTCGACGCGAAGCTCGAATGGCCGGCCGGATGCCAGTCCTGCGTCAGCAGCACGTGCTCGGCATGGCGGATCATGTCGTTGACCAGCGGTACGATCTCGTCGCCTCCGGCGACAGCGAGTGCGCCGCCAGGACAGAAGTCGTTTTGCAGATCGACGACGATGAGTGCGTCCGAAGCCATGCAGCCTCCTCGGAATTTCGGGTGGGTGGGGGCCGAAACTGGGTCAGATGCCGCCGCGCGTCAACCCTTGCGCGTCGCGGTTTGCGCAGCTGCGCCTGCCATTGAAAGCCGGCTTTGACAAAAGGTCGCAGCGGATTATCATTTGCATGCGAATGATTTGACCGGCCCTGCCGGGAGGCATTGCGTGACCCGCTACGCGAGACCCAAGACGCTCGACGAAGCACTCGCCCTGCTGGGCGAGGGGGCATGGCGGGTCGTGGCCGGCGCGACCGATTTCTACCCGGCGCTCGGAAATTCCCCCATCCGTGACGATGTTCTCGACATTAATGCCATCGGCGAACTGCGCGGCATCGGCGAAACCGAGACGCATGTCGTCATCGGCGCCCGCACGAGCTGGACCGAGGTACGGAAGGCGGACCTGCCGCCGGCCTTCGACGCGCTGAAACAGGCTGCACGCGAGGTAGGTTCGGTCCAGATCCAGAACGTAGCTTCTGTGGCCGGCAATCTCTGCAACGCTTCGCCTGCGGCGGATGGGGTGCCGGCGCTGATGGTGCTGGGCGCTGAGGTCGAGCTGCGTTCGTTGCGGGGCACGCGGTATCTTGCGCTTGCGGAGTTCATCCTCGGTAATCGCCGTACAGCGCTGCGGCCGGACGAGATGGTGACGGCCGTTCGCGTGCCTCGCTCCGTGACTGGTGGCCGCTCGGCCTTCGTCAAGCTCGGCGCGCGCCGCTATCTCGTGATCTCGATCGCCATGGCAGCGGCGAGGGTGACGCTTGCCGGCGACGGCATGATCGGGACGGCGGCGGTCGCTGTGGGCGCATGCTCGGCCGTGGCCCAGCGCCTGCGCGCGCTGGAGGCGGAACTGTCCGGCCGCAGGCCCGACGAGATTGAGAGGATCGTCGCGCAAATGGCCTTGAACGAGCTTTCGCCGATCGACGACGTGCGCGGCAGCGCCGACTATCGGCGGGCAGCCGTACGCGAGATCGTGGCTCGCGCGGTGCTGGCGGCCGCGGACGACCCTTCAAGGCGGGTCGCCGCATGAAGTCCGAGAGCGCGCCGATCAGCTTCGAGGTGAACGGCGCGCCGGCATCGGTCTCGGCTGCCCCTATGCGGCGCCTGTCGTCCATCCTGCGCGAGGAACTCGGCCTGACCGGCACCAAGATCGGCTGCGACGCGGGCGATTGCGGCGCCTGCACCGTGCTGCTCGACGATGCGCCCGTGTGCGCCTGCCTGGTCCCACTGGCATCGGCCGAAGGCTGCTCCGTCCGCACGGTGGAGGGTCTCGGCGGCGACCGCCTCACGGCGCTGCAGGCCTCGTTCCTTGCCAATGGCGCCGCGCAATGCGGCATCTGCACGCCGGGCATGCTGGTGGCCGCAACCGCACTGCTGGAAGGCAATCCCCGGCCCGCTGAAGACGAGGTGCGGGACGCGCTCGCCGGCGTGCTCTGCCGCTGCACCGGATACCGCAAGATCATCGAGGCGGTGGTCGAGGCGCATCGTTTTGTTTCGTCCGATTCCAGTCCTGAGGCGGCGGCTGGCCTCGTACCCCCACCCCTAGCCCCTCCCCACAGGGGGGAGGGGGACCGATTTGCCGCCGCTGCGACCAAGCGAGCAGGCGATCGAGACTGGGCAGCAGTGCCACAAAATCCTCCTCCCCCTTGTGGGGAGGGGCTAGGGGTGGGGGTGCCTGCCTATCCGATGGCCCGGCCGGCCAAGAGCGCATTGGGCAGCTTCAGCTTCCCGCCCGCAGGCCAAGCCGTCGGCGCTTCCCCGGTACGGCTCGACGGTGTGGTCAAGGTGACGGGCGCTGACAGGTTCGGCGCCGACGTCTTTCCCGCCGATGCCCTCTCCCTGCTGGTCGTCCGCTCGCCGCATCACCGGGCGGCATTCAGCTTCGGCGACCTAGGCGCCTATGTGAGGGAGAATGCGGGAGTGGTAGCAGTCTTCACTGCCGCCGACATTCCGGGCGTCAACAGGTTCGGGGTGATCCCCGCCTTTGCTGACCAACCGGCGCTGGCCGAGGGCGAGGCGCGGTTTCGTGGCGAGGCCGTGGCGCTCGTGGCTTGCGAGCCGTGGGCGGCACGCGAGCTCGATCTCGGAAAGTTCCCGGTACGCTGGCAGGTACTGCCGGCGCTTCTGGATCCTTCGGCGGCGCAGGCCGAGGGAGCAGCCACGCTGCATGCGGACCGGGAGGGCAACATCCTGGTGCGTGGCTTCGTCGAGCGGGGCGATCCCGATACTGCGTTGGCCAACGCGCCAGTCGTCGTTTCAGGGGCGATCGAGACGTCCTTCGTCGAGCACGCCTATATCGAGCCCGAGGCGGGATTTGCTGCCTTCGACGGCGAAACGCTGACGATAGCGGCCTGCACCCAGTCGCCCTATATGGACCGCGACGACACCGCCAAGGTTCTCGGCCTGGCCCGCGACAAGGTCCGCATCGTGCCGACCGCAACGGGCGGCGGGTTCGGTTCGAAGCTGGACCTGTCCGTGCAGCCGCTGATCGGGCTTGCGGCGCTGAAGACCGGTCGCCCGGTGGCGCTGGCCTACAGCCGGCAGGAATCGATGATGTCGACGACCAAGCGGCACCCCGCGCGCATGCAGGCCAAGCTGGGTGCCTCAACCGACGGCACCATCGTCGGGATGGTGTTCGACGGCGAGTTCGACACCGGCGCCTATGCAAGTTGGGGGCCGACAGTTGCGGCCAGGGTGCCGGTGCATGCATCGGGGCCCTATGTGACGCCCAACTATCGCGCCAGGAGCCGCGCCGTTCATACCAACGGCCCGATCGCCGGGGCGTTTCGCGGCTTCGGCGTGCCGCAGGCGACGATCATGCAGGAGACCCTCTACGACGAGCTGGCCGAAGCGCTCGGTATGGACAGGCTGCAGCTGCGGTTGAAAAATGCACTTCGAAACGGAGACGAAACGGTTTCCGGCCACAGGCTAGAGGCTGGCGTCGGCATCGTCGCCTGCCTGGAGGCGCTGGAGCCCCACTGGAAGCGGGCCTTGGCCGATGCCGAGGAATGCAATGCCAGCGCGGGCGCGATCCGGCGCGGTGTCGGCATCGCTACGTGCTGGTATGGCTGCGGCAATACCGCACTCCCCAACCCCTCGACCATCAGGCTGGGTATCGCGCCAGCGGGCAAGGTGGTCCTCTTCCAGGGTGCCGTGGACATCGGCCAGGGTTCGAACACGGTCATCGCGCAGATCGTGGCGGACGCGCTGGGACTGCCGCTGGCGGACATCGAACTGCGAAGCGCCGACACCGCAACCACGCCCGATGCGGGCAAGACATCGGCGTCGCGCCAGACCTACGTCACCGGCCGGGCCGCCGAGAAGGCCGCGCGCGACTTGCGCGATCAGATCCTGAGCCACGCCAATGTTTCGCCCGCAGCCCGCCTGCATCTCGAAGGCGGCGTCCTGACCGTCTGGGAAGGCGAGGTTCGCCGACACATAGACCTCGCCCGCATGGAACCGGATGGGCGCGGGCTCGTGTTCTCGGCGGAGGCCAGCTACGACCCGCCCACGACGTCGCTCGACTTCAAGGGGCAGGGGCGACCGTATGCGGTCTACGGTTTTGGCGCGCAGATCGCCGAACTCGACGTGGACCTCAGGCTCGGCACGGTCGGGCTTGTCAAGTTCACCGCCGCCCACGATGTCGGCAAGGCGATCAATCCGCTGCTGGCGACGGGCCAGATCGAGGGCGGCATCGCCCAGGGAATTGGCATGGCGCTGATGGAGGAATACCTCCCCGGTCGCACCGAGAACCTGCACGACTACCTGATCCCCACCATTGGCGACGTACCGCCGATCGAAACCATACTGGTGGAAGTTCCGGACCCGGAAGGACCCTTCGGCGCCAAGGGTTTGGGCGAACACGTTCTGATCCCGACGGCACCGGCGATCCTCAACGCCATCCGCCACGCCACTGGCGTCTCGGTGCGCAAGCTGCCGGCAACCCCGTCGCGCATTCTTGCGGCCATCCGCGGGGAAAGCCGATGAGCGAGCTGTCCGAACGCTTCGAAACCCACGACCCCGGCGAGAAGCAGGCCGGCGAGAAGCTGCGCTGCGACGCCTGCCCGGTGATGTGCTACATCGCCGAGGGCCGTACCGGCGCCTGCGACCGCTACGGCAATTTCGGCGGCCGCATCGTGCGCTGCGACCCGGTGCACGTGCTCGACTATGCGCTGGAAAGCGGCGCGCCGGTCGTACCCTTCGGGGGCGAATCCTGGGATGGCGAACTGGTCAACACCGGGCGCCGCTTCGTCACCGCAATCGGCTCCGGCACCACCTATCCCGACTATAAGCCGGCCCCCTTCATCGTCAGCCAGGAAGTCGAGGGGGTCGATCTGGTGACCGTCGTCACCGAAGGCATCTTCTCCTATTGCGGCGTCAAGGTGAAGATCGACACCGACCGCCACATCGGCCCGGAGACGGCGACCGTGCGCGCACAGGGCGAGGCGGTCGGCCACGTCACGACCGGAGAATACGGCTCGCAGATGCTGTCGCTCGGCGGCGTCAACCACCTCACCGGTGGCTCGAAGTCGGAAGGGCGGGTCACCTGCGAGACGCTGATGGACCTGTGCAACCGGAAGCCGGTGGAACTTGCGATCGACGGCGGCGCGACGGTCGTGGTCGAGGCGGGCAAGCCGCCGGTGATCGACGGCGCCGCCGAGCACAGGATGCGCGTCGGCTGCGGCTCGGCGACGATCGGCATGTTCGCCAGCCAGTGGCGCGGCTTGGTCGACGAAGTGGTGGTGGTCGACGACCACATCACCGGGGTCGTCTCCGAGCACCAGGCCGGCAAGGTGCTGGGCTGGGAGGACACCGGGATAAGGATCCTCGGCCGGCGCTCGACGCCCGGCCGCTACTTCAAGGTGTCCGAGCCGGGCCTGGGCTGGGGCGGCACCACGATTTCCGATCCGCTGGCCATCCTCGGCGACTGGAACGCGAAAAAGGGCGCGCGGCAGGGGCTTTCGCTGCTGATGGTGTCGACCACCGGCGAACAGTTCGCCTATTACGAGCTCGACGGCGACCTGCGCCCCGTCGAAAAGCCGTTCCCCGACAGGCTTCGCAAATCCGTCGGGCTGATCGAGGACAATTGCGAGCCGGCGCTGTGCACCGTGCTTTTCGTCGGCGGCGCCGGCGGCAGCCTGCGTGCCGGCGTGACCGAAAACCCGGTCAATCTGACCCGTTCGGTGCATCGGCTCGAGACCTATGTCACGGTCGGCGGCGCTCCGGTCTATGTCTGGCCGGGCGGCGGCATCACGCTGATGGTCGATGTCACGCGCGTGCCGGAGGGCGCCTTCGGCTATGTGCCGACGCCGGCGCTGGTCGCGCCCATCGAATTCACCCTGCGCAAGGACCACTATCTGGCGCTGGGAGGCTACGAGGCGGAGATCAGGAGCGTCGAGGACGTGCTGAAGATCGGCGGCGAGTACTTCAACGACCGCGCGACTGGCCCGGCACCTTCGGCCAATCCCTGGCCGCCGCTGGCGCAACTGCAGCGGGATGGAAGGCGATGAGCGCCCCGCAGGCAACCTGGCTGCCCGACGGGCGGCGGCTGCATCTCAACCACGGGCCGATAGACCTGATCGTCGAGGCGTTCGGCGAGGCTGCCGAAATGGAGGCAGCCTATCGGCAATGCGTGGCGCGGTTCCAGACGATCCTTGTGGAGTTGGTCGAGGAATTGCCCGAACTACGGCGGCCGGCGGCGCTGCAGCCGCGACTGTTCTCCGGCCCGACCGCGCGGCGCATGGAGGCTGCCGTTGCGCCGCTGGCCGATGTCTTCATCACGCCGATGGCGGCAGTCGCAGGTTCGGTAGCCGACGAAATGCTCGCGGCGATGGTCATAGGCAGGAACCTCGAACGCGCCTATGTCAACGACGGCGGCGACATCGCACTGTTCATTGCACCGGGCCACAGGATCGAGGCAGCGATTGCCGGAACCGGGTCGGGGTTCGCTGACCGCCTGACAATTCGCGCCGGCGATCGGGTGCGGGGCATCGCCACCAGCGGTTGGCGCGGGCGCAGCTTCTCGCTCGGCATTGCCGATGCGGTGACCGTTCTCGCTGCGAGCGCGGCTGCGGCCGATGCGGCGGCGACGCTGATCGCCAACGCCGTCGACCTGAACGGGCATCCGGCGATAGAGCGCCGGCCCGCCTGCGAGCTGGCGCCCGACAGCGATCTCGGCGACAGGCTGGTCACGACCGCCGTCGGTCCGCTGACCGAGGGCGAGGTGGATACCGCGCTGGAGGCCGGGCTCGCTGCCGCCGAGGCGTTGCGACGCCCGGGCCTGATCGAAGCGGCGGCGCTGTTTCTGAACGGCCGGGCGTGCCTCTCGGGCGCGCTGGCGGATCGGGCAATCGCGCTTTCTCGGCAGGACGCGGCCTTCGTCGACCCGGCGGATCTGCTGGTTGCAGGGGCGAAAGGCCATCAGATGATATCAAATGAGGGACGTGTTCATGGCTGAGTTTCCGGTCCGCAAGATCGCGGTGACGGTGGAAGAGATATTTCATGACGGCGGTTTGCCGGCAAAGGAACCGCGTCGGCGGGCTGCGGCTCTCGCCGTGGTCAAGAACCCGTTTGCCGGCCGCTACATCGAGGAACTGCAGGCGGCGATGGAGGATCTGAAGCCGCTCGGGCTCATGCTGACCGACCGGCTGATCTCAGCCCTCGGCGGTGACGTCCGGGCCATCGACGGCTACGGCAAGGGCGCGATTGTAGGCTCTGCGGGCGAGCTGGAGCACGGCGCGTTGTGGCATGTGCCCGGCGGCTATGCCATGCGCGAGCGGCTGGGCGAGGCCAAGGCGATCGTGCCGTCGGCCAAGAAGCTGGGCGGGTTCGGCGCGCGCATGGACGTGCCGATCGGCCACATCAACGCCGCCTATGTGCGCAGTCATTTCGACGCCATGGAGGTGGGTGTGCCGGACGGGCCGCGCCCGGACGAGATCGTCTTCGCGCTGGTGATGACCTGCGGCCCGCGCATCCACAACCGCATGGGCGGGCTCAAGGCCGAGGATATTTCGGCCTGGGACGGGCTGAGATGAGCCCGGACGACCCCGGCAACGACCGCGGCTACCGGCTGCAGGACCAGATCGGCTTCATCCTGCGCAAGGCGCACCAGCGGCACGTGGCGATCTTCGCGTCGCACATCGCCGACCTCACTCCGCCGCAATTCGCGGCGCTCGCCAAGCTGCGCGACGTCGGCGAGACCTCGCAGAACCAGCTCGGCGCGCTGATCGCCATGGATGCTGCGACGGTGAAGGGCGTGATCGACCGGCTGGCGGCACGCGGTCTGGTGCGGCTCGGCAAGCACGAGGTCGACAAGCGGAGGCTGCTGGTCGGCCTGACGGAGGAGGGGCAACGCACGGTCGAGCAACTTGTGCCGCTCGCCCGCACGATCACCGAGGAGACGCTGGCGCCGCTCTCGGCCCGGGAAGCGGCTACCTTGCTGCAGCTGCTGGCGAAGATTTGCTGAGGGAGCCTATCCGTTCGCGCGGAGAAACGTGTCGATTTCCGCTCGCGTCGGCATGGACGGTGCCGTGCCGGGTTTCTGGACCGAAAGGGCTGCCACCGCCGATCCGAAACGGACGGCCTCGAGCGGTGTGCGGCCTTCGGCTATCGCCACGGCGAAGCCACCGTTGAAAGCATCACCGGCGCCGGTCGTGTCGACCACCTTCGAGACATGGAACGCCGGCACAAAATGGGTGCCCGACATGCCATGCAGCAATGCGCCCTTCGATCCCAGGGTGATCAGCGCATTGCGGGCGCCGCGAGCGACCAGGCAGGCTGCCGCCTTCAGGGTGCCTTCATCCGAAGCGGTGTCGATCCCGGTCAGGGCGGCGGCCTCCGTCTCGTTGGGGGTCACATAGTCGCAATGGGCGTAGATGGCGTCGCCCACTGCAAGTGCCGGGGCCGGATTGAGCACTGTCGTCACGCCGTGGCTTCGGGCCAGTCGCAGTCCTTCGATGGCTGTCTCGATTGGCTGCTCGAACTGCGTGATGAACACCTTCGCTGCAGCGATCCTCCCCTCGGCAGCCCTGACATCGTCGGGACTGAGATTGGCAGCCGCGCCGCTCTCGATGATGATGGCGTTGTCGCCCGTTTGGGTGGATACGAAGATGAAGGCAGCTCCCGTGGGCGCCGCCGGGTCCGCGACAACAAGGGAAGTATCGACGCCGTCCCGGGACCAGGTCTGCCGCGCCATGTCGCCGAACGAATCCTGCCCGATGCGCGTGACCATCGCCACTCGAGCGCCGGCGCGCGCGGCGGCTATGGCCTGGTTCGAGCCTTTACCGCCTGGGCCGATGGCAAAGCCGCGACCAAGCAGCGTTTCGCCGACAACGGGCAGGCGGTCGGCCTTAAAGGCCAGATCCGCCACGAAGGTTCCCAGCACGACGATGTCGGCACGATCCATCAAACTCCCCCCTCCAAAACCCTGGAAATCAGCGCAGGAACCTGGCAGCAGCGATGCGCAGGCATTCCTCGAAGGCCTGGTGATCCACATACAGCCTTTCGGGATCGACCTCGCGCGTGACGATCGCGCCGCCCTGCGCGTCGACGCCCCCATCCAGCATCAGGTTGTCGACCATGTCGAAATCCTCCATTGCCAGCCCGTCCGGCCCCCGCAACCTATTGTCGCCGTCAGCCTGGATGCGGCCTTCATAGTGGTGGGCAACCCGGTCGAAATGATTGCTGGCAGTGTTCGAAAACGCGTAGGCAGGGCAGCCCCGCGCGCACATGAAGCCGAGCTCGAACGCCGTGCCGACATCGGCAGCGACGCCTCGGAACGGCGTCAGGTTGGCAATGATCATGTCGGTGCTCATCATCAGGCGTTGGTTGATCGAACTGATGGCAAGCCCTTTTGCCCGTTTGGTATCGGTTGCAGGCACTTCCAGGTCGCCGGGCGAAACCGGTACGAACCCATAGCGACGGGTCAGCTCGATCTTCTGGTCGAGCACCTCGCGCGCGTTGGGCAGGAAGACCTCCGGGCCGGCCAAATACACTTTCATGGATGATCGTTCTCATGCTGAAGATCGGTTCAGGCGACAGCGAAGTAGCGGAGTAGGAAATAAGGTTGGTGTGCGTGCTTAATCCCCGTACGGCACCCAGACGTTCTTCACCTCGACGGCGCGGCGGAGGAAGGCTTCGCCCTGGGCAGTCTGCCAGTCGAGGCTGCGGCCGTGGCCGGTCCAGACGCGCTTGAGGTTGCCTGTCGATTCCGCTTCCGCCTTGGCACAGGTGTCCGCCTCTGCGACGACCCAGAGGCCGTCGACATCGTCGTGCCTGGCGAGCACGGCCGAAAGCTCCGCCGCATGCCCGGTGACGATGTTGATCGCGCCGGCCGGCACGTCCGAATACTCGATCACCTGGTAGAGGTCGGTGGCGACCAGCGGAGCCGTGGCGGACGGCACCAGCACCACGGTGTTGCCCATGGCGAGCGCCGGTGCGACGAGCGATATCAGCCCGAGCAGCGGGGCCTCGTCGGGCGCGACGATGCCGATGACGCCGACGGGTTCGTGCAGCGCCAGCGTCACCGTGCGCGCCGGCGGCTGGTGCACCCGGCCTTCGAACTTGTCGGCCATGCCGGCATAGTAGAACAGCCGCTCGATCGAAGTGTCCACCTCGGCCTTGGCGGCCTTGTGGCTGGCGCCGGTCAACTCGACGATGCGGGCGGCGAACTCCTCCGTGCGGCCCGACAGGTTTTCGGCAAGATAGTAAAGAACCTGGGACCGGTTGTAAGCGGTCGCTTCCGGCCAGGCCTTGCAGGCGCGCGCCGCCGAGACCGCGTCGCGGATGTCCTTGCGGCTGCCGAGGCCTACCTCGCCCGCGAGCTTGCCCTTCGGCGTCAGTACTGGCAGCGAATAATTGCCGTCGGGGCGCACCTGCTTGCCGCCGATGAACAGTTTTGCGGTGCGGTCGATGCCGTGGCTTTCGCCGTTGTCGCGCGCTGCAGGCTTTGGTGCCGAAGCCGGCTTGATGACGGGGCCATGCAGTTCGCTCGGCGCCAGATATTCCTCCAGGCCTTCGCGCCCGCCCTCGCGGCCGAAGCCGCTCTCCCGGTAGCCGCCGAAGCCGCAGGCGGCATCGAACATGTTGGTGCCGTTGACCCAGACCACACCTGCCTTGAGCTGCGGGGCGACATGCAGCGCCAGGTTGACGTTCTCGCTCCACACCGAGGCAGCCAGGCCGTAGCGCGTGTTGTTGGCCAACTCGACCGCCTCCTCGGTGGTGCGGAAGCTCATGGTGGCGAGCACCGGCCCGAACACCTCCTCCTGGGCGAGGATGTTGGCGGGCGCGACGCCGGTCGCCAGCGTCGGCAGGTGGTAGTAGCCGGTCTGGGGCACATCGTGGTCGGGCTGCCAGCAGACGGCACCCTGCTTCGCGCCTTCCTCGATGAGGCGCTTCACTCGGTCGAGCTGGCTGCGATCGACCAGCGGGCCGATGTCGGTGTTCTTGTCCAGTGGCGCGCCAACGCGCAGCCGGCTCATGCGCGTCTTGACCTTGGCGATGAAGGCGTCTGCCACGCTCTCCTGAACCAGCAGGCGCGAGCCGGCGCAGCAGACCTGGCCCTGGTTGAACCAGATGCCGTCGACGAGCCCCTCGACGGCGCTGTCGAGATCGGCGTCCTCGAGGACGATGAAGGCCGACTTGCCGCCCAGCTCCAGCGACAGCTTCTTGCCACTGCCCGCGGTCGCCTTGCGAATGATCTTGCCCACCTCGGACGAGCCGGTGAAGGCGATCTTGTCGATGCCGGAATGGTTGACGATCGCCGCCCCCGCCTCAGGGCCGCCCTGGACGATGTTGACCACGCCCTTGGGCACGCCGGCGCGTTCGCATATCTCGGCAAACAGGATCGCCGTCAGCGGCGTGAACTCGGCCGGCTTCAGGACCACGGTGCAGCCGGTGGCGAGCGCCGGCGCGATCTTCCAGGCCAACATCAGCAGCGGAAAATTCCACGGGATGATCTGGCCGACGACGCCGGCGGCCTTGCGGCCGGGGAATTCCCTGTCGAGCGACTGGGCCCATCCGGCATGGTGGATGAAGTGGCGGATCGCCAGCGGCACGTCGATGTCGCGGCTCTCGCGGATCGGCTTGCCGTTATCGAGGCTTTCGAGGACTGCGAACAGGCGCTGGTGGCGCTGCATGGCGCGGCCGATGGCATAGAGCACCTTGGCGCGCTCGTAGCCGGAGGCAGCGCTCCACTTCGGCAGCGCCCGGCGTGCGGCGACAACGGCCGCGTCGATGTCGGCAGCACCCGCCTCGGCGATCCTGGACAGCGGCTTGCCCGTCGACGGGTCGGCGGTCTCGAAGCTCTTGCCGTCCAGTGCGGCGCGCCAGTCGCCGGCGATGAACAGGGACTTGGCAAAATCGCGGGCCGAGAGCCAGGCGTCGGCTTCCGTGCGGGCCTCGGGTGCGGGGGCATAATCCATGGCGTGGTAACGTTCGAGGATGTTCATCGGAGGCTCCGGACTTTGCGGGGCTTGAATGGTATTCGGCGCACACCGCCCGTCGCGCCCCCCTCTGGCCTGCCGGCCATCTCCCCCTCAAGGGGGGAGATCAGTCTGCATCGGCGTTGCCGCCAATCACCGAGGTTGGAGGCAATGAGCTGGGGCCGAAGCTGCCAATCTCCCCCCTTGAGGGGGAGATGGCCGGCAGGCCAGAGGGGGGTGTGCAACAGCTGCATAATTGCGCTTGCGTTGTCACGCCATGGCGTGGCGGTGGTTGGCCGAGTAACGGCCGCTGACATGGTGCTCGAGCTGGCGTTCGATGTCGGTGAGCAGGCTCGAGGCGCCGAAGCGGAACAATTCGGGCTCGAGCCAGGGCCGGCCGAGCTCTTCCTTCATCAGGATAAGCCAATCAAGCGAGGCCTTTGCGGTCGAGATGCCGCCGGCCGGCTTGAAGCCGATGAGGTAGCCGGTCTGCTCGTGATAGGCGCGGATCGCCCTGACCATGGCCAGGCCGACGGGCAGCGTGGCGTTGACGCTCTCCTTGCCGGTCGAGGTCTTGATGAAATCGGCGCCCGCCATCATCGCCACCATCGAGGCGAGTGTGACGTTGCGCAGGGTGGCGAGGTCGCCGGTGCCGAGGATGACCTTGAGATGCGCCTCGCCGCAGGCGGCGCGCATCGCCTTGATCTCGTCGTAGAGCTCCTGCCATTTCGCACCGAACACCAGCCCGCGCGGAATGACGACGTCGATCTCGTCGGCGCCGTCGGCGACGGACGCCTCGATCTCGCCGAGGCGAGTCGATAGCGGCGCGAGCCCATGCGGGAAAGCGGTCGACACGGCGGCGACATGGATGCCCGAGCCCTTGACTGCTTCCACAGCGGTGGCGACGAACGGATGGTAGACGCAGACGGCGGCCGGGCGGATCACGGTGTCGCCGAGGCCCAGTGCCTGCACGAGGTCGGCGCGCAGCGGATAAAGCGCCTTGGCGCAGAGCCGGCGCACGCGCTCGTCGGTGTCGTTGGAGTTGAGCGTAGTCAGGTCCATCAGCGAGATGGACCGGAGCAGCCAGGCAGCCTGGTTGTCCGCCTTGATCGAGCGCCGCTTGGTCAGCGTGCCGACCCGACGCTCCAGCGCCGAGCGGTTGACGCTGCGCATCGATTCCAGGAACCCTAGGTCCAGCGCCATGCCGGGATTGCGCACAATGCCATGTCCCGCCTCGTTCGCCGCAGCGATGACGGGGGGCCTTGCCGGGAACTCGGTCACTGTCTCACGCAGCTTGGACATCTAACCTTCCCTTCTTTCGCGGCAGCCTGTTTTGGCGGCTGCTTCGCATTCCGGCTAGGCGCCGTTTCCAAAGCCTTTCTACGCGCCCGCGCCGTCGCAAACAAGGCGAGGCGGCGGGTCGATGAGACCGCAAGGCGGACGTCCAGACCATTTCCTCCAACACAGTTGGGGGCTTGAGTGAATAATAAATTTGTTATATAATGTGTGTGTTATTAAATGGATCCTGTCATGACCATCCTCGACCAGTCTTTCGCCGCCCTCGCTGACCCAACCCGGCGCGCCATCATTGCGCGGTTGGCAGAAGGCGAGGCGACGGTGCAGGATCTCGCCCGCCCGTTTTCGATCAGCCAGCCCGCGATCAGCCGTCACCTGAAGGTGCTTGAGGAGGCGGGACTGATCGAAGCCCGCATCGAAGGCACCGCCCGCCCACGCCGGCTGAAACCCGACGCCGTGGAGGCGCTCTGGGACTGGCTTGGCCAATACCGTGCACTTTGGGAGAAGCAGTTCCAGAGACTGGATGCGCTCCTCGACAACCTCCCGGACGAAACCACCCAGCCACATTCCGACCCAACCGAAGAGAGCACATCATGACTCTGTCCCTTGACTTGAGCGAGCTGCAGTTGGTCCTGGACGGCGAAACCGACGTCATCGTGCGTCGCGATTTCACCCATCCGCCCGCCCGTGTCTGGCGCGCACTGACCGAGCCCCCACTGATCCGCCAGTGGATGTCGTCGAACGACTCAATGACGCGCTGCGAGATGGACCTGCGTCCGGGCGGGTCGTTTCGCTATGAATGGCCGGAGTTCTTTTTTTCGGGGCCGATCCTTGAGGTCGATGCCCCGCATCACATGGTTCATGTCGAGCATTTCAACGGCGACGCCTCATCGGGTCCAACGATCACGACCGACCTGGCAGCGCGTGGAACCGGGACGCGCATGACCATGGTGATGCGCTATGCCAATGCCGAGGCCCGGGCCGACGCGATCGAAGCGGGCTTTACCGACAGCTTTGACGAGGTCTTTGGCAGGCTCGAGGCACTGGCGATCGCGGAGCGATGACGATGAGCAAGAGGCCTGTGGTTTGGGTCTACTGGAAGGCTCTGCCAACCGGCGTTCGCCCTTGACCGTAAACGCAAGCACACTGCGACGGTCGATGGCGCCGCAGATCAAGTTCATCGGACAAAGTTCTTGCAACTCGGCCTCGCGGGCGTATCGCGACGATCGTCGTATCAGCCGACGAAGGCGCGTTCGACCACGAAGGTGCCGGGCTCGTTGAGGGAACCCTCGACGAAGCCGAGGTTCTCGACCAGTTCCTTGACGTCCTTGAGCATGTGCATCGAGCCGCAGATCATGACGCGGTCGGTGGCCGGGTCGAGCTTGTCGATGCCGAGGTCGGAGTAGAACTTGCCGGACGAGATGAGCGCGGTGATGCGGCCCATGCACGCCGACTCCTCGCGCGTGGTCGAATTGTACAGCGTGACACGGCCCTGCACGAGTTCGCCGATCAGTGGATCGTTCTCGAGATCGGTGACCAGGTCGCGGCCGTAGGTCAGTTCGGCGACGTCGCGGCAGGTGTGGGTGAGATAGACCTGCTCGTAGCGCTCATAGGTGTCGGGGTCGCGCAGCAGGCTGGCGAAGGGCGCGATGCCGGTGCCGGTCGAGATCATGAACAGCCGCTTGCCCGGGGTCAGCGCATCGAGCACCAGCGTGCCTGTGGCCTTCTGGCGGATCAGGATGGTGTCGCCCGGCTGGATCTTCTGCAACTCCGAGGTCAACGGGCCGTCCGGCACCTTGATGGAGAAGAACTCAAGCTCGTCGTCCCAGGAGGGGCTGGCGACGGAATAAGCGCGGTAGACCGGCTTCTCGGCGTTCGGCAGGCCGATCATGACGAACTCGCCGGAGCGGAAGCGCAGCGACTGCGGGCGGGTCACGCGGAAGGAAAACAGGCGGTCGGTATAGTGCTTCACCGACACCACGGTCTCGGCGTAGACATTCGCCGGGATGGGGAACTGAAGCGGCTTTGCTTCGGCTGTGTTCAGCGCAGCTTGGGCGTTCATCGATCAACCTCTCGCCAGCGGGCGGCAATCATGCTCGTCGGCGCGGCGGCGATTTCGGACCGGCGCGCTGCGAAAATACAGGCAATTAGTGGGGCCTTGTCGAGCATATTAATTAGTATACAAATGATATGAACGTCAAGGTTTTGGCTTAAAACGCCTTTCCAAACTGGCACATGAACGTAGTCCGCTCGTTTCGGGTTTAGTCCATGGTCGAGAAAAATCCCGCACCGGCGGGAGACGTCGTGGCGGGCATAGACGTCGGGGGGACGTTCACCGACCTGCTCTTGCTCGACGGAGCAGGTGGCGGTGCGGTCCGCATCGCCAAGACCCCGACCACATCGGACAATCAGTCGCATGGCGTGATGGCAGCGCTGGCCCAGGCCAACTTTCCAGTCGCCGAAATCGACCTCATCGTCCACGGCACGACTACCACCACCAATGCAGTCCTGGAGCGGCGCCTCGCCCGCACCGGCATGATCACCACGCGCGGGTTTCGCGACGTGATCGAACTCGGGCGCAGGACACGGCCGCAGGCCTACGGCATGACCGGCGTCTTCCGTCCCGTCATTCCACGCGATCTGAGACTGGAAGTGGACGAACGCGTCGAGGCATCGGGACGCGTGCGCGAGCCGCTCGACGAGGGGGGGATGCGGCGGGCGGTGCGGGTATTGCTCGACGCCGGCTGCGAGGCGCTCGTCATCCACTTCCTGCATTCATACGCCAATCCGGCGCATGAGCGGCGCGCCGCCGAGATCGCGGCGGCTATCTGGCCGAACGGCCATATCACCACCGGCCATTCGCTGCTTTCGGAGGCGCGCGAGTTCGAGCGCGGCGTGACGGCTTCGGTGAATGCGGCGGTACAGCCGATCCTCGAGCGCTACGTTGCGCGGTTGCGGCAGGACCTCGAGGCGCGTGGTTATCGCCGCGACTTCCTGGTGATGAATGGCAATGGCGGCATGATCTCGGCGCGCTTCGTCACGCGCGAAGCGGCAAAGACGGTGATGTCCGGCCCGGCCTCCGGCGTCATTGCTGCGGCCTATACCGGCCGGCGCGCGGGCTACGACAACCTCGTCACCTACGACATGGGCGGCACCTCGACCGACGTTGCGCTGATCCGCAACGCCGAGCCCGCCGTCTCCAACGAAATCGAGATCGAATACGCGATGCCGATCCATCTGCCGATGGTGGCAGTGCACACGGTCGGCGCCGGGGGCGGCTCGATCGCGCGCGTCGACGCCTCGGGCCTGATCCAGGTCGGGCCGGAAAGCGCTGGCGCCAATCCCGGACCGATCTGCTACGGCCGCGGAGGCACGGACCCGACCATCACCGACGCCAACCTGGTGCTCGGCCGGCTCGACCCGCAGAAGCTTCTGTCGGTCGAAAACCCCGTTACGGTCGAGGCCGTGCGTGCAGTGTTTGAGGAGAGGATCGGCCGCGCCACGCACCTCGACGGAGTGGCGGCCGCGGGTGCGGTGCTGAGGCTCGGCAACATCAAGATGGCGGGTGCGATCCGGATGGTGTCGGTGTCGCGCGGCCACGACCCGCGTGACTTCACGCTCTTTGCCTTCGGCGGCGCGGGGCCGCTGCATGCCTCGGCACTCGCCCGCGAACTCGGCCTGCCGCGGGTGCTGGTGCCGGCGCGGCCGGGCATCACCAACGCGCTCGGCTGCGTGGTCGCCGACATGCGCCACGACTTCGTCAACACGGTGAACCAGCCGGTGGCCGCACTCGACGAGGCGCGCATGCGCGCGGTGCTCGCCCGCCACCGGGCCGAAGGCGAGGGGCTGATCGCCAAGGAGGCGATCAGCCCTGAACGCATACGTGTCAGCCATTCCGCCGACATGCAGTTCGTCGGCCAGACGCACCTCATCAACGTGCCGCTGCCTTCGGCCGAAATCACCCGGGCAATGCTGCAGGAACTGTTCGAGAAGGCCTATTTCGCGCGCTTCAAGGTCGCGCTGCCGGAGATCCGCGCCAGCCTCGTCAACCTCAACACCTCCGTCACCGGCGTGCGCCCGGCGATCGACCTCAGTCGGCTGATCGACCCGGCGGGGCGGGCGGCGACGCTCGAAGGCGCCCGTCGCGAGGTCAGGCCTGTCTGGTTCGACGGCGTCTGGCACGACACGCCGATCTATGAGCGCGAGAAGCTGCCGCTGGACGCCGCGCTCGAGGGGCCGGCGATTCTGGAACAGATGGATGCGACGACGGTGCTCGAACCGGGCGACCACGCGTGGTCGGACGCGGACGGGAATATCATCGTCGAGGTGGGGCGATGAGGCAGCGCAAGCACCCCCACTCTGCCTCTGCGGGTACCCCCACCCCTAGCCCCTCCCCACAAGGGGGAGGGGGACTTGCGGTCGCGCCCAATCTATCCGGCTCCTGGGCCGGAACGGTGGCAGGCATATTCCCCTCCCCCTTGAGGGGAGGGGCTAGGGGTGGGGGTATAGGAAAGGAAAGACCGGTCGCGATCCGGGCGCCTTTGCTCTCCCCCGTCGAACGGGGGAGAGGTGCCGAGCGGGGCGAGGCGGAGTGGGGGTCGACCTGCCTCGCGCCGAGCGAGGCTACCCAATGAGCCTCGACGCCATCACTCTTTCCGTCATCCAGGCAGCGCTTCAGCAGACCTGCGACGAGATGGACCTCGCCTTCTCGCGCGCGGCGTTCTCCCCGGTCATAGCCGAGGCCAACGACCGCTCCGACGGCATCTACTCGGCCGTGGACGGCTCGCTGATCGCACAAGGCTCGGAGGGTCTGCCGGTCTTCGTCGGCGTCATGCAGCATTCGACCAGGACGATCATCGAGATGATCGCCGATGGCCGCGTGCTACCGCCGGAGGAGGGCGACGTCTACATCGTCAACGACCCCTATCTCGGCGGCACCCATCTCATGGACGTGCGCTTCGCCATGCCGGTGTGGCGCGGCGGCAAGATCTTCTGCTGGCTCTCCAACACCGGCCATTGGCCTGATATCGGCGGCTCGGTGCCCGGCGGCTTCTCCGCCTCCGCCACAGCGGTAGAGCAGGAGGGGTTGCGGCTGCCGCCGGTGAAGCTGTTCAAGAAGGGGGCGATGGACCCTGAGATCTACGCCATCATCTGCTCCAACATCCGGGTCGCTGACCAGCGCATCGGCGATATCCGTGCCCAGGCCGCAGCCCTCAATGTCGGGCAGGAAAGGCTGTTCCAGATCCTGGATCGTTACGGAGACGAAACCGTCGTCGCGGCCATTGCCGAACTGCGACGCCGTGCCGCTGAGCAGATGCGCGCCCACATCGCCGCGCTGCCTGAGGGAAACTGGCAGGCCAGGGCCTATGTCGATTCCGACGGCGTGGTGAACGAGCCGCTGACGATCGCGCTGACGGTCGAGAAGCAAGGCGACACGCTGGTTTTCGACTTCTCTGGCTCGTCGAAACCGTGCGCCGGCCCCATGAACAGCGTGCTGGCGACCACCCTGTCGGCGGTTTATCTCGCCATGCGTCATATCTTCCCGAACGTACCGATCAGCGCGGGTGCCTTCGAGCCTCTGGTCGTCAGGCGGCCCGAAGGTACGTTCCTTGACGCCAAATATCCGCGCCCTGTCTCGGGCTGTGCCGCGGAAGTGTCGCAGCGCATCGCCGAGGCGGTGTTCGCGGCGATGGTGCAGGCCGCGCCCGACCGGGTGACGGCGGCGCCCGCCGGTTCCAGCGGCAATTTCGCCCTCGGCGGCAACGACCCTGCGCGCGGCCGCGACTATGTCATGTACCAGATCTCCGGCGGCGGTTATGGCGGCAATGCCGGCCATGACGGGCTGTCCAACGGCTGCTCGACCATCGGCATCTCCAAATCCCCGCCGGTCGAGATCATGGAGCAGGCCTATCCGGTGCTCTACCGCCGCTATGCGCTGCGCGAGGGCTCCGGCGGCGCCGGAAAGCAGCGCGGCGGCTTCGGCCTTGCCTATGAGATCGAGCTCCTGCGTGGCGAGGCGCGCGCCTCCTTCGTCATGGACCATGGCCGCTTCGGGCCGCAGGGCGCGCTCGGCGGCAGGGACGGCATGGTCAATACGGTGACGGTGTTCCGCGACGGCCAGGCGCATGTGCCGCCGCATCTCTCCAAGGAGCAGGACATTCCGCTTCGGGCTGGCGACCGGGTACTGGTCGGCACGCCTGGCGGCGGCGGTTATGGCGACCCGTTCGAGCGCGATCCGCAACTGGTGCTGCGTGACGTGTCGCTCGGATATTACACGCGGCGACAGGCGGCCGAGCTGTTCGGCGTGGCGATCGCCGAGGCGGGCGTGGATTTGGCAGAGACCGAGCGTCTCAGGCGGGAGTGACCGCGATCATTCGGCCGGGACCGTCTTCGCTCCCCGGCGCTTGCGGATCGCGATCTGGCCGCTGATGGCCTGTTCGGTGCGTGCCGGCAACTCCTCTCGCTCGGCGAACAGCCAGTCGATAAAGACCTGTGCGATCGGGGCGGATTTCACCTCGTTGCGGCAGACGACGTAGAAGGCGTCGACCGCCGGCACCGACAGGTTGAACGGCGTCACCAATTGTCCCTTGGCGAGCATGCTCGATGCCGTCACGCTGTCGCCCAGCGCCACCCCGTGGCCGTGCACCGCCGCCTCGGTGGCAAGGCGTGCGTCGGCCATGCCGTGCCGCTGCAGCGGCTTGATGTCGAGCGCGTCCGCGGCGGCAAGCCAGGTGTGCCATTCGCGCCCTTCGTCGGCGTGCAGGAGCACGTGGTCGGCGAGGTCGCGGACGCTGCGGATGGGCCGGTTGTTGATCAGCGTCGGGCTGACCACTGGAAACAACTCCAGGGTCGACCACCTCTTCAGCCAGCAGTCGGTCCAGCTTCCGTCGCCATAGAGCAGGCAGACGTCGATGTCGGGGGCGTGGATGTCGCGCGGGTCGTTGGAGGCGTTGAAGGTCAGGCTGATGCCGGGATACTTCGCCATGAAGCCGCCCAGCCGTGGCATCAGCCAGAGCGACAGCAGCGCCGGCACGCAAGTCACAGTGAGCTTGCCGGAACTGGTCGGCCGCGTCATGCGCGCCGTTGCCGAGGCGATGCTCTCGAACGCGCCGGTGACCGCGGGCAGCAGTTCCGCGCCCTGCGGCGTGAGCTTCAGCCGCGCGCCCGCCCGCTCGAGCAGCTTGACCTTCAGCGTCGCCTCGAGCGCCCGGATCTGGTGGCTGACCGCGCCGTGGGTGACGTTGAGTTCGCCGGCGGCCTTGGTCAGCGAACCGTGGCGCGCAGCGGCCTCGAAGGCGCGCAGCGGGTTGAGCGGGGGCAGGCGCCTGGACATGGATACTTCCAAAGAGATTGTGAGAAATTCTCACAGCAGGGACCTTAACATTATCAATTGCAAATTCAACGGCGCTGCCGGAGACTTCGCCCAACAACAATCGACAAAAAGCATGCGGGGAACACGAAGCACCGGCTGACTGCCACGGGCGGATCGCCGCGACATTTTTTCCCGCATCGCGACCACGATCCACGAGGAGGCAATCATGGGTTTCGATGTCAAAAAGCTCGACGAGCTGCGCCGTAAGTATGGCGAGGGCCACGGCGGCGACCTGTTCGACCCGAAATTCCGTGCCGTTGCGGACAAGATCTTCACCAAGAGCGGCACCCGGCTCGCGCCCTATTCCGGCATCCCGACCTTCCT
>MEEF01000043.1 GCA_001724355.1 Mesorhizobium sp. SCN 65-20 | reverse complement strand
GCCGTTGCCGAGGTCGAACGGATAACCTCCCTCGAGCGAGGCGGCGAAACCCCAGCCGTCGGTGTCGAAGCTTTCGCCGGCAAACCGGCCGCGACCTTCGGCATTGCCTTCGGCGTCGTACCAGGTCGCCTGCAAAACGGCGTCAAGATACCAGCCCTTCTCGGCGATGCGGGTCCAGTAGCCGCCGAGCGAATAGCCGTTGACCGAAGAGGTGCCGGCGGGGCCGCCGAGGACTGCGTCGACGTCGGCGGTGATGCGGCCGACACCGATGTAGAAGCCGGCGATGTCGCGCGAGCCGTCGTCGTTGAGCCGGCGCAACAGGTCCATGCCGGCCTGCAGGCCATACATGTCGAAGTCGTAGGAGGGGCCGTGCTCGACGATGTTCTGGACCGCGCCCGCCGGGTTGGTGGCGTCGAAGTCGACCGAGCCGGTCTCGCCGAACAGGCGGCCCCAGGCGGCGCGGGTGGGCTGCATCTCGGCCGCGACCGCGGCCGGCACTGCACAGCCGCCATCCTTGGACGGGGCCTTGCAGATGATCGGCTCGGCCGGCTGCACGGGTTCCGGATAATCGTCGCCGATGCGGTCGTGATAGGTGCCGAGGGTGCCCAAGCCCAGCCGGTTGGCGAGTGCCGGCAAGACGATGTCGACCGGCACCTCGTTGCGGTAGTCGGGGACGGGCGGTGGTACGGGTCCGGGTCCTGGGGGTGGTGTCGGGATGATCGTCGAACGCAGGAACCAGTCCTCGGCGTCCGATACACCGCTGCGGTAGAGTCCGTATTCGAACGCGCCTGCCGCGACGCGGTTGGCGAGCGCAAAGGCTCCGGGCACGGTGGTCGCACCATTCTGCGCATCGACCACCAGGATGCCGTCGGCCACAGTCAGCGCGCCGGGGCCGGTGGTGTTGGCAATGGCCAGGAAGGAATTGCCCGTCGCGGTGCCGCCGTCGATGACCAGTCGGTCGGAGGGTGCGCTGTCGTCGCCGAGATAGGTGTTGAGGCCAAGCGTGCCGCCCTGGCCGATATAGTTGTCGGTCGTCAGCGTCTTGTAGCTCGCAAGCAGCGTCGGGTCGCCGACCGGCGGGGTGTACTGCACCAGCCCGGCATTGGTCAGCGAATAGATGTCCGAGTTGCCGTTCATGATCCAAACGCTGGAAGCATCAAGCGTCGTGAACGTGTTCAGCTCGATGCCGGTGATGGTGCTGTTCTGGGTGATGGCGATGTTGGCGATGCTGGTCGCGTCGGCGATGATGTTGCCTGTGGCGACGATGTTCGCGGTGGTGAACTGGACGTTGCTGATCAGCGTTGCCGGGTCGTTGCTGATCACGTTGAGCAGGTTGCCGCTGCCCTGCGACACCACGGTTCCGTTCTGCAGCGTGAGCAGGGCAAACGTGTCATGGGCGTTGAAGGCGTCGGATGCTGAGGTCAGCGTACCGCCCGAAAACACGACGATGCTGGGGTCCGCGGCCGTGCCGCCATTGGCGCGAATGCCGTAGCGCCCCGCCGTCACGTCGCTGTCGGTGATGAACAAGTGCCCGGAATCGGCCGCGCGGCCGCCGTCATACTGGGCGCTCGTAACCGGGGTGCGCAGCAGCCTGCCGACTGACCCGGTATCGCCGACGAAGATACCGCCAGCATTCGGACCCGTTGCCGTCGCCGAGCTGTCACTGAGATCGGCCTCGGCACTTTCATTGACAACAATGGCATAAGCGGAATCGCCCGTCGTGTTGATCGTGACGTTCTTGCCGGTGGTCAGCGTCTGAATGGGCGGGCCCGAAAGAAGATATCCCTCAGAATTTACACCGTAGGCAAACTGCCCCGAGGTATGGATATCAATATTCTCGAGGTTCATGATCGCGCCGTTGTAGGTGAAGGTCCCGTGACCAGCGACTCCAGTCGTCGTCACCGTGACATTGGTCGCGTCCAGCTGTGCCAGGATCGTTGGCGTCGCCGGGTCCGCCTGTCCCGCATCCAGGCCGAACCCGCCGTCACCCGAGGTCACCACCGTGCCATTGTTGAAAATGACATGACCGCTTTGGATAGCCAGGACGGCTATCGAATTGGGTCCGCTTGTCACGACGTTGACGTTTTCGGCGGTGATCAGACTGTTGGCGCTCTCCGACCGAATGCCCGAGATGTTGCCGGTCGCAGGGTTCTCGGTGATGTTGACGGTGTCGAGCGTGATGTTCGCCCCACCAAAGGCATAGGCACCAATTCCGGTCATGTTGATTGCCAGGCCCGAATTGCCTGTGATCGTGGAGCCGGCACCCGTTGCGAACAGGCCATGACCGACCGCGTTGTTTCCTAACGTGGTGATCGTGCCTCCGATGACGTTGATCGTGCCGCCGTTGGTAGCGATCCCGCCGTAGGTCGAGTTTCCCTCTGCGCGGATAACCGTACCCGTCGCCGTGATGACCGAACCGGCACCATCGGCGGAAAGCACCGTCCCGGGCGAAGAGTTCGATGAAGCGGGGCCAGCAGTCGCCGTCGTTCCGCTGCCAAGATTAATCTGCCCACCGGTTTCGGCCCGGACGACGATCGGCACTCCAGCTGTGTTGTTGAGCAGGCTCAACGGCGGCATGCTGTTGATTATGCCGCTGTTCAGCGCCCACAGCGTATAGCCGGCGGTGGGAGGAGCAACGCCCGTGTCGATCGTGCCCGTTGCCGTCTGAGTCGTGCCGTCGGCGACGACCTGTTGGGCAAGCGCCTGCGACGAGACGGAGGCAAGTAGCAGACCGGCTAGAACCGTCAGTGGCTTTCGTAGGCGCGGAGTGGCAGGCGATCTGCCGAGTTCGAATTTGCGATGCGCATCAAGAAACTTATCCCCGGCACGTTTGTCCGGGCATGTGGAATTCAATGCCATGCTCACGACACGCCCTCTCCGGTCGCAAGCCCCTCACCCGATTCTAATTGTGATCCCTAATATTAGGGTGAGCAAGAACGCCGGGGCCATCCTTCCAGTTTCCGCAACGTTGTTGCAAGAGGGAGACAGGGGGCGCCGCGGTCCGTGGACCTCGGCCTAAGCCCTCGATCGGCGCATTTGGCCGCCGAATCGGCGGGCCAGGCTGTCTTCAGTATCGGGAGGAAAAAGGGATGGTACGGTTGGGTGGGCTCGAACCACCGACCTCCGGATCCACAATCCGGCGCTCTAACCAACTGAGCTACAACCGCGTGCCTTGGTCTGGCGCAGCGTCCTTACGGACAATTGCATCACATTTCAAGAGCTTTGCGAACCATCCACTGCGGCGATTTGTGCAGAACCGCCCAAGCCCTTGTTTGTCCGGCGTTTATGGCCGGAAAAGAAAAAGGCCGGCGGGAGGAGCCGACCTTTTCCTTATGTATGGCCAGCGGGGAGGAGTGCTGGCCGCTGCGCCCGGCAGGCAGCGGGAGGAGGAACCGCCGACCGGGTAGTCGTGAAGGTCGCCTTGATCAGGCGGCCTTGAGATCCTTCAGCGCCTTTTCGAACGCGGTCTTGACCGGCTTGGCGACGTCTTCGGCGGCCTTCGAGGCGACAGCCTGGAAATCCTTGGCCTGCTCGACGGTCAGCTCGACGCGCTTGCGCAGATAGCTGGACTGCAGCTCGACGACCTCCGACAGCGACTTGGCGCCGGCAAGGGCCTCGAGGTGGGCGAAGCCGGCCTCGGCATTGGTGCGGAGTGCGGCGATCGCCTTGAGCGACAGCTCGCTGGTCACGCTGCGGGCGGTCTCGTAGGTGGTCTCGATGGTCTTCTGGGCCTCTTCGGCGCCGGTCTTGAGCTTGGAGTAGGCCTCCTTCGACTGCTCGACGCCCTTCTCGGCGAAGGCACGGAACTGGTCGCTGGCCTTGGAAACGTCGAAGCTCGGCATTTCGATGGTCTCGTTGATGTCTGCGAATTCTGCGGTCTTGGTCTTGGACATTGTCTCACCCTGTGGACTGGACGGGATGGTCACCCGTCTCGTTTATTCGCCTGATCCATATAACGCCTTCCATTGTGCAATGCAACATAATTGTTGCGATGCAGCATTTCGGGCGTTTCCGATTAACCACGTGGCGAGAATAATACCGTTCTATGACAGCTGTTTGGTAGACCTTGGCGGCCGCGGCTTTTATTAACAAAGCGTTAAACGCGGGAAAGCGTGCCTAGCGGGTAAGGGAATGCCGTCAGCAGCCTATTCATTCATCGATGTCGCCGTGGTCGATGGCGTTCGACAGCGTTTTGCTGCCGGCGACGCCGTGGTCGTGCTTTCGGTCGATCTCGAGCGGGTGCTGTGGGCGAACGGCCCGGGCGCGGAGGTGCTGGGCTATGACGACATAGACCAGGTGATCGGCGCGCCGGCCCGCCTGGGTCTCGCCGCCCGCCGCCAGATCGCCGCGACCCGCGGCTTCCCCGAGATTGGCCGCGACCGCACGCTTATGGTGCGGGTGGCATCAGGTCTCAGCAGCCGCGCGGTCGCCTTCGCGGCCAGTTCGATCAGGCTCCCGGATGGTGAGACTGGCATCATGCTCGCCGTTCCCGCCGGACAGGCCGCTTCGCGCTCGAATTCGGAGATCGCCGCCAACGCCATCAGCGGGTTCACCGAGCCCGGCCATTTCCTCGCCTTCGTCGACGGCCTCGGCGCGGTCGAGGCTGCGACCGAGGGGTTCGCCGAACTCGGCATTTCCACAACGACGCTCGCCGAACTCGTCTCCGCCGTGGTCAGCGAGCGCGACCGCATGATCAAGCGGATCATTCCTGCGAGCAGTGGCCGCCTGCCTGCCGGGCTCGCACGGCTTACCGAGCAACGCTACCTGCTGGTCGTGGTCGACGAGCAAGCGGAAGAGTCGGACGATTCGGTTCTGGCCGGGGCTGCCGACGAGGCGGTGACGCCTGTCACGCGATCTTCCGAAGCGCCGGCCACCGATTCGGCAGCCGGGGCCGCTACGGCGGCGGACGAACACGCCGCGCACGATCACTGGTACTTCAGTCCGGAGGAGCGCGAGAGCAAGGCGGGACTGCTGGTGCGCGAGCTGGCCGCCACCGCGGCCGAGCAGGCGTCTACCGAGGAAGCGGACGTGCCCGTCTCGGCTGCGCCCGAAGAGGAAAGCCCCGCGCCTGCCGAGCCGGCGCCGGTGTCGAGCGAAACGGTCGAGGATCGCAACGCTCCGGTCCGCTTCGTCTGGCGCACCGATGCCGAAGGGCGCTTCAGCACGATTTCACCCGAATTCGCCGCGGTCGTCGGCGAGCACGCCGCCGACATCGTCGGCCGCCGCTTCCAGGACGTTTCCAATGCCTTCGAACTGGATCCGTCCGGGGAGATTGCCGGGCTGCTGCAGCGCCGCGACACCTGGTCGGGCCGCTCGGTGCTGTGGCCGGTCGCCGGTACGGATCGCCGCATCCCGGTCGATCTCGCGGCCCTGCCGGTCTACGACCGCGACCGCCGTTTCGAGGGGTTCCGGGGCTTTGGCGTGGCGCGGCCTGGCGAGGCCGTGAAGGATCACGAGCGCATCGGCCTCGCGCTGGTGCCCAACGGCGAAACTCCGGCGACGTCTGACGCTGCAGGCGAACAGGCTGTAGCTGACGTTCAGCCCGAAACGGCTGCCGAGGCGACCGCCGACGCTGAGGCCGTTGCCGGGCAGGGGGCGCTTGCCGGCGAATCGCCTGCGGACGCGCCGCTCGATGCCGGGGAGCAGGACAACCGATTCTCTGACAAGGTGATTCAACTCGCCGAGCACCGCCCTGCGTCGCCGGAAGCGGCGAACGGCAAGGGCCTGTCGAGCATCGAGCGCAATGCCTTCCGCGAGATCGGCGAGCGACTGAAGCGGGCGAACGAAGTGGTCGCCTCGCGGCAGAAATCGGACGTCGCCGAGCCGGGCAACGGCGAGGCGGCCTCCGCAGAGATCGCCGCCTACGCCGAGGCGGCTGCCGCGGAAATCGCCGAAAAGCAGGAAGCCGAGGCGCAGCTTGCGGTCGAGGCCGGCCAACCGACGGGCGAGGTCGTCCCGCTGCCCACCGCGCGGCAGAACAGTGTCGCCGCCGAACGGGCGGATGATGGTTCGGCGGAAGCCGAAAGGCCGCCGCTCAAGGCCGACGACATCATCCCGTCCGACTTGTTTCCGGCCGGCCGGGACACGCCCGTCGACGCACCGATCCTCGAGCAGCTGCCAGTGCCTGTGCTCATCCACGCCGGTGACGTGCTGCACTACGCCAACGCCGAGTTCTTCCACCTGACCGGCTACGGCTCGGTCGATGAACTCGCCCGCTCGGGCGGCCTCGATGCGCTGTTCGCCGAGCCCTATGGCGACGAACCCGGCGCGGATCACGATCTCAGACTTCGCACCAAGGAAGGCGAGGAGTTCCCGATCGAGGCCGTGCTGCGCTCGGTGCCGTGGCAGGAGGGCAAGGCGCTGATGCTCGTGGTGCGCCGCGCCGGCGACGACGGCCTAGATGCCCGCGCCGCGGAAGAGGTGGCCGAACTCGAGGGGCGCCTCGCCGAGATGCGGACCATCATCGACACCGCAACCGACGGCGTCGTGCTCATCGACCGCGACGGCAACATCCGTTCGATCAGTCGTCCGGCCGAGGCTTTGTTCGGTTTCGACAGCGACGAGGTGGCCGGAAAGGCCTTCCACTCGCTGTTTGCCATCGAGAGCCAGCGCGCCGCCCGCGACTATCTCAGCGGCCTGTCCGAACATGGCGTGGCGAGCGTGCTCAACGACGGCCGCGAGGTCATCGGGCGCGAGGCCCAGGGGCGCTTCATCCCGCTGTTCATGACCATCGGGCGCCTGCCCAACGAGAGCGGTTTCTGCGCGGTCGTTCGCGACATCACCCCGTGGAAGCGCGCCGAGGAGGAGTTGACGCAGGCGCGCGCCGCGGCCGAGCGCTCGTCGTCGCAGAAGACGGACTTCCTGGCGCGCATCAGCCACGAGATTCGCACGCCGCTCAACGCCATCATCGGCTTCTCGGAACTGATGATGGACGAGAAGTTCGGACCGGTGGCCAACGACCGCTACCGGGACTATCTCCGCGACATCAACCGCTCCGGCAACCACGTGCTCGACCTGGTCAACGATCTCCTTGACATCTCCAAGATCGAGGCCGGTCAGCAGGAGATGGATTATGAGGCGGTGTCGCTCAACGACACGCTGGCCGAAACCGTTGCGATGATGCAGCCGCAGGCCAACCGCGAGCGGGTCATCATCCGCTCGAGCCTGGCGTCGCGCCTGCCGGAAGTGGTGGCCGACCGCCGCAGCGTGCGCCAGATCGCGCTCAACATCCTGTCCAATGCCGTCCGCTATACCCAGGCCGGCGGCCAGGTCATCGTCTCAACCGCCTATGAAAGCTCCGGCGACATCGTCATGCGGGTGCGCGATACGGGTATCGGCATGTCGCAAGCCGAGATCGAGCAAGCGCTGAAGCCGTTCAAACAGATCAACTCGCTGAAGCGCGCTCGGGGCGACGGCACCGGTCTCGGCCTGCCGCTGACCAAGGCGATGGTGGAGGCAAACCGCGCCCGGTTCAGCATCGCCTCGACGCCGGGCGAGGGCACCCTGGTCGAGGTTACTTTTCCATCCACGAGAGTACTTGCCGAGTAATAGCTGCGGCATTGTGCGCACATCCCTGTGATGGCGATGGCAGCCTGCTTCGGCCGTTTGGGCAAAGCCTTGAATCCAGTGTAGAAAAGTCCAGTTTAGAACGTTTCTAAACTATTGAATTTGTTGGCCTTTAATCTTGACCTTCACAGTCAAATTGCCGATACGGGAGGCAGCTTCCGACGCGAGGCTGCGATGAAACGTTCCCCCGAGGGTTTTTGACCCCTTTGGCCAGGAGAGAAAGATGAAGATTGGAAACGCGCGGTCGATCATGGCCGGCTTCGCCCTTGCGGCTCTTTTCAGCACCTCGGCGCTCGCCGACGGTGTCGTGAACATCTACACCTATCGCCAGCCCGACCTCATCAAGCCTGTCCTCGATGCCTTCACCGCCGAGACCGGCATCAAGACCGAAGTGCTCTTCCTCGACAAGGGCCTTGAGGAGCGCATCCTCGCTGAAGGCGAGAACTCGCCCGCTGACGTCATCATGACCGTCGATATCGCCCGCCTGACTTCGGCGAAGGAAAAGGACGTCACCCAGCCGCTGGTGGACGAGGAAGTCAACAAGCTGCTGCCGACCGAATACCGCGATCCGGAAGGCCACTGGTTCGGCCTGACCAAGCGCGCTCGCGTCGTTTATGCCTCGAAGGACCGCGTCAAGGACACGGCGATCACCTATGCCGACCTCGCCGACCCGAAGTGGAAGGGCAAGATCTGCATGCGCTCGGGCCAGCACGACTACAACCTCGCGCTCTTCTCGGCCGCAATCGCCCATTGGGGCCCGGAGAAGACCGAAGAGTGGATGAAGGGCCTTAAGGCCAATCTCGCCAAGAAGCCCGACGGCGGCGACCGTCCGCAGGCCGGCGCCATCGCTGCCGGCGAATGCGACATCGCCATCGGCAACACCTATTATGTCGGCCTGATGCGCAACAACGAGAAGGATCCGAAGGAGAAGGAGTGGGGCAACGCCATCAACGTGCTGTTCCCGACCTTCGAGAACGGCCTGACCCACGTCAACATCTCAGGTGCCGCGCTCGCCAAGCATTCGCCGAACCGCGATGACGCGGTCAAGCTGATCCGCTTCCTGGCCAGCCACGAGGCGCAGCAGATCTACGCCGAGAAGAACTACGAGTATCCGGTCGAGCCGGGCCTCGAGCCGTCCGAGACGGTCAAGGCATTCGGCACGCTCAACGCCGACACGCTGCCGCTCGTCGACGTCGCCAAGGGTCGCAAGGCGGCTTCCGAGATGGTTGACCGCGTCGGTCTCGACGACGGCCCGAGCAGCTGATAGGGCGGGCCCAATTGAATAGGAAAAGCCGGGCTGCGCTTGCGGTCCGGCTTTTCCGCGTTGCAGGGGAAATGACTTGCTGACGCGTGGCGATGCGGGTTTGGACATGTCCGGAACAGAGGCTGCGAAGCGGCCGCTGCCGGTAAAGCGGCTGCGGCATCCGCTGCACAGCGCCTTTGCGCTCGCCATCGGGCTCATCGTCATTCTGCCCGTGCTGTCGCTCGTTTTCGTGGCTCTGTCCGGCAACGGCGAGGACTGGCCCCACCTCATCGAGAACGTGCTCCCGGGCGCCACGCGCACGACGCTTGCGCTTCTTGCGATGGTTGCCGTCCTGACCACTGTGGGCGGCGTTGCATGCGCCTGGGCCGTCGTCGCCTACGACTTCCCGTTCCGCCGCACGCTGTCCTGGGCGCTCGTCCTGCCTCTCGCGGTTCCGCCTTACCTGGCCGCATATGCGTTCGGCGAGTTCTTCCACTACCAGGGACCGGTGCAGAGCCTCGTCCGCTCGATTTTCGGCTTCCAGACGATTCGCGACTACTGGTTTCCCGACATCCGTTCGACCTGGGGAACGGCCTTCGTGCTCGCCTCGGTGCTCTACCCCTACGTCTACCTGACCACCCGCATCGTCTTCCTCATGCAGGGGCGCAACATCGCCGACGTCGCGCGCACGCTTGGTGCCTCGCCGGCGCGCGTCTTCTGGCGCGTCCTGCTGCCGGTGGCCCGTCCCGCCATCGTGGCGGGTGTGGCACTGGTGCTGATGGAGAGCATCAACGACATCGGTGCTGCCGAATATTTCGGCGTCCGCACGCTGACGGTGGCCGTCTATACGACCTGGCTCAACCGGGGCAGCCTCGAGGGCGGGGCGCAGATCGCCATCCTGATGCTGGTTCTGGTGGTGTTGCTGCTGGTCGCCGAGCAGTGGGCCCGACGCCGCCAGCGTTTCCACGCCGGACGCGGCACCCACCTCAAGGTTCATCCACCGCGCGTGGCACTCAAGGGCTGGACCCGGTTCGCGATGCCGCTCGCGGTCGCGCTGCCGATCCTCTCGGGTTTCGGTGTGCCCATCACCATTTTCGGGCAATACGCGTCCCGGCGGATCGAGCAGTTCACGTCGCCTGAAGTCGGCAGCGCCTTCCTCAACAGCCTGATGACCGCTTCGGTGACGGCGGCGCTCACCGTCGCGATCGCGCTCTTCCTGCTCAACACCCAGCGCTTGTCCAAGGGCCGCGCAATGGCTGCGACGGTACGGCTCGCTTCGATCGGCTATGCGCTGCCCGGCGGCATCCTGGGTCTCGGTCTACTGTTCGTTCTGGCGCGCTTCGACAATCTGGTCGATGCCTTCGCGCGCGCGCATCTCGGATTCTCTACAGGGCTCCTGCTCACCGGATCGGCAGCTGCGGTCATCCTCGCATGCACCATCCGCTTCGTCGCACTTGCAGAGGGCGCAATCCGCTCCGGCATGGAAAAGCTGCCCGGAAGCCTGGACGAGGCTGCACGCAGCCTCGGCAAGACCCCGAGCCAAAGCGCAGTCAGGGTGCTGCTGCCGTTGCTGAAGCCGGCGATCCTGACGGCAGCGGTCCTGGTCTTCGTCGATACGGTGAAGGAGCTCTCGGCGACGATCCTGCTCAGGCCCTTCGGCTTCAGCACGCTCGCAACCCACGTCTACGAAAACGCCTCCCGCGGCGTTCCGGAGGAGGGGGCGGTTGCGGCGATCGTGATCATCATCACGGCCATGGTTCCCGTGGTTCTGCTGTCGGGTGCGCTGGTGCGCGACGCGGAGGCGTCGCTGTAGGGTCCCGCCGGGCAAAGAAAAGGCGTCCCTGGGACGCCTTGAAGTAGATGCTGTTTCAACGGGGACTTGAGCGAACTGGCCATCCTCGGAGCCGAGGAAGGGAGAATTCTCCCTCAAGTTGGCCTCGACTATCGTGGTCGAAACTTAACGGTTTCTTACCGGGCTTTCGAAAAGTTTACGAAACTGTACCACTCCTGAAGTCTAGGTAAATTTGAACTTCACCTTTTGTTAACCCTGCCGCCCGCCCTCAATTCCTGAGCGCCCCGATGTCCCTGTAGAGGTCCAGGGCCTCCGGGTTGGCGAGGGCTTCCTTGTTCTTGACGGCACGGCCGTGGACGACGTCGCGGACTGCGAGCTCGGTTATCTTGCCCGACTTGGTGCGCGGGATGTCGGCGATGGCGACGATCCTGGCTGGCACGTGACGCGGGCTAGCCCCGGTGCGGATCTTGGCGCGGATGCGTTTTTCGAGGTCCTCGTCGAGCAAGATGCCGGCAGCGAGGCGCACGAAAAGCACGACGCGTACGTCGCCTTCCCAGTCCTGGCCAATGCAGAGCGCTTCCAGGATTTCAGGCAACTGCTCGACCTGGTTGTAGATCTCGGCCGTGCCGATGCGCACGCCGCCCGGGTTGAGCGTGGCGTCCGAGCGCCCGTGGATGATCATGCCGCCATGCGGCGTCCATTCGGCGAAGTCGCCGTGGCACCAGATGTTTTCGAAGCGATCGAAGTAGGCCGCGTGGTATTTCGCGCCGTCCGCATCGTTCCAGAAGCCGACCGGCATGGTCGGGAACGCCTTGGTGCAGACGAGTTCGCCCTTTTCGCCGCGCACCGGCTGGCCCTTGTCGTCCCAGACGTCGACCGCCATGGCCAGGCCCGCCCCCTGGATCTCGCCGACCCAGACCGGCTCGGTCGGCACCCCGAGCACGAAGCAGCCCATGATGTCGGTGCCGCCGGAGATCGAGGCGAGGTGGATGTCGCGCTTGATGCCGTCATAGACGAACTGGAAGTCTTCCGGTGACAGCGGCGAGCCGGTCGAGGAGATGGTGCGCACCGACGACAGGTCGTGACTGTCGATCGGCCTGAGCCCGGCCTTGCGCACGGAATCGATGAACTTCGCCGACGTGCCGAAATAGGTCATCTTCTCCGCCTGGGCGAAGTCGAACAGCGCATTGCCATCCGGATGGAAGGGCGAGCCGTCATAGAGCAACAGCGTCGCCTCGCTCGCGAGCCCCGAGACCAGCCAGTTCCACATCATCCAGCCGCAGGTGGTGAAATAGAAGAAGCGGTCGCCCGCCTTCAGTCCCGAATGCAGGCGATGCTCCTTGAGGTGCTGGAGAAGCGCGCCGCCGGCGGAGTGCACGATGCATTTCGGGATGCCGGTCGTGCCGGAGGAGAACAGGATGTAGAGCGGGTGGTCGAAGGGCAGGGGCTCGAAGGCGACCGGTCTGACCGCGAACGGGGCGAGCGCCGCTTCCAGCGCCTCGGCCTTGGCGATGCCGGCCGCCACCTCCTTCGAAGTGCCGAGATAGTCGACGACGAGAACCTTGCCGGCACTGGCAAGCTTGTCGGCCACCACGGCAATCTTGCCCGCCACCTCGATGCGCTTACCGGCATACCAGTAGCCGTCGGGGGCGATGAAGACCTTGGGCTCGATCTGGCCGAAGCGGTCGAGCACGCCCTGCTCGCCGAAGTCGGGCGAGCACGATGACCATACCGCGCCGATCGAGGCGGTCGCGAGCATGGCAGCCACCGCCTCCGGCATGTTGGGCATCATCGCGGCAACGCGGTCGCCCTTGCCGACGCCGAGCGACACCAACAACTGCTGCAGCCGCGACACCAGCGAGGCGAGATCGTCCCAGGTCAGCCGGCGCTCGACCTTGTCCTCGCCTCGGAAGACGATCGCCTCGCCCGGACCGCGCCCGCGCAAAAGGTTTGCTGCGAAGTTCAGCCTCGCATCGGGAAAGAACCGCGCTCCCGGCATTCTGTCGCCGTCCACGAGCAGGCGTTCGCCTTTTTCGCCGATCACGCCGCAGAAATCCCAGACCAGGTCCCAGAAGGCGCTGCGGTCCGCCACCGACCAGCCGTGCAATTCGGCGTAGGTCGGGAGCCGACGTCCCGCCCGCTTCTCCGCAGCGGCCGTAAAGGCCGTCAGCGGGGCCGCCGCGACACGCTCGGCAGACGGTGTCCAGAGGGGCTTTTCAACTGACATCGGCATCTCTCCCAGAACCGCATTGGTTATGCATGTCGCACTGCAACAGATCAAGGAGCCGTCGATTTGCGCCACTGCACTGTGAGCAAACGCCATAGCGCAGCCATAAAGACTTGAAATGCGGCGTGTCTCGGTTACACCCGGTAGTCAATCAGGCGCAGCAGGGCAGCACACGGGCAACATGCCATCATCACTGTTCAGGCGCAGCATCTGGGCGATCGCCGGCATTGCCGTGCTCGTCGCCGTCGTGATTGCGGCGCTGCCCTTCATCGCTTCCACCCAGATCGTGAAGGACCGCATCGCTTTCGAGTTGAGCGCGTGGAGCGGCTTCCGCGTTTCCATCGAGGGAACTCCCGACATCGAGATCTGGCCGGACTTCCGGGCGACGCTGACCGACGTCACGTTGACCGAATGGAATGATTCCGGCAACTCGCCGGTTTTCGAGGCCGAGAGGGTCGAGGTCGAGCTGTCGTCCTGGTCGGCTCTGCTGGGCAATATCGATTTTTCCGACGCGCATTTCGAACGGCCGACCCTTTACCTGAAGCGCCGCCCCGATGGCGGCTACGAGTGGCCGCATTCGCAGGGCGGCCGCATCATACGGTCGATCGAGCGGGCTCGAGCGACGGTCGCTTCCGATCCGGCCCAACCCGACCTGGGCAAGCTGCCATCGGACGAGTTCGGCGTGATCGAATTCGTCGACGGTCGCGTCATCGGGGTATCCGACGAGGGCCGGGACGAATTGGCTGGCGATATCACCGGCAAGGTCAGTTGGGGCGCGCTCAACAAGTCCGGGAGCATGAGTGCGACCGGCGTCTGGCGCGGCGAGCAGGTGGCGATAGATCTGTCGTCGCCGCGTCCGCTGCTGCTCTTCGCCGGTGGCGAGGCTCCGCTCGTCGCCTCATTGAAGGCCGCACCGGTGGAAGCCTCCTTCGACGGCGTTGCCAATTTTGCCGGCGAAGGCCACTTCGACGGCCAGGCGAAGATCGCCGCGCCCTCGCTGCGGCGCGTGCTCGAATGGTCAAGGCCGGGCATATTGCCCGAAAGCCCGGTGGGACCGATAGCCGTTGCTGCCAAGGTTTCCGGCAATCTTGCGCGCCTCAAGCTCGACGGCGCGCAAGTCACGCTGAACGGCAGTCCCGGCACCGGGGTCCTCGACCTCTCCCTGGCCGGGTCAGTGCCCTCGATCGCAGGCACGCTCGCCTTCGACACGCTCGACTTGATTACCTTCGCATCCGCCTTTGCGCCGATGACGTCGGGCGCGCCTGAGATCGACACGAGCTTCGCCGACCGAATCAATCTCGACCTCAGGCTATCGGCGGCAAAGGCCACTGCCGGTTCCATCGCCCTGGCCGAGCTGGCGGCAACCGTGCAGGTCAAGGGCGGGCTCGCCGCTTTCGACATCTCCGACGCTGAGGCGTTCGGAGGTAACGTTCAGGCCGGCATTCGTTTTGACCGCCAGGCGAACGGAACGCAAGGGGAGCTCCGGCTCCTCGCTTCCGACATCGACGGAGGCGCCTTCGGCGCCGCTGCCGGCATGAGCCGCCTGATGCCGATCGGGCGCGGCACGGTTTCGGTCATCCTCAAGGGACCCGGCCCCAGTTGGGAGCGATTGCTCCAGAACGCCAATGGCTCGGTAGCGGCCACGTTCGGCGTCGGCGCAATCGCCGGCCTCGACCTTCAGGCCTTCCTGAAGCGTGCGTCGGAGCGTGGCTTCTTCTCGCTCGACGAGGTTGCCGGCGGCACGCTTCCCGTCGATGGAGTGGAGCTCAAGGCGACGATTTCCAACGGCGTCGCCAGGCTCGACAAGGCCGAGGCGCGCACGCCGACCAACCGCATCTGGCTTACCGGAATCGTGCCGTATGTCGGGCGCGGGCTCGCCCTTTCCGGGGCCATCGAGCCCAAGGACCCGGCCGCGACCCCAGCCGCGCTGGCCCTGCGGATCGCATTCTTCGTCGGTGGTTCCTGGAGTGCGCCGTTCATTTCGCCGCTGCTGGCGCCGGTATTCCCGGCGCCCGCCAAAACGACCGGCGACTGACGCACTCAGAACAGGCTGCCCTGCGGCCCAGGTTCCTTTGTTTTGGCAACTGCCTTGGCCGTCGCCTTGGGCTTGGCCTCGCCGCTGGTGGCCATGGCATTGGCCGTTCCATCGGCGAACTCGATCGACAGCGCCATCCCGGCAGCGACCTCTCCTGCGCGCTTGAGCACCGCCCCGTCTGCATCCCGAACCAGCGCGAACCCGCGGGCCAGTACGGCCTTGTGCGACAGCGTCGCCATCAGCCGGTCGGCTTGCGACAGCTTGGTGCGGGCGCGCTCCAGGCGGAGCCCGATTGCCTGCGTCGCCCGACGCTCCAGTCCAGTGACGAGCTGACGGAACGTTTCTTGGCGGCGCGCCAGCGGTTCCGGCGAAAGCCGGCCCTTTGTGCGGTCGAAGTGGATGCGCCTCTCGCGCACCAGCGCCCGCAAGGCCGCATCGGCGCGCAGCATGTCGCGGTCGAGGTGCCGCCGGGTTTCGTTGATCCGCCTCGACAATGTCTGGGGCGACAAGCGCACGGCGGAGAGCCGGGCGCGCTTGCGCTCGGTAGAAACCGTAAGCGCACGGCCCAGTCGGCTCGTCGCCTCATCGAAGCGCCTGCGCGGCAGTGCCAGCAGCTGGTCGGGAGTAGGCAGCGCGCGAGCCGCCGCCCGAACCGCCTGGCTGCGCCGGTCGATCATGCGCGACACCGCCCCGCGCAGGCGCGCGCCGAGATTGGCGAGTGTCGCCTCCAACTCGGCCTTTACCGGCACGGCGAGTTCAGCGGCACCCGTAGGTGTCGGCGCCCGCATGTCGGCGGCGAGGTCGATCAGTGTCCAGTCGGTTTCGTGGCCGACGGCCGAGATGACGGGGATATGCGAGGCCGCGACAGCCCGGATCAGGGCTTCGTCGTTGAAGCCCCAGAGGTCCTCGAGACTGCCGCCGCCACGCGCCACGATCAGCAGGTCGGGACGGCGGAAAGGGCCGCTTTCCGGCAGTTCGTTGAAGCCGTCGACGGCGTTGGCCACCTCGGCGCCCGAGGTCTCGCCCTGTACCCGCACCGGCCAGACCATGACGTGGAGGGGAAAGCGGTCCTTGATGCGGTGGATGATGTCGCGGATGACGGCGCCCGTCGGCGAGGTGACCACGCCGATCACCATCGGCATGAACGGCAGCATCTGCTTGCGTCGCTCGTCGAAAAGGCCCTCGGCGGCGAGCCTGCGCTTGCGCTCCTCGAGCAGCGCCATCAGCGCGCCGGCGCCTGCGGGCTCCAGATTGTCTATGACGATCTGATACTTGGATGACCCGGGATAGGTGGTCAGCTTGCCCGAGGCGATGACCTCCATGCCCTCCTCGGGGCGGAACTTCAGTCGGCTCATGGTGCCCTTCCACACCACGGCCTCGATGCGAGAACGATCGTCCTTCAGCGAGAAATAGGCATGGCCAGACGAATGCGGCCCGCGATAGCCGGAGATTTCGCCGCGCACGCGCACATTGCCGAAGGCGTCCTCGACGGTGCGCTTCAGTGCGCCGGAGATTTCGCTGACGGTGTATTCGGCCGCGTTGGTGCGTGATTCGGTGGCAAGTTCGGTCATGGCGCGATTGAGGGCCGCGTGGCCCCCCTCGTCAAGCGCGACGGGCAGTTGCTACCAGCCTGGCATGATGTGGCTGGGCTTCAGCCTTCGGCCGCGCGTGGCCATCAGGGCGGCGAAGTCGAAGCTGCCGGCTTCCTCGGGGACCGGGACGGAAATGTTGTCCAGGCTCTCGCTGATATGGCGAGCCAGCGCATCGATGATCTCAGGCCGGCTGGAGTGGCCGCGCAATATGCCGATCTTGCAGTCGGGCAGGGGGCCGAAGCCGTCAGCCTCGCCGAGGACGCGCATTCCCGGACGGAGCGCGCATTCCGGCAGGACGGAGATCGCCAGCCCGGAAAGCACTGCCGCGGTGATGACGGTCGCCGACCAGCTCGTGAAAAGTATGCGATACTGGCGGCCGCTGGCGTCGAGGATGTTGGTGGCCATCCGCCGCCACTGGCAGGTCGGCCGCCCGAATGCCATGGGAAGGATCTCCTCCTCATGGATCATGTGGCTGGCCGAGGACACCCAAAGCAGCGGCTCGTTCCGTACGATTTCGGTCGGCCTGGTGTCCTCGCACTGCGTCACCAGCGCGATGTCGAGATTGCCGCGTCTGATCTGGTCGGCGAGGTTGACGGTTGGTTCGCACACGACCGACAGCTCGACGCGCGGGTTGGAGCGCGAGAACCGCGCCATGATCTCGGGCAGGAAGCGGTCGGCATAGTCGTCCGGCACACCGATGCGGATGGTGCCTTCCAGCGCCCGGTCGTCGAAGGCCGCAAGCGTCTCGCGGTTGAGCTGGAGCAGGCGCCGCGCATAGACGAGCAGCCGCTCGCCTTCCTCGGTCAGCTTGTTGAGCCGGCCGTCCTTTTCGAACAGCGCCTTGCCGATACGGTCCTCGAGCCGGCGCATCTGCATCGAGACGGCAGATTGCGTACGATGGACCTCGTCGGCTGCGCGCGTGAAGCTGCCGGTGTCGACGATGGAGACGAAGGTCTGGAGCTGGTCAAGGTCGAGTGGAGCGGCCATGGTCGTTTCCATCATGAACATTGATGATAAAGATTAAAAACATTCGTTGGATTAATCAATAGAGCGAAGGCAAAGTGCCATCGTCCACATAAGGCATGTGTATCGGAGCCGGGGCGGCGAAAGGAGCGCCGACCGGGAGGGACCCGTTTGTCCCCTGACGAGGAGAGAGACAATGACCACGCTCGACCATTGCACTGAGACGACGCATTCCGCGGCTCGCCCGGTGAATGCGATGCGTTTCGTCACTTATGCAGCCGATCTCCTGCGCGCCTGGCAAAATCGGCGTGCCTTCTATCGCCTCGGCGAGATGACCGACACCGAACTGGCAGACATCGGGCTCACCCGCAGCGATCTTCATGTCGCGGTTGACCTGCCTTTTGCCCGCGATCCGACCGTCCGCCTGCGCTCGATCCGGCAGGCGCGAACCGACAATGTCGAGGTATTGGCCCGCCGCGTGGCCTGAGAGTTTCGCAGGCTCCCCACTCCCAACCGGTCCCCGCCGGTCTTGCCTGCAGGTTGCCCGGTCCTCTCGAGGATCGGGCTTTTTTTATGGGAGGGGAGTAAGGCAGTAAGGCAGTAAGGCAGTAAGGCAGTAAGGTTTTGTTCCCTACCCCTTATTCCCCTACTGCCTTACTCCCCTAATCCCCTACCGATGCCTATCCATCCCGCGCGAAAACTGGTCGAAGATCGACTCGACACCCTTCTGGTATTCGTCGCGCTGCTGGCTGCCGGTCTCGAACATTTTGCCGAACAGGTCGTCATAGGGATTGCGCGGACGTCCGCTCGGGTTCGTCTGCTGCTGCGGCTGGGCCTGAGCTTGCGGCGTGGATTGGCCGGCGCCGCCGCCGAGCATCTGCTCGAAGATCTTGCCCAGCGGGTTGTCGCCATAGGGGCTCTGCGCCTGTGGCTGCTGCTGGCGCGAGGTGGGCTGCTGGGCCTGGCCGCCGCCGAACATGCCCTTGAGGATCTGGCCGAAGGGGTTGTCCAACGGGTCGGGCGTCTGGGCCTGCTGCGGCGCTTGCCCGCCACCCATCATGGCACCACCCTGCCGCATCATCTGCTCGATGATCTCGCCGAGCGGGTTGTTGGCGCCCATTCCGCTGGCCGCCTGCATCTGCCCGGTCGACTGCTTGAACAGGCCGCCCATGATCATCGACGCCACGACGGGCAGCATCTGCTGGAGTACGTTCTGGCCGATGCCGGTCGCCTGCGCGGCCTGTGCGGCCACAGCCCGCGAAAGATCCTTCGACCCGAACAGATGGCCGAGAATGCCGTTGCCCTCGTCCACTCCCTGGGGTGAGAAGGCGCGGGTGGCGTCGTCGAAGTACTTTGCGTGCTGGCCGGTCGACATGGCCTGCAGGAAGGAGCCAAGGCCGTAGGGGTCGGATGCGTTGCGCTTCAGCCCCTGGCTGAACGCCGGCATCAGCGCCTCGACCGCGGATTGCGCTTGCTGCTGGTTGAGCCCGAACTGGCGCGCCAGCGCGTCCATGCCGTTGCCGTTCTGGGCATTGGCCAGCATATCGAACAGGGGCAGCATCGTTTCCTCCTCGGATCATTCGATTGGGAGGAGCGTATTGCGTTTCCGATGCGTGTTGAAGGGTATTTCGGCTCCCGGCCCTAGTAGGCGTATTCCATGAACGCAGGCTCGATCGAGCCGCCCCAGCGCGTGTGATAGGCGTCGAGCATCTCCTCGGCGCTGGTCGTTCCGCGCGCGATCACTTCGTCCAGCGTGTTGAGGAAGCCGGCCTCGTCGAACCCGTCGCGGTTCTTCCTGCCGCGGTTGACGAGCCCACGGCGGGAGAGTGCGAGAACCTCGCGGCCGACCTCGCGCAGCGTCGTGTTGCGGAATGGCGCCGAGATGCCTTGTTCCGGCACAGCGTCGCGCATCGCGCGCACGTCCGCATAGGTCCAGTCGCGGGTGTAGTCCTCGATCGCATCGAGGGTCGCCGCGTCGTAGAGCAGGCCGACCCAGAATGCGGGCAGGGCGCAGATGCGCCGCCACGGGCCGCCGTCGGCGCCGCGCATTTCAAGGAAGCGCTTGAGGCGCACGTCGGGGAACAACGTCGACAGGTGGTTGGCCCAGTCGCCGATCGTGGGCATGCCGTCCGTCAGTTCGTTGCGGGCTGCTCCCGCCATGAACTGGCGGAAGGTCATGTGCGTCATGTCGTGGTAGCGGCCGTCGCGGATGACGAAGTACATCGGCACGTCGAGCGCCCATTCGGCGTAATCGGCGAAACCGAACTCCGGCGAGAAGCAGAACTCGAGCAGGCCCGAGCGCTGGTTGTCGGTGTCGCGCCAGATGTCGCCGCGCCAGCTCTGCATGCCGTTCGGCTTGCCGTCGGTGAAGGGCGAGTTGGCGAACAGAGCGGTCGACAGCGGCTGCAGCTTGAGCGACACCTGCATCTTGCGGCGCATGTCGGCTTCGCTCTCGAAGTCGAGATTCACCTGGATCGTGCAAGTGCGGTACATCATGTCGAGGCCCTTGGTGCCGACCTTAGGCATGTAGGCGGTCATGATGTCGTAGCGCGACTTGGGCATGCGCGGCGTCTCGGCCAGCGTCCACTTGGGGCTGCCGCCAAGGCCGAGGAAGCGGATGCCGAGCGGCTCGGCGATCTCGCGCAGTTGCGCCAGATGCGCGTTGCCTTCGCGACAGGTCTGGTGGATCGTCTCCAGCGGCGCGCCCGAGAGCTCGAACTGCCCGCCCGGCTCGAGCGAAATCGCGCCCTGGCCGGTCGGCTCGACCAGGCCGATGATGCGGCCGGCGTCGATGATCGGGTCCCAGCCCAGGGTCTTCTGCATGCCTTCGAGCAGCGCGCGGATACCGCGGTCGGTGCCATAGGGCACCGGGGCATTGCCGTCGACATAGAAGGGGAATTTCTCGTGTTCGGTGCCGATCCGCCACTTGTCGCGCGGCTTGTTGCCGGCGGCCAGGTAATCGACGAGTTCGTCCATCCCCTCGATGGGCCGGAAATCGGTGGTGTCGCGCGCCATTAAAGCTTCTCCTGGGGCGGAAGAACGGTGGCGCTTGATGGACGATCGAGCGCTCGCCGATCAAGCGAAAAATCCTGAGCCTTCGTCAATAGATATTGAATGATTTCGCCATGCGCGGGGCCAGTTGCAAGTCCTTGCCTTGACATTCGGCGCCAGCACCGCGTTCGGCGTCTACCAATCGCCGATCGCGGCCTGGATGACGGCAAGTGCCGCCACCGCTGCCGTATCGGCCCGCAGGATGCGTGGCCCCAGCGGAATGGCGGTGACGAAGGGCAGGGCACGCAGCATGCGGCGTTCCTCGTCGGAGAAGCCGCCTTCCGGCCCGACCAGAAGCGCCAGCTTGCGCTCCTTGATGCCCTGAAGTGCTGCCATCGGATTGTTGGTCGAGGCGTCTTCGTCGCAGAAGATCAGCCGTCGGTCCTCGTCCCAGCCGGCGAGCAACTGCTCGAGCTTCACCGCCTCGGTCACGTCGGGGATCGCCAGGATGCCGCATTGCTCGGCGGCTTCCACCGCATTGGCACGCAGCCGGTCTATGCCGGGCTTCACCTGCGTGTGCTGGGTGATGACCGGCACCAGCGTGCCAGCGCCCATCTCCACTGCCTTCTGCACCAGATAGTCGAGCCGGCCCTGCTTCAGCGGGGCGAAACAATAGAGGAGATCAGGATGTTCCGGCTGCGGACGCTGCAGCTCCAGCACTTCGAGCCGCACTGCCTTCTTGGTGCGGCCGGCGATCCTGGCCGTCCATTCGCCATGACGGCCATTGAACACCAGCACTTCGGCGCCTTCGCCGAGGCGAAGCACATTGGAGAGATAATGGCTCTGCTGCGGATCGGCGTCGAACGCCGCCCCGGCGGAGAGGTCGTTCGGCACGAACAGGCGTTGCATCTTGTAGTTTGCGCGCATGGCCGAGCAATGCGGCAGCCCCGCGCGGCGGTCAAGGGGCGGCGCTAGGATGCCAATGGGGCCGGTAGCCCTGGCGCAGCACCGCGAGCGTCGTCGCGGGCGTGATGAGCCGCAGCGTCTCTCCGCCAAATTGCTCCAGCTTGATTTCGCGATCGTACCCCGAGAACGACCAGCGCGAAGCCCTACCGCCGCGGAGGGCATAGATCGCGCCGCCTTGCGAGAACATCGTGCCATCCGGCAACTGAGGCAGGGCCTTCGCCTCGATTTCGACCGGGACGCCGCCCGACGCGAGCCGTTCGCCGTGCAGCCCCGCGTCGATCTCGCCCACCTTGGGGTCCAGGACGCCGAAGGCGCCGGCATAGGCGGCACTGTAGGCCTTGGCCCGCTCCCGGCGGCAGTAGAAGCAGGGGCGGTGGCCGGCCGCGAGCGCGGTCACCTCGTCGAGGAAGAACAGTTCGGTCCAGCCGGCCTTGCCGCCGGGACGGTTGCGGCCCATGGGCACGCGCCGGACATCCTTGAAATGCAGGGCGCAGGTGATCCAGGCCTTGGTAGCCCATCGCCGCTTGAGCAGCGTCCTCGTCTCGGGATCATGGATGATGCCGCGGTTGCCGGTGAACATGCCTCGCGCCGGATGCGCATGGACCTGCCCGAGAGGATCGATCCTGTTCTGCAGTGGCATAGCCGATCCTTCTTGGCTGCGTCGCGGGCCGCATGATAGGGCTCGCCGCAGCTTTGTCACGCGACCGCTCGAAGGACCAAGATGCGCGTTCTGATCGTCCAGAATTACGGGAACACGGGGCTTGGCCAGTTGGGCGGCGCCCTGGCCGAGATCGGTGCGGAGATCGACCAGTGCAACGCCTATCTCGGCGACTCGCTGCCGGCGGATGCCGGCAACCACGACGCGATGGTGATGCTGGGCGGCGGACAGAATGCGCTCGACGACCAGCACTCGCCGTACTTCCCGCAACTGCTGGAACTGGCGCGTGATTTCGTGGAGCGCGACAAGGCGGTGCTCGGCATCTGCCTCGGCAGCCAGTTGCTCGCGCGCGCCTATGGTGGCCAGAACCGCATCGGCGGTGCGACCGAGTTCGGCTGGCATGGCATTTCGCTCACCGAGGAAGCGCTGGAGGATCCGGTCTTCGCCGAGCTTCCCGACAGTTTCCCGATCTTCCAGTGGCACGACGACACTTTCAGCCTGCCCGAGGATGCCGTGCGTCTCGCCGCGAGTTCCGTCACCGGCAACCAGGCATTCAGGGTCGGCCGGGCCGGTTATGGCATCCAGTTCCACTTCGAAGCCGACCGGGCGATGGTCCGCGAATGGAACGAGGCCTTCGCCGACGTGATCGCGAGGGCCAATCCCGACTGGCCCGAAAGGCACGAGGCCGAGGCCGCCCGCCACGGGCCGGAAGCCGATGCCGTGGGCATGGCCCTGGCGCGCGCCTGGGTGGCCGCGATCTGATCCGTGCCGTGACATTTTTGGCACGCCACTGAGAATCCGCTGTGGACGAACATTTGCCCGCTGGATTGTCCCGACAAGGCTTTTTATGAGAGCCCGGCGTCGGTCGGGAACGGTTTCGCAAATGAACCGTTTCTGCATCCGGAGCGACACAAGCCCGATACACAACGACACTACAAGCTCGGCTCGACCAGGCCGCGCGGCGGCGTCATGCAGCAACTTTTCGTAAACTTGTTCGTAACTCTGCTGGTGCAGACTACAGGAAGCTCAACCTGAGATGACCCCCGTGAAAGCAGCGCTCCTGTCCTTCGCCATGCTGTCGGCAATCGTGCTCGGCGGCTTCGGAATCTATTCCGCTGACGCCGCGTCGGATCACAACGTCGTCGACGGCTACGGCGTCACCGGCGCCCGCTGAGGCCCAACGTCTCCACCGAAATCAGTCGTTTCTCGGCCCCGTCCACGACGAGCGCCGTGAGCGCGCCCGTATAGAACGCGCCCGTATCGACATTGACGCGGTTGGGTAGCACCTCGGCTTCCGCCTGGGGTGTGTGCCCGTGCACGATGACTTTCGGGTGGAGCTCCGGGTAGTTCAGGAACTCGCTGCGGATCCAGAGCAGGTCATGCGGGACCTGCTCTTCCAGCGGGACTCCCGGCTTGATGCCGGCGTGGCAGAAGTAGAAATCCCCGAACGCGATCGAATAGGGCAGCCGCCCCAGGAAGCGGCGATGGCTGTCGGGCACCGCCCGCAGCAACTCGCCATGGGTCTCATGAAGGCCGAGCGCGTCGGCCATCCGAAGCAGGACGCCGTAGGACCACGCGGTTTCCGGCCCGCCGTTGCGGGCGAACAGCCCGTTTGGATCGGGATGGTCGAGGAAGTCGAGGAATCCCAGGTCGTGGTTGCCGGCGAGAACGATGTTGCGGGCGTCGCGAGCTGTCGCTGCGATCAGGAACTCGATCACGCCCCTGGAATCTGGCCCACGGTCGACCAGGTCCCCGACATGGATGATGCGCCAGTCGGCGGGCTTGTCGCTCGCGATTTCCTCGGCGATGCGGGCGTGCATTTCGGTCAAAAGGTCCAGATGGCCGTGGATGTCGCCGATGGCATAGAGGCGGATGCCGTCGGGGCCTTTCGCGTCGAGAAAGTGGACGCCGGTCATGCGCGGTTCCGGTCGGTCGCTGCGCCATCGAGACGCTGCCGCAGCCTGAGCCGCGAAACGCGCTGCCAGTCGCCGCTCCGCTCGGCCTCCGCCATGGCCCGCTCGAGATAGGTAATGTGGTCCATGGCCGCCTTGCGCGCGCTGGCCGGATCGCCCCCCGCGACGGCCCGGTGGATCGCCTGGTGCTGTTCGAGCAGTGCCTCCCGGGCGCCCGGCATGGTGAACACCACCAGCCGATTCTGGAACACCCCGTCCGACAACAGCCTGTAGCAGGAGCGCAGCGTGTGCAGCAGGATGATGTTGTGGGCGCATTCGCCGACGGCGTGGTGGAATTCGACGTCGATCTCGGCTTCCTCCCGGAAGTCGGCGCGTTTATGCGCGGCCTCCATGCGGGCCATGATCCGGTCGAGCAGGCGCGGTCCTCGGCGGTTGCCCTGCGGGCCGCGAATTCGGCTGCCAGGCCCTCGATCTCGCGGCGATACTCGAGGTAGTCGGCGACCGCCTTGCGGTGGCTGACGATCAGTTCCATTACCGGCTTGGAGAACACCTGGCCGATGACATCGGCGACATGGGTTCCCCCACCATGGCGCGTGACCATCAGGCCGCGCGCCTCCAGCGTCTTCAGGGCGTCGCGCAATATCGGCCGCGAGACGTCGAACTGCTTGGCCAGTTCACGCTCGCCCGGCAGCCGGTCGCCGGCGCGCAGCACCCCTTCCAGAATGAGGCTTTCGATCTGCAACACCACCTCGTCGGCTGTGCGCGAATGCTCGATCCTGGAGAAAATGTCGCTCAAGCGGGTGTCGTCCGAAACTTGTCCCTGGCCAGAAGGATAGGAGCGCCGGTCCCGACTGGTCAAATTATTTATCCAGTCCGGCAGTACCCAGGGCTGTCTTCGTCGATGCATAGTATCAGTCACTGCTAAAGTTGGTGTTTGCCTGTTGCGGCAAACTTACCTAGAGGCAGGAAGGTCATGGCATCGAGGGAGCCGCAGGTGACAATCGAGCCGTCCTCATTGGAATTTCTGCCGCGCGCGACCGGCAGCGTCATGGGCTTTCCCGCTCATGAGGGGCGCCCGAGCGCGCTCGGCGAGGTCCATTCGCGCCCGCATCCGCTTGTCGAAAGCCCGCGCGTGCTGGTCCAGCTTTCCTTCATGACCGAGGGCGGCTTTTCGGTCGACCAGGCGGTGCTCTCCGAACTGTCGCGCCGGCTCGGCATCGCCGCGCCCGATCGCCAGGCCCGCCATCACGCCATGAAGTGGGGGCAGGGTTCGCTGCGCTGGGAGCGCCATACCGAGTTTTCCACCTATCTTTGGGAAGGCCCGCTCAGCGAGAACGGTCGCACCCAGGAGGATTCGCCCTTCGGCAACGGCTTCAGCCCACCCGGCACGGTAATCTCGGGCATCCGGCTGGAGATCCGCAAGTGGACGCCTGCGAACGAAAGGCTGATTGCGACCTTCGACCCCACCAGCCTGTGCTACTCGCTGGTCGAGGGCGGCGCCGCCGGGATCGTCACCGACTTCCGCCAGGATGGCGATGGCCTCACCCGCATCCTCGTCCTCGACCGCGGGCTGACGCCGGCGCGAACAGGCGCGCTGTCGCAGCGCCTGATCGACATCGAGACCTACCGCACGCTCGCCATGCTTGGCCTGCCGATGGCGATGTCGCTGTCGGGGCGGGTCCGCCGCATCGAGGACGGGCTTGCCCAGGCGACGCGCGAAATGAAGGAAACCGAGTCGCGCGACAGCCAGGCGCTGCTCGCCGACCTCACCGAACTTGCGGCCGAACTGGAGGCGGACGCCGCCTCCAGCCTCTACCGCTTCGGCGCCAGTAAGGCATATGACGGCATCGTTCGCGAGCGCCTCGAAGCGCTCGAGGAGGAGGTCGTTCCGGGCTACGACACATGGGCAGGTTTCCTGAAGCGCCGTGTGGCGCCCGCAATGCGCACCTGCCGCTCGGTCGAGGAGCGACAGGCGAACCTGTCGCGCAAGCTGACCCGCGCCACCACGCTTCTGCGCACCTGGGTCGACGTCGAGGTCGAAAAGCAGAATCGCGACCTGCTCGCCTCGATGAACAACCGCGCCAGGCTGCAACTGCGCCTGCAGCAGACGGTCGAAGGCCTGTCGGTCGCCGCCGTGTCCTACTACGTGGTTGGCCTTGTCGGATACGTGGCCAAAGGCGCGTCGGCGGTCGACCACGCCTTCGCGCCGGAGATCGTCACCGCAGCCGCCGTGCCGCTTGCCGTGCTGCTCGTCTGGTGGGGCGTTCGCCGGGTCCGCCGCGCCCACAGCGAATCCAAGCTGCACGCCGGCGAGTAGGGCTCCTGCGCGCCGGGCCAACTGCGGGCTGCGTGGCCCGCCAGCGGCAGATTGACGCTGCGTGACTCTCTTCTCGGTTGGCGCCGCGAGCATCGACCTTCTTCCAATTTGCATGCTTAGGCCTCAACTGGTAAATGCTTTTTACCAGTTGTAGACCGCAGGTGACCGATGTCCGGCATTGCCATGCCCAAGCCCGATGCGGCGACGCTTGCCCGCCGGGCCGAGATTGTCGCCGACATGCGCATCATCGTGCCTGGCGAGGGCGTGGTCGACACAACAAACGAGATGCGCGCCTTCGAAAGCGACGGGTTGACCGCCTATCGCCAGTTGCCGCTTGTCGTCGTCCTTCCGGAGACGGTCGCCCAGGTGTCGCGCCTGCTCAAATACTGCAACGAGCGCAACATTCGCGTCGTGCCGCGCGGCTCGGGCACCTCGCTCTCAGGCGGCGCGCTGCCGCTCGAAGATGCGGTGCTGCTGGTCATGAGCCGCTTCAACCGCATTCTCGAAATCGACTATCCCAACCGCACCGTCACCGCCCAGCCCGGCGTCACCAATCTCGGCATCACCACCGCCGTGGAACTTGACGGCTTCTACTACGCCCCCGATCCGTCGTCGCAGATCGCCTGTTCGATCGGCGGCAACGTGGCCGAGAATTCCGGTGGTGTGCACTGCCTGAAGTACGGGCTGACGGCCAACAATGTGCTCGGCATCGAGATGGTGCTGATGAATGGCGAAGTGGTGCGCCTGGGCGGCAAGCATCTCGATGCCGAAGGCTACGACCTGCTTGGCGTGATGACAGGTTCGGAAGGCCTGCTCGGCGTCGTCACCGAAGTCACGGTCCGCATCCTCAAGAAGCCCGAGACGGCGCGCGCGCTGTTGATCGGCTTCCCCACCAGCGAAGAGGGCGGCCAGTGCGTCGCCGACATCATCGGCGCCGGCATCATTCCCGGTGGCATGGAGATGATGGATCGGCCGGCGATCCATGCTGCAGAAGACTTCGTCCATGCCGGTTACCCGCTCGAATGCGAGGCGCTGCTGATCGTCGAGCTCGACGGTCCCGCCGTCGAGGTGGATCACCTTATCGGCCTCGTCGAGGCGATCGCCAACCGCAACGGCGCCACCACATGCCGTGTTTCGCGGTCCGAGCAGGAACGGTTGACCTTCTGGGCCGGGCGCAAAGCGGCATTCCCCGCCGTCGGCCGAATCTCGCCCGACTACTACTGCATGGACGGCACCATCCCGCGTAAGGAACTGCCGCGCGTGCTCGCCGGCATGCGCGAGTTGTCGGAGCAATACGGCCTCGGAGTCGCCAACGTCTTCCACGCCGGCGACGGCAATCTGCATCCGCTGATCCTTTACGATGCCAACAAGCCGGGCGAACTGGAGAAGGCGGAAAAGTTCGGCGCCGACATCCTGCGCCTTTGCGTCAGGGTTGGCGGCGTGCTGACGGGCGAACACGGCGTCGGCGTCGAGAAACGCGACCTGATGCCGGAGATGTTCAACGACGTCGACCTCGACCAGCAGATGCGGGTCAAGTGCGCCTTCGATCCCAACCATCTGCTCAACCCCGGCAAGGTGTTCCCGCAACTGCGCCGCTGCGCCGAACTCGGCCGCATGCATGTCCACCGCGGCCAGTTGGCCTTCCCCGACATCCCGAGGTTCTGATGCTGCTCAGGCAGGCAACCCTCGAGGGCATCGGACGTGGCGACATCACGCTCGCCTTCCGCCGGTGGCAGCGCCCGAGGGTCAAGGCTGGTACCGGCCTGCGAACGGCCATTGGCGTGGTCCGCATCGGAACCGTCGCGCCGGTCGATGAAGCCGCCGTTTCCGAATCAGACGCCCGCGCCGCCGGTTATGCCGACCGCGCGGCGCTGCTCGCTGATCTGCGTGCCGGCGATGGCCGCACACTCTATCGTATTTCGTTCGACGGTGTGGAAGCAGACGCGCGACTTGCCCTGCGCGAGGCGGCCGAACTGAGCGATGCCGACTGGCACGCGCTCGCCGAAAAATTCGAGAAGTGGGATCGGGCCGCGCCCGGTTACTTCCCGTCGATCCTGCGCCTAATCGGCCAGAACCCCGAGGTGGCTGCCGCAACGCTTGCCGAACGTCTCGGCGTCGAAAAGCTGAAATTCAAGCAGGACGTGCGCAAGCTCAAGGAACTCGGCCTGACCGAGAGCCTCGACATCGGCTACCGCCTGTCGCCACGCGGCTCTGCTGCCCTCGAAAAGCTTCGGGAGCACCGGCTGTGATGGGTGCGGGCGATCGGCATCAGGACCTGGGATCTGTGCCTCGCAGGACTTGGGTTCCTCGCCCATGGCCGACGAATTGCGGCGCACATCTAGGTCAGCGTACGGCGGCGCTTGTTCAGCTTGGGTTCCTCGCCCCTTTGGGGAGAGGTGCCGAGCGCAGCGAGGCGGAGAGGGGGCATGACCACCCGTCGCCGTCCGGTTGAGACCAACCGCCGCGCCCGC